>JAOAIA010000005.1 GCA_026414955.1 Candidatus Bipolaricaulota bacterium
GTGCGGTATCACTATCTCTTGATCGCGCTGTTGGCACGCTATAAATCTGGCGAGCTGCGTGCCGACTCCGACATCGAGGCCGCTCAGTGGGCCGACGTGAGCCAGCTCGCTCACTATAACTTGATGCCCGATCAACAAGCGCTCATCCAACAGGCCGTAGGAGAGCTATGAACCCACAGAGAAGAGTGCGAAGTCTCGTACAGGCTCTTGCGTGGGCCGGGTTGGGGCTGTGGGCCGTCGCTTCGCTGCTCTTTCTCTTCTTGCAAGTCGTTCCAGAGATTCTCATGCGCACGCCGGTGGGCTTCCCGCGCCCGTCGCTCTCCGGCCCGCCCATCTCCCTGCAAGAGCAACTGCAACTGAAAGGGCCGTTGTACGAACAGTATCTGCTCTTTCTGAAGAGATTGATCACGCTCGATCTCGGGCCAGCGCTAGGAGGGGGACACCCCGTCGCCCACGTGTTGACCGAGTTAATGCCGCGCACGCTCACGCTCTGGCTCTTAGCGCTGCTATTGGCATGGCCGTTGAGCCGCTGGCTCCAAGCCCTCGTGCAGAGCAGTTCGACCGTGCGGCGCTTCCAAGGCGCTCTCGCCATCGCCGTCCTCGCCTCGCTCTTTCTTCCCCTGAGCAGCGCACTACTACGTTGGTGCTTCGCCGATCAGCTCCGGCTCCTCCCCAGCGGGGGGCTGCTCTCCCCGGCGCTATGGCACGCCGCACCGATCTCGGTCAACACGCTCTTTCTCCAACTGCTAGGAGCGGTGCTCCTCGCTGTAGTAAGCGCGGCGCTCACGTGGAAGATCAGCGCGCGGATCGCTCTGGGGCCCGTGCGCCTGGGGTTGAGCCTCCTGGTCTTCACCGGGTTGCTAGTCACGGCTCTCTTCGCGTGGCATCACGCCAACACGCTGATCCTGATCGCTGATCTGCTGCGTCACATGGCACTGCCCTTGGCGACGCTCGTGCTCTACTTAGCTGCTCTAGGTGCTCTCTTCTTTCGCTACGCTGTTGGCTCTCTCTGGGCTCCTTGGTTGTCGTTCTTTACGGCGCTCAGCTTGAGCATGGTGCTCATTGTCGAGATTCTCTTTGCGTGGGGCGGGATGGGGATGCTCTGGCGTGCAGCCGTTCGCGCCGATCTTCCCGTCTTGTTGGGGTCGTTCTGGGTGATGAGCTTAGGCGTTCTGGGGCTGAGCGCCCTGGTCGCTCCCGCGCTGACTCGGATTCCCTTCGTTGTGTCTGCTGCGCCCCTGCGTGGGTTGCTCTGGCTGGGGCTGGGGAGCCTAAGCTGTGTTGTGCTCTTAGCTATAGCTCAGCCATTGCTGATGAACACGCTCTGGGCTGCACCTACGGAAGGGCGTATCTATGACCCCCTGACGGGGTACGACCGCGCGCTGGAGCAGAACCCCGCGCCCCCTTCGCTGGCACATCTGCTGGGGACAGACCGCTGGTCGCGCGATATCTTCAGTCAGATCTTGTACGGAGCGGGGCAAGCGCTCAAAGTGGGTGTGCCCGCAGCAGTAGGGGGAGTCCTGATCGGCTGGGCGCTCTGGGCGCTCTGCAAGAGATTTCCAAGCGTGTTATCGTTCTTGGCTACGGTGACGTTGGCAATACCGTTGGTGCCGGCGATCTTGGTCTGGGGCGGCATCTTTGAGTTCGATCACACGGGCTTAGGCTTGTTGTTAGGATTTTTCAGTTGGCCGCTCACGACCCTGCTGTTCATGCGATCTCCAGCGCGCCCTTGGGGACGGCTGCTGATGGCTGCGGCGCTACTGACGATGGGGTATGCTGTGGCGACGGGGCATCTGGCGAGTTTTTTGCGCCCGGGGCGCTTTGAGTCTCTCTTAGACTGGGCGCTGATGCTCGATGGGGGGGTACTGAGCAATCCCATCGTCTTTTGGTGGCAGGCTCTGCCGCCGGCGCTGGGCATCTCGCTGTTAACGTTCGGATGCTATCTGACGGCCTTCAGCGTCGCTTCACCTTCGGCCCCTGCGGAGTATCTATCACGTCATAGCCCAACTGAGTGATCTTCGCCCGCAGAGCATCAGCTTCTTTGAAGTTCTTGGCTTTGCGCGCGGCCTCGCGCTGCATCAGCAGCTCGCGCACTTCTTGAGGAACTTCGACCGTCTCTTCAGGGCGCACTTCACTCAGCTTCAACCCGAAGACGCGATCGAAATCAAAGAGCGTCGCTAACTTATCCGAAGGGTTCTGGTGCGCACGCACGAAGTCCCACACGACCCCCAACGCTTGCGGAATATTGAGATCGTCGTTGATCGCCTCCAGAAAGCGTTCGCGCACCGTCGGAGGAATCTTCCCTTGGGCAGGATCGCCCCCGACAGCGCGGGCGTTGCGCACGTGCTCCCTCAGCCTCTCCAGAGCCGTCTGCGCGCCCTCAAGCGCCTGCCACGTGAAATTCAACTGAACGCGATAATGTGTATTCAAACACAGATAGCGAAATGCTAACGGCTCATAGCCGCGCTTGATGAGATCTTCTAACAGATACGCGTTGCCCTCGGACTTGCCCATGCGCCGGCCTTCGACGGTCATAAACTCCCCGTGCAGCCAAAAGTTCGCCATCTTTATGCCCTCGGCGGCCTCGCTCTGGGCGATCTCGTTGGGGTGATGCGTGTAGATGTGATCTACGCCCCCACAGTGAATATCGAAGGGCTGGCCCAAGTATTTGGTGCTCATGGCGCTGCACTCGATGTGCCAACCGGGAAAGCCCACGCCCCACGGGCTGGCCCACTCCATCTGACGCTTCTTATCTTTGGGCGAGAACTTCCAGAGCGCAAAGTCGGCGGGGTTGCGCTTTTCGGGGTTGACTTCGACGCGCGCCCCGGCTCTCTTCTCTTCAAGGCTTTGACCGACCAGCTCCCCGTAGGTGGGGAACTTCGAGACGTCAAAATAAATCCCGTCAGAAGTCTTATACGTATAGCCTTTCGCTTCGAGCTTTTTGATCAGCGCAATTTGATCAGCAATATGATCGGTGGCCTTGGGGACGATATGGGGCCTCAGAATATTCAATCTTTCGGTGTCTTTGAAGAACGCTTTGGCGTACATCTCAGCTAACTCCCAGGCGCTCTTGCCGGTGCGGCGGGCGCTCGCCTCGACTTTGTCTTCGCCCTCATCGGCGTCGCTCGTGAGATGCCCCACGTCGGTGATGTTCATGACGTGCTTGACTTTATAGCCGTTGTACTCGAGCACGCGGCGTAAGATATCTTCAAAGATATACGTTCGAAGATTCCCAATGTGAGCGTAATCGTAGACCGTTGGCCCGCACGTATAGATGCCCACGTCGTTGTCTTTGATGGGCCTGAACTCTTCCACGCGCCGACCGAGGGTATTGAAGAGCTTGAGCGTCGCCATAGCAGAGAGAATTTACCCAAAGAGAGGAGACTTCGCAACGTCATCGCTCCCCACAGCTCGCGCCAGCGCAGGTCTTCAGCTTCGCAAGCTGCTCAGACAAACTCTCGATGAGCGCAGGGGCAGCCGTGCCGTGCAAGCTCTCTAGTTGATAGGGGTCGGCTTTCAAGTCGTACAGCTCGCGCTCGCCCGTCACGTACTCGACGTAGAGATACTCTGTAGTGCGAAGTGCTCCAAATTCTGGGACCGCCAACTGTTGTGTCTGCTCCAGCTCCATCGGATCAGGCGGCTCCCACACGCCTTCAGCGTGAAGCGCTTCTCTTCGTTGCTGATGCCAGTGCTCGATCAGAAAGCCCTGCCGCCACGTGTCTGGCGTTGGCGGATTGCTTCCCAGCACCGGCACGAGCGAGCGCCCGTCCACGAAGTCTGGGATCGGCGCGTCAGCGAGTTCGGCAAACGTCGGCGCTAAATCTATATTCCCCGTCAGATGCCCCAGCACTCGCCCCGCGGGCACGCCAGGCCCACGCACTACCAACATCACCCGAATATCTTCTTCATAAGCTGTTTGTTTGCCCGAATTGAGCCGATGCTCCCCCATGTGAAAGCCGTTGTCGGACGTAAAGAAGATATATGTCTTCTCAAGCTGGCCCACAGCGCGCAGCGTCTCGATCAAGCTCGCGAGCATCTCGTCCACGGCTTGCAGAGACTGGAGTCTCTTGCGATAGAAGTCTTGCATCTGGGCGATCTGGCGGTCAGTCAAGAGCGGCCGATTGCGAATGAAGCTGGGCTTGTCGCTGACGTCGGCTTCGTTGAACGACGGCGGTCTGGGCAGTTGCGCGTCTGAAAAGAGCCGGGCATGGCGCGGCGCGGGCGTCGCCGGCGCATGGGGGACATACAGGGCGATGTGCAGAAAGAACGGCTTCCCATCGGACGTTGTGCGCTTGATACAATCTAGAGATTTGCGCGCGACGACATCAGTGAGATAGTCTTGGGCCCGATTGCCGTAGCGCACGAGCTTGCCGTTCTCGTTCATCACGTAATTAAAATTTGAGTAGGGATTGCCCGCCACGGGGCTGTACCATTCGCTCCAGCCAGATGGGACATGCGTGGGCGAGACGCCCGCGGGGTAGCCGTTGAGATATTTCCCCAAATAACACGTGCGGTAGCCTGCACCCTGTAACCATGTCGCGACGGTCGAGTGCTCATAGCCGAGAGCGTAAAATTTCTGAAAGCCTCCGGTGGGCAAGAGATTCGTCAAGATCTGAGTGTTGTGCGCGTACTGCCCGCGTAAGATATTGACTCGTGACGGGCAGCAGAGCGAGACGTTCACGAAGAAATTCGCAAACGTCACGCCCTGTTCCACGACGAGCGACTTCAGATACGGCATAAATTCGATGAGATCGGCGTCGAGATCGTCGGTCAGAATAAAGATAATATTCGGTTTGGTCGGCTGAGCCGCGCTGAAGCGCATCGCGCCTATTACCATGAGCAAGACGACTACCAAGCCGATAGAGAACGAGACGGCGAGCATGTGACGAGATCGCATGATTGCAGCTCCCTTCTTTCTTTCGTTCTGGATCACGGAAGGCACGGAACTGGGCACGGAAAGCACTGAATTAAAGCTGTTTCTGTGGTCTCCGTGGCTCTTCCGTGCCTTCCGTGATTCGAACTCATCTCACGATCAAGCCCAGCTTCTCGAACTTCTTCCCCAAGATCGCTTGGGCCTCTGCCCCCAGCCAATCTTCGAGGATCGTCGCGTAGACGGAGCGAAAGTCAACAGTATAAATAAGATCGCCGTTGTCGTCGAGCCTCGTCAAGCTCGGATGCTCGCCGTGCAGACCCCCTTTGACTCTATTGCCTAGAACAAACATGGGCGCGGCCGTGCCGTGATCCGTGCCCAAACTCCCGTTCTCCCGCACTCGGCGGCCAAATTCTGAAAACGTCATCATTACAATATCCTCGGCGACGCCCATCTGAGAAATATCCTGATAGAACGCCGCCAGCCCTTGGTCTACAGTCTCTAAGAGCATCGGATGATTGACGCGTGCGGTGTTCTGCTCGGCGTGCGTGTCGAACCCGCCAATCGCCACGTAGAGAATCTGCGTCCCAAGCCCGCCAGCGATGATCTGCGCGATGAGCTTCAATCCTTGGGCGAACGGGTCTTTGGGGTATTCGACGGTCGAGGTATACTTTTTCACGGCCGCCTGGAGTTCAGCGGCGCTCTGCTGCGCCCCGACCCCGGTTTGAGCAAGATAATCTAAGTACGCATTCTCAAAGGGCTGCCCATTGATAGCTTGAAAGAGCCGCAGGCGCTTCTCGCGCTCCTGGGGATAGCGCGCGTCCGTCAAGAACTGATAGCTCTCCACGTTGGCAATCGAGGGCACGACGACTCGTTCGCCGACAAGCGTCAGGGGCAGAGTGCCCCCGATATTTGCCGCAGGCAGTTTGACGCCATGAAAGCGCGCTATAGATTCATCCAAGTAGCGCCCCAGCCAACCGGTTTTCTCTATCGTATCGGGGTTGGCCGTCATCCAAATATCAGTAGACCGAAAGTGCGAGCGATTCGCGTTGGGGTAGCCGACGCCCTGGACAATCGCGACTCTCCCGGCGTCATAGAGCTTTTTCAGATTTGTCAGCTTAGGATGCAGCCCGATCTGGCCAGTGATGGGCAAGATCTCTTTGGGCGGCACGGCGAGCTTGGGCCGCGCATCGTAATACACCCCATTCCCATAGGGGATGACCGTGTTCAGCCCATCGTTGCCGCCGTTGAGCTGGATGATCACCAAGAGATTGGAGTTCCCTGAGAACGTGCTCGCTTGACCGAAGACCGTCTCGTGCCCTGGCGTCACCTGCATCATCATAGAGCGAGATACCAAACTTAAACTTACGAACGTGACCCCGCGCTTGAGGAACTCCCGACGACTGAGCATAATGACCCTCCTTCTTTAATAATTTTTAGCTGAGCTGGTAGTGCGGCAGGGCCATCATCAGATGAATGATCCCGCGCACTTTATTGTCTATCGTCTGGGCAGTGAGCTGGAAGCCGCCCTCGGCGAGATACTCGACAAAGAGCTTCTTCGTATTATCAGGGACGCGCAGCGGCCCCAGCAATTGCAAGAGATATTCTATGAGCTGCTCTGGGGTCTGAAAGTTCTTGCCCGCAAGAAGTCTTTCGGGGCTGAACGTCCCGGTGGTGCCGCCGCGCGCGGTTGCTAAAAGATTCGCGAAGTTATAGCGCACGAGCATCGTCGCGGTGTTGATCCACTTGAGGCCGCCGTCCCAGCCGGCAACATCAGGGGGATTGAAGAGATCCTGCTCCATGAGCGAGAGCACGCCGGGCAGCACGCGCAGATTGAAGTCTGCTTGGAGTTGGCGCATCGCGCCGACGACTAATTCTACGGGGCTTTTGATCAGCGCGAAGCGCGCCCGCTCCGAATAGAACTCTTCGCGCAAGAAGAGCGCGCGCAGCACGGCTTTCATATTATATTTGCTCGCAAAATAGACGTCCGCGAGGGCTTCGATGATCTGGGGTTCAGGATTGGGATAGGCGAAGAACTCCCAGAGCTTCTTCGCGATAAACCGCCCCGTAGAACGCTCAGCGCAAGCGAAGCGCACGACGTCGTCGCCGTTCCAGTTCCCCGTCTTGCCCAAGATGGTCTTGGCGCCGTCGTCGTGCTGGCTCGCATTGAAATAGAACTGCCCACGGCGAATGGTCCAGCCCGTGAACGCTCGCGCCGCTTCTTGAATATCTTTCTCTGTGTATGCTGGCTGGCCGGTGATCGGGTCGCGGATTCCCAACGTAAATAGCTCGAAAAGCTCGCGCGCGAAATTTTCGTTGGGTGCGCCCTTGATATTGGTATTGTTATCGAGCCAGATGATCATCGCTGGGTCTTTGGCGACTTCGAGCGTCAGCGTCTCGAAGTTTCCCAGCGCCAGTCTTCTGAAGAGCTGGTTCTGCTGGAGCATCAACGGGGCGATAGAGACTTTCTTAATCGCTGTCGCGAAGTGCCCATGCCAGAAGAGCGTCATCTTCTCTAACAATGGGCGCTTGGTGTAGATCATCCGATAGAGCCACCAGACCTGAATCGGGCGAAACTGGGTCAGATTGAGATTCTGGCTCTGAATATAGCGCTCAAGGCCGCGCTCCATGGCGCTGTCGTCAACCCGTTCGTAATTGAGCAGATAGTCTACCGCGCCTTCACGTCCTAGGGTCGCTAATCTGTCAATCTCTTCTAATGTTCCCGAAAAGCCCGCCCGCCGCGCCAGATGCGCCGCGGCATCTCGATCAAACTGCGTGATTTTGGCCATAGCCCTTCCTCCTCATGGTCCAGTGCTCAGCAAAAGCCTAATAAAGACCTAGCGTCCGGCCCTGAGCCGAGCTAAGATCGCACGGGCACCGCCTTCGCTGACGGGGTCAAGTGGGCTGCCGCGCGCGCTGTAGAGAAATGCCCTTGCCGCCCGCAACGACAATCTCACCCTATTGAGATCGGGAGCCTGCAAGGCCCGCTTGGCGTGGTGGATAGCCCCGATCCCCGGCGCGCTCAGATCGAAGATCACGTTCTCGATCCCCAAGAGAAAGACTGATGCTAAAGGGGTATTGCGAATGCCCTCGCGGAAGTGCTCAGCGTGCGCGAGCGCCCCGATGCCGTCGCCGATCTCCCCCACGGCGGGATTGTAATCTGGCCCGCTCTTCCCTTGAATGAGGTTGATCACGCGCTGGGCATGGATCTTGGCGACGTTTAATGTCGGCGCGAGCATCCCGAAGACAGCCTCTTGGTGAGCTAACCCCAACTGAGCTACTAATGATTCGGCAATGCGCACAAGCTCCGCCGGATCGGGAGGCCCACCCTGCGCCCCCCCGACGAGCGTGAGCATGGCAAGCCCAAGCAGACTGATACAGATCGCTCTCAGGACTTTCATAACTGCTCCTTTCGCTTAAACTAAACGGTCCGACCTCAAGAAACAATAGAAGCTCGGTAAAATTTTTAGTCAAGATTGATCTTGTAGCCGAACCCCCGCACGGTGATAATAAATCTGGGGTTTTCGGGGTCGGCTTCGAGCTTCTTGCGCACGAAATAGATATACTGTTTGACGTCTTGGGCTGTGGCCCACTGGCGTCCGGCCCAGACGGCTTGCAGAATCTCTTCGTTGGAGAAGACCCTGCCCGGCTCAGATGCCAATAAGCGCACTAATTCGTACTCTTTCGGCGAGAGCTTGACTTCGCTCCCGTTGAGGAAGACGCGCTTGGCGACGTTGTCCACGACCAAAGACCTCTCCCCCGGCCCCTCCCCGACACGGGGAGGGGGGCCTTCTTGCCGCCCCACATCTGCTGGGAGTGTATCTTCTGGGAAGAGATGCTGTGCCAACCACCACGTGATCACTCCCGCCAGCGCCAACGCGACGAGCGCGATCAGAACTATTGTTAAGACCTCGCTGCGCCGCTCTTGCTCTAAGGGGGCCAGCGAAAGCCCCAGGCGCACATAACTATTGGGATCGGTGAATTCCCCGATTACAGTCAACGGATAGAGCACATCAAGATACGCTTGGCCCGACGTCGTGCGGGCTTCCAAGAGCTGCGGGGCATAGGGCAGCAGACCCTCTTCTTGGGGTAACAGTTGCGCAGGTGGTATCGGGATAGAGCTGCGCGTCGCCCGCACCTGCCCGCCGTAGACGACTTGAGCATAGAGCACATCGGGGGCTGTAAAGATCGTGCTGAACAGCGTGTGCCAATCGCCCCTCTCAAGATGCTGCGGCGCTAACCCGGCGAAGACCTGCGCCCGCCACAGAGACCGCTCGCGAAACTGCTCCGCGAGATCGTCACTTCTTCGTGTGAGATAGAACGCGCTGAGCGCCGTGACGAGTGCTATGGCGAAAGCGAGCACAGCCACGACGAACTTCGCGCGCGGATTCATAACAGATTTGCTCCCCATGCCGACACGTGTCTGCTTGTATGGTCTCAGATTTCTCTTCTCAAAGTCTCCATTATACTAGAGCGAGGGGTGACAGGCCGCTGACAGGGTGATCTCGATTACAGTAAGATAGCAGTGTGAGCAAGGCGAAGAAGCGCAGCCCAACTCGGAAGAAAGCTCAGCCCGTCGTGCGGTTGAGCGTGGGACAGATCAGCACGCTCAAGGATTTCTTGCGCTGGCTGGTGCTGCGCGAGCAGAGCGAGATTGAACAAGATATTCCAGAAGCGCAGCGGATCGCGCATCGCTGGACGATCTTCCCCTTTCAGAATGCGATCTTCGTGGGGATAGCGACGGGCCTGAGCGGACAAGATATTTTAAATCGCTTCCCGGAGCTTGACCTGCCGGTGAGCCTCCCCGAAAGCGAAGAGCTGCCCGAAGAGCTGCGCGATCTGCCCTATAAGCCCACTATCTTCTACTTTGGCCCCTTCAGCCAAGAGTACGACAACTTAGTCTAGAGGGGTGAGCACCGATGACGCACAGACGATTCTTCTCTATAGCGATGCTCGCATTGTTGGCGGCGGTGTTGGGCTTTGGCGGTGTCCTGCAGAGCTGCCAACCCCCCAATAAAGCCCCGTTCGCGCGGTTCACCTTCAGCCCCAAAGAGCCGAAAATCAACGAGGCCGTGACGTTCGACGGCTCCGGCTCGCGCGATCCCGACGGCAAGATCATCAGTTATCTGTGGGACTTCGGCGACGGCGAGACCGCCCAGGGAGCGACGACGACACACGTCTTTAAGAGAGATGGCGAGTACGACGTTATATTACACGTGACCGACGACCGTGGCTCCAGCACAGCGTTAGCGAAGACAGTGCGCGTGGTGCCGCCCAACCAGGCGCCGGTCGCAATCTTCACCGTTGAGCCGCTGGAGCCCACAGCGAATCAAGAAGTCACATTCGACGCTTCGGCTGCTGCCGATCCCGACGGCACTATCGTCTCGTACAGATGGGATTTCGGCGATCAGACGACCGGTCAGGGCAAGACCGTCACGCACGCCTACCAAGCCGCAGGCACCTATAAAGTCACCCTGACCGTGACCGACGACAAGGGCGCGACCTCGTCGGCATTCCAGCATTTAGTGATCAAAGAGCCATCGTTGCCGCCCAATCAGCCCCCGTTGGTGACGTTCAGCTTCACCCCGATAAATCCCAAAGTCAATCAGCCCATTGCGTTCGACGCGGCCGGCTCAACCGATGACGGCGAGATCGTGCTCTATTTTTGGGAGTTTGGCGACGGCGACACTGCCGAGGGCCAGACCGTGACCCACACGTATAAGACCGCGGGCACGTTCACGGTGAAGCTGACGCTCACGGATGACCGCGGCGCGAAGAACTCGCTCTCCCGAACCGTGACTGTGCGGCAGTGACAACGCCATGATAGAATAGTTTCATGTGCAGACCCCTGCCCCTGAGACCGGCGACTGAAGTCGCCGGCTCAGCAGATGGAAGCGTGCTCAAGCACGCTAGAGAAGCCCCCTTGAGCGGGCTTCCCTCTCCCAAGCCCGCTGCTTCAGCAGCCGGTATCGCAACGCTTCTCTCTCTGGTATTGCTCAGCGTCTCTTGGGCATCAGCGCAGACGACGCTCACGTTCACGGGTACGCTGCCCTTCGATCTGAACGGATTTGGCGATGTCAGCGTTGAAGGGGGTTGGCAATGGCAGCGCGCCCCGTGGACGGTCGGGGCGAGCGCCACGCTCACCGCAAAGAGCTTTGAGAGCGCCAAGCTCAGTTTGAGCTATCAGATCTCACGGATCCAAGCGAGCGCCACCGCGACGCTCACCCCCCAGGGGCTGACGAGCGCCGAGACCCAGCTCAAAGCCGAGTTCCCTGGACTCATCTCGCTCGAGAACACGCTGAACTTTTGGCGACGCGGCTTCAAAAACGGAAAAGTCACGGTGAAGCTCGGCCCCAGTCAGCTCAACGTCACCGGAGGCGCGCAGCTCACCCCAGAGGGCATCGTCGCTCCCACGGGAAATATAAATTTTTCGCTCGCGCGAGAGCTCGGCGAACTCAGCGGGACGACGACGTTCACAGCTCACGGCTTCAAGCAGCAATCGCTCTCAGCCGTAGGCTACCTCAGCGACGATTGGACGCTCACGATGACGTCGCTCATCACCACGGCAGGCTTCCAGTCAGAGTCGTTCGATCTGGCGACGACCCTGTGGGATGAGCGTGTATCGCTCTCGCTCAGCGTGACTATTGAGAGTCACGGGATCACGGGCGAGGGCATCTCGCTCGATCTCATGCTCGATGGGCTGTTCGTTCAAGCTTCGATAGATTTCTCAGGGCTGGAGTTGAGCGGCTTTCAGATTATGGCCAACGGCTTTGTCGGCGATTTCTCCATTGATGCGTTTGTCATGGGGAGCCTTGATGGCATCCAGTTTGCTACGTGCACAGCGAGCGGGGAGCTTTTCGGCTTCAGTGTGAGTGCGAGCGTAGATATGAGCGTCTTTGGGCTGGACCATCTCTCTATGAGCGTGAGTCGCGCTCTGGGGCGCTGGAGGTTCAGCGCGGAGGGCACCGTCGGGAGTGACGGTTTCCAAGGCGGTGCACTCAAAGCGAGTTATACTCTGAAGATTTGACAGCCCTGCAAACAAAGGGCTAAGATGAAAAACTACCAACACAAGGAGGTCTACGATCTCTATGCGTCGCTTGTTTATCGTATGGAGCGTGCTGCTAGGGGTGCATCTCCTCGGGGCTGTGCTGGGCTATGCGCAGACGGTCTCAATCAAAAGTGACCAGCTCTCGTTGGGAGCGGCGGTCTGGCTGCCCGTCACCATTAATGCTGCACCAGACGGGCTTCATCACTACACATTCAGCGTCACCGTTGATGCTCCCGAGATCGCGCATATCGAGGGCGTGCGCTTCCCTGAACCATTGAGAGATTTTGCGAGCTTCCAGATCGCTCCCGACGGCAATACCGTACAGATCTTTGGGCGCGACGAGAACGACGTGATCGTCTCTGGTGCGCACCAGACGCTGCTTGCTGAAGTCAAGCTGCGCGGGACGTTCGGCGGCCGCACCGGGGTCACGCTCTCTATTCGAGAGATCGTCAATGATCGTCTCAACCCGTTCAATGTCGCGGTCTCCAACGGGCAGCTCACCGTCGCGGCAGCGCCGAGCGCCCCCACGCTCGTCGTCGGCGTGGACGGCGTCTTGGTCGGTGACACGGTAAAGGTGCCGATCATCCTCACGAGCACAGTTGGGGGAGTGCAAAGCTATCGCGCGCGGGTGCGCCTGGAGCGCCGCGACATCGCGACGTTCATCAGGGCGGAGTTCCCGCTCTTCGCCGATCAGCAAGACGTCTCGATCACACCTGATGGCGACGAGATCACTATCAGCGCGCGCGATGGGGGCAACGCTATCCAAGCGGGCGCCAAGGGGATAATTTTAGTGTGGCTCATCCTGCGCGGCGATCTCCCCACGCTGGAGGGCAGCCCCTTACGATTGCTCAGCAACAATATCACCGAGGACAACAACAACAGTGGGCCGTTGCCCGGCAGAGACGGCTTGCTCACCGTCATTCGCTTAGAGAACCTGCCCCCGGAGTTCTTCGTGCCGCGGCCGCGCGACCAAGAGACTCTCGGAGATCGCTCCCCGCTCATCCAGATCACGATCAACGACGACAAGAACGAGGTGCTCTCCGAGACGATTCAGCTTACTCTGCAAGACGAAGCTCAGACATGGCAGTTTGGCTGGCAAAGCCCCGGGGCGTCGTGGGATCAGACGACGCATATTTTCACGGTCAATCTCAAAGCGATCGGAGTGCAGTTGAGCGGGGACGTGCAGGCGCGCATCCGCGCCCGTGACCGTCAAGGCGCCGAAGGGCGCTTCGAGTGGCGCTTCACCGTCCCGAGGGACGAGACGCCGCCCCCACCTCCAGGGAAGACCATTGAAGAGCTGCTTGATACAGACAGAGACAATCGTCTGAGCGATCTCGAAATTCTCAGAGCATTAGATGTTTGGATCAAGGGGACGGAGCTGGCTCCTGGACTCACAATTGATGACTTCAAGATGCTCGCGCTCATTGACAAATGGATCAAGAACGCGCCGCTGCGCCCCAGCGCGCCTGGTGGCTGAAGCCACGAGCTTGAATGACAAAGTCCCCCGACGGGGGCTCGCTTGCCCAGGCAGGCTTTGTAACCTTAAGCCCGCTACTTCAAGCGGCCGGGCGATCCCACACGATTTGCCTTGGAGACCCCTGCGAGAGTATCATTCAATGAGAGAGGGGGTCTTATGAGAGCCACTCTGCTCTGCGGGCTGCTTGTGGTGTGGGCAGTCGGCTGTGTCACCGTGCCCAATCAGCCGCCCATTGCGGCGATCACCGCCGCGCCCATCAGCGGGGACGTGCCCCTGACGGTGCAGTTCGACGGCTCCGGCTCGCGCGATCCCGACGGGGAAATTATTGAGTATCTGTGGGACCTCGGCGACGGCACTACGGCTTCGGGGGTAACAGTCTCGCATACCTACACCCAAGCCGGACTCTACCCCGTCATTCTCACCGTGAAGGACAATCGTGGCTCTACGGCTGTCGCGACGGCCATTATTAAAGTCGGCAATCCCCCTCCAAGAGCGATCTTTACGGCTTCGGTGACCAACGGCTTCGCTCCGCTCACCGTGCTGTTTGACGCTTCGGCCTCAAGCGACCCGGCGTCTGCGCTTGCGCCGCAGCGCATCGTGCGCCACGAGTGGGACTTCGGCGACGGCACCGGTGCTATCGGGCAACAGGTCTCGCACGTCTACACCCGCGCGGGAGTCTATACCGTTACACTGCGCGTCTTCGACGAGGACGGCGCCAGCGACCGCGCTCAGAAAACTATTCGCGTGCTGGACTTCTCGTTCCCCATCTCCATTCCCGTTGGGCTGGCGCCCACAGCTCTCGCCGTGGGTGATTGCGACAGCGACACCTTCGACGACCTCGCTGTTGCGAATTTTGAGAGCAGAACCATCGCGGTGCTGCGCAGCGACGGCACAGGGGACCTTCGTATCCAGAGAATGCTGACGCTCACATATCGCCCAACATCGCTGATCGTCGGCGATTTCAATCAAGACAGAAAACTCGATCTGATCGCGACAAACTTCGACGAAGGGCGCGTTATAATCTTTCACGGCGACGGGGCAGGGCGGTTCACAGCTGCGCGTGAGATCGTCGTCGGTGCAGGGCCGTATACACTCACCAGTGGTGACTTCAACCGAGACCAAATTTGGGATATAGCAGTGGCCAATGCGCCGCTGGGCCGCGTGACGACGCTTCTAGGGGACGGCACAGGGGATTTTTCCATAGCCCAAGAGATCACAGTCGGGGGCTGGCCGAACGCGCTCGCCCTGGGAGATTTCAACGACGACGGCCAGAGAGATATGGCCGTCGTGAACTTCTTCGACGATACAGCGACGATTCTGTTGGGCAATGGCGACGGCACCTTCGACGCGCTGCTGCCCTTCCCCGTGGGCAAGGAGCCTATAGATCTCGCCGTGGGCGATCTCAACGGTGACGGCTTCGACGATCTGGCGGTTGCAGTCTCGGAAGAGAACTCTGTAAAAGTCTTTGTAGGACGCGGCACGGGGCGTTTTCGCGAGGGGCCAGTGCTCTTTATCGGCCCGGAGAGCCGCGCTGTCCATATAGCTGATCTGGATCGTGACGGCGCGCTCGATCTCGTAGCCGCGAGCATCCAGAGCAACGAGCTGAAGGTCTTTCTCGGTCGAGGCGACGGTTCCTTTGGGATGAGCAAGGTCTGGCCCGTGGGAGCTGGGCCTATCGCTATCGCGACAGGGCGCTTCTTGGGGAGCGAGTTCGCTGACATCGCCGTGGCGCAATTTATCAGCGGGCGTGTCGCTGTTCTGCTCAACAGAATGTCGCGCTCTCCCTAGCGGGCTGTTGCACTCAGCGAAGATTTTCGCTATCGTAGGAGCGCCATGCAGAAGTCTCATCTGCTTGTCGCTCTTGGTGTTCTCGCGTTCTTCTTGATTGGGTCGGCTCCTTCGAGTTTTTCTGATGGTTGGCCCGTTCCCCCAAAGCCATCGGTCTACCATCCGAAGATCGAGACGGCGTTGCTTTTAGAAAGTTCGCGGGGTCGTGGGTTCACGGGTTCAGAACCCTTGAACTCGAGAACTTTCGAACCCATGAACCTCACGGTTGTCATCGAGAGCGAGCGCTCACTTAACGAGTCTCTTTTGGCTCGCTTTGGCGCTCGCATCGAAGCCCGTGCGGGAAATCTCTCGCGGGTGCGCGTCCCCGCGGAGAATCTTCGAGCGCTCGCCGAGAGCGTCCCTGAAATTTCGTTCATTCGTCGTCCGCGATCTCTGGTCGCTTTAGGCACGCGCGCGAGCGAGGGGGTCGTGCCCACCGGCGCACTCTTGCTCCAAGGAGCCGGCTGGCGCGGCCAAGATATCAAGATCGCCGTAATAGACTTAGGCTTTGCCCAGCTCAGCCGCGCGAAAAAATCTAAAATTATTCATCCCAACGTCATCGTGGACGAGCACGATTACACCGACACGGGCTTGGAGACCGGAACTGCTCACGGCACGGGCGTCGCGGAGATCATTCACGCCATGGCTCCACAAGCCTGGCTTTATCTGAAGAAAGTCGCCGACGAGATTGATCTCGCCAAGGCTGTGAATGACGCGATCGCTCAAGGCGTGCAGATCATCAATTATTCTGTCGGCGTCGCCAACGCGAACTTCGGCGACGGCACAGGGATCGTCGCGGAGCTTGCGGATCGCGCCCGCGCCCACGGGATCTTGTGGGTCAACGCGGCGGGCAACCACGCGCAAAGCCACTGGATGGGCACCTTCAGCGATAGAGACTATAACGGCTGGCTGGAATTTGCCCCCGGCAGGGAAGAGCTTCTCATCAAAGCCGACTTCCCCGGCTCGATTGAACTCTATCTGACATGGGACGACTGGCCGCGCACCGCGCAAGATTTCGATCTCTTTCTCTACGACGCCCAAGGGCGCCTCGTGACAAGCTCGCAAAACTACCAGACGGGTTCGGAAGAGCCAACCGAGCAGATCGAATACGTCGCGTGGGCGCCGGGGACGTATCGGGCACGCGTCCTGGCGCGTCGCGTCTCAAAAACGAACATCCGACTGAAGATCTTCAATCTCAGCCAACAAGCTCTCGACCCGAATGTCCCCGCAGGGAGCATTCTGACCCCGGCGGACGCGCGCGGCGCTCTTGCCGTCGGGGCGATCAGTGTGCGCAATTGGAAGACCGGCCCGCAGGAGCCGTTCAGCTCCCAAGGGCCGACCAGTGACGGAAGAATCAAACCCGATATCGCTGGGCCGGATGGCGTCTCGAGCTTTGCCCTCACGTATTTCCCTGGGACGTCGGCGTCGGCGCCGCATGTAGCCGGCGCTGCAGCACTCTTGCTCTCTCAACATCCTAATTGGACAGCCGATCAACTTCAAAGCGCCCTCGAAGCCCAAGCGATAGATATGGGCGTTCCGGGCAAAGACAATATCTATGGCGCGGGCAGACTCGATCTCTCGCTAGGGACGATCCAAGCGCGGCGCACGATCTCGCCCAAGCAAGCCAAGCCCGGCGATCTCATCACAGTCACTATCGCAGCGACGATGCCAATGGGGCTGTTTGGAGGCTTGGAGCTGCGCGAAGCTTTCCCCTCACCCCTGCTCCCCTCTCCCTCGCAGGGGAGAGGGGCTGGGGGTGAGGGTGCAGAGATATGCCAGCTCCAGAACGAAAACGATTATCTCTGCATCTGGCCCGTCGTCCACCCCGGCGAGACCAAAGCTTTTATATACGAGCTGCGCGTGCCGGAGACAGCTCACTCAGGCGTCTATCGCTGGTCGGGCACGGTGAACACTATCGCCATCGCAGGCGACAATGCGATCACGATAGAGTCTCCCAAAGAGATGGTGACCGTGACGCTCGCCTATCAGCGAGACATGGTGCGCGTACAGCTCTCGGCGCCCGTCGAGATGGCGCGACTTCGTATCTACGATCTGAAGGGGGCTGTGCTCCTTGAAGCAGTCACTCAGAACAGCGCACTGCTCGCATGGCGCCCCCAGCGTCGCGCCAACGGCGTCTATCTCTACGTTCTGGAGATCGTGCAAGACGGACGGATCACTCAGCGCAAGCTTGGCAAATTCGTCGTGCTCAAATAAAATAAACTCATGACGATCTCGCAGCTTCAGCAAAAAGCAAAAGAGCTTCGGCGCGCGGTCGTAGAGATGGTCGCCCAAGCCGGCTCCGGGCACCCCGGCGGGGCGCTGGGTTCTGCTGATCTGCTCACGGTGCTCTACTATAAATATCTTCGCGTGCGACCTCAAGAACCCCGTTGGTCGGATCGTGACCGCTTCGTGCTCAGCAACGGGCATATCTGCCCGATACTCTACGCGATCTTGGCCGACCAGGGCTTCTTTCCCAAAGAAGAGCTGAAGAATTTACGAAAGCTCGGCTCGATCCTGCAGGGCCATCCCAGCTTGGCGTTCAAGACACCGGGGATAGAACATTCTGGGGGCTCGCTCGGATTGGGGCTTTCTGTGTCAGTCGGCATGGCGCTGGCAGCCAAGCTCGATAAAAGAGACTATAAAATCTACTGTCTCATCAGCGATGGGGAGTGCCAAGAGGGCCAGACCTGGGAGGCCGCGACGGCTGCCGTGCACTATAAGTTAGACAATCTCTGCGCGATGCTCGACCGCAACGGCACACAAATTGACGGGCGCACCGAAGAGATCATGAAGATCGAACCCATCGCTGAGAAATGGCGCACGTTCGGCTGGAATACTCTCGAGATTGACGGACACAACTACGAGCAGATTATCTCAGCGTTCGAGCAGTTCTTAAAAAACCAGGGCACAGGGCGCCCGACGATGATCGTCGCTCGGACTGTGATTGGGAAAGGCGTCTCGTTCATGGAAGGGGACTATCACTGGCATCACGGCGCGCCCACGCCCCAGCAGCTTGAGCAAGCTCTCAAAGAGTTGACTTAGAATCACGGAAAGCACAGAATGAGCCACGGAGCACACGGAAAACAGCTTTCAGTGCCCTCTGTGATTCACACACCTCTGAACACACAAGCTCCTGTTGTTAGGATCGGGAAAGCTTCTGTTGCCGTCGCCTCGAGCTGTTTTCTTCTGATCTGCAGTTATCTGCGGCTGATCATACAAACCCCTGGCCCTGTGATGATCTCAAAGCTTCCCGCAGTGTCTTGGACAGTTACGATAGTATTGCGAAAACGCCCAAGTACCAATTCAGGGAATTCCCCGATGAGGATCACCCTTCCCGTCTCATTGTGCGCTTGGGTGCAGATGATCGTCTCGGAGTCATCGCCGGCATCGCCAGCCCGCACAATGAACGTATCGTTCCCGCCACCACCAATGAGAACATCTGAATCTAAGCCACCATCAATGATATCGTTGCCGGTGCCACCGTCGAGGGTATCACTGCCATCGTTGCCCCGCAGCATATCGTTGCCAGAACCGCCGTACAGCTCGTCATCGTCCGCTCCACCAAGGAGAACATCCCGGCCAGAGCCGCCTTGCAACAAGTCATCCCCCTTGTTGCCCTCGAGATGATCGTTGCCAGTGCCCCCGTCAATGACATCATTGTCATCCTCACCATAGAGGGTGTCGTTCCCCGATTCGCCGTAGATGGTGTCATCACCTTTTCTCCCGTAGATAGTATCCCGGCCGGTAGCGCGCCAGCCGCCAAAACTGTCATCCCCGTAGATTTGGTCATCGTCATCACTGCCTATAATGAAGTCGTTGCCACACCGCGATGACGAACAGGCATTAGGCCCATCATCAGATATGCCGTTGCCGTCACCACGAATGACCGACTCTTCGCATCTCTGAATGATATTGTCTTGCGAAGTTCCTTCACACCCCTCGGGAGGGAGAGTAGGGCGTGCCGTAAACGTGGCCGTGACGGACTTGTTGGCGTCCATAGTGACTGTGCAGGTGCCCCGACCACCGCAAGCTCCACTCCAGCCTCTGAAAGTTGAGCCGGAGTCCGCAGTAGCTGTCAAAGTGACGGTAGTGGGAGGAGTAGTGGCAGCATAGCTCGCTGTGCACGCAGTGCCGCAATTGATCTTTCCGTCATTGCTGGTTACGGTGCCGCTGCCGGTGCCAGCTTTGGTCACGGTGAGAGTAAAGGCTCGCGTGAAAGTTGCGGTGACTGACTTGTCAGCATCCATAATGACCTCGCAGGTAGTAGCCGTGCCCGTGCAAGCCCCGCTCCAGCCGGTGAAGATCGAGCCGGAGTCTGCCGTGGCCGTTAGCCTGACTCTCGTGCCTGAGGCGTAGCTCTCTGAGCAGTCTGTGCCGCAATTGATCCCCGCCGGACTACTTGTGACCGTGCCGCTCCCTGTACCGGCCTTCGTCACTGTGAGCGTGAACGTGGGGACAAGCGTAAAGGTCGCGGTGACTGACTTGTTAGCATTCATAACGACCGTACAGGTAAGGGCTGTACCGCTGCAGTCTCCGCCCCAACCCCCGAAGGTTGACCCTGGACTGGGTGTCGCCGTCAGCGTCACTGTGGTATTGAGGGAGAATTGGGCCGAGCAGGCGGTGCCACAGTTGATCCCCGCGGGGCTGCTAGTGACTGTGCCACTTCCTGTGCCGGTCTTCGTCACCGTCAGCGTAACGAGCACTTGAGAGACCACTGAGCTAGTGTTGAGCAAGAGAGCCAGTGCCGTACATCCAACCAGTACCCAGAGCCTCCTCCAATATCTAGCTGCCATAAGACCTCCTTCTCTGTGGAAGGCTGCTCTTCACTATGCAAAATTATAGTCAAACGCTCCAACTTTGTGAAGTCAGATCGCTCACGAAGCATTATATCGGCTGTGATCCCCTAGAACGGTAATACATATCACCGTTAACGTTTTCTCCGACCACGCTCTCGCAAGGCGCGACGCACACGCCTCTTAAGGGCTGTTTTCTCACCCTGCTTCGCCCTTGGAGAGCCAGCTTTCTGAGCGCGAGCCTTCCTGGACACGATCAGTTCGTGACTATCGGACGGGCGCGCCCGCCCAATCGAAAGTGCTCCTACCGGCAATCTCCCAACTACCCCAACGACACACTCGCGCCCGTTGGTCTGCATACAAATTAAATACTCAGTCTGAAAGTCTGGATGCGCCAAAAGCCCTGCGATGACCGTCGGCTCATAGCTGGAAACCCATATACGCCGATCCCCTGCGGTGAAGTGCAACGCCGTCTCGTTCTCGCGGGGATCGGCGGTGGGATCGGCGCAGATCGGCTCTCCCCGGTAGCGTTTGCGCGTCTTGTAGATCACTCGAGATCGTCCCTTTCACTCCCATGGCAATATTACCCCAAAATCATAAAGACGCAAATCTGAAGTCGAAGTTTGAATCACGGAAAGCACAGAAGAAGCCACGGATGACACGGAAACGACTTTCATTCCGTGCTTTCCGTGATTCTAAGATCTCCCTTGCTCAAGCTATCCGCATTTGCTAAAGTAAAAAGCGTATGCAACTGACACGACGCGCGTTCCTTCGTGCGGCTGCTGGGACAATCTACACGCTGACAATAAGCTGGGCTGCGCAAGCACAGGCCCAGACGCCCCCAAGCGATTGGCCCATGTTCCGCCGCGATCTCTTGCACACGGGGAGAGCTACCAAAACGGGCAAGATCACGGCTCCCAAGGAACGCTGGAGCGCCTTCACGCGCGGCTTGGTCGAGTCGTCTGCTGCCGTGGGGGATATAGACGGCGACGGCATCGTAGAAGTCGTCGTCGGCTCGTATGACGGCACGCTCTATGCGTATCATGGGCGCACTGGGGTTCTCAAATGGCGCTATGACACGAGAGACTGGGTCTACTCTTCCCCAGCAGTTGCCGACGCCGATGGCGATGGCCGACTCGAAGTGGCCATCGGCTCTCAAGATAAGAGCTTTGCGCTTCTGGACGGGCGCACCGGGCGCCCCAAATGGACGTTTCTCACCGAAGACGGCATTCTCTCTTCGCCCGCGATTGCCGACGTTGACGGCGACGGCAAGCCCGAGGTGATTGTTGGTTCAGAGCGCGTCTATGCGTTCGACGGGCGCAGCGGCTCAGTGAGATGGAGATTCCTCCCCGAATTTCCCGCGCGCTCCTCGCCCGCTATCGCAGATATTGACGGCGACGGCAAGCCTGAAGTCGTCATCGGTTCTTTAGACGGAAAACTCTACGCGCTCGATGGACGGACGGGGACAGCGAAATGGGCTTTTAACACCGGCGGCCCCGTCGAATCATCCCCAGCAATCAGCGACCTCGATGGCGACGGCAGGCTCGAAGTCGCCGTTGGCTCCAGCAAGCGTGGCGTCTTCTGTATAGATGGGCGCACGGGACGACAGCGCTGGTTCTTTGAAGCAAGTCGCGAGCGCATCCCCTCGTCCCCAGCCATTGGCGACCTCGACGGCGACGGCAAGCTCGAAGTCGCCATCGGAACTAACGATCACAGAGTGCTCTCCCTGGCGGGCGCAGACGGAAAATTGAAATGGAGCTTTCTCACCAACGATCTGGTCGAGTCCTCCCCAGCGATTGCTGACATAGACAGCGACGGCAGACTCGAAGTTTTGATCGGCTCACACGACGGGAATCTCTATTGCTTAGATGGGCGCAGGGGCGTGCGCAAGTGGGCCTATCGCCCGCGCGCAGCAGCCCAATTCTTCGCGTCGCCGACGCTGGCTGATCTCGACGGCGACGGGCTTTTAGAGATTATTATCGGGAACAACAACAGCGGGCTTTACGTCTTGGGTAGCTGAGGGCGCTCAACCCTAATGCGTCGCATCTGATTGGGCAAGAGTTCTATAGACACGCGCCAGCACCCCCAAGGCAGCAGCTTCTCCGTCTTCTCCCCCCACTCGATCACGGTGATCCCCGGGGAACGAACGGTATCTTCAAAGCCGATCTCGCGCAGCTCATCTAAATTTTTGATTCTATACGCATCGAAGTGATAGAGCGAGATCCTTCCGTGATACTCGTGCATGAGCACGAACGTCGGCGAGCGCACTGGCTCAGTGATCCCCAGCCCCTGCGCCAATCCCTGTACAAACGTCGTCTTGCCGACCCCAAGCTCGCCGATGAGCAAGACGCAATCGCCGGGTTGGAGTTCTGAGACGAGCTGCGCGGCAAACCGGCGCGTCTCATCAGCGTTTGTCGAGACAAACTCCCCTCCCTGTGATGTCGGGAGGGGGCCGGGGGTGAGGTCAGGCATTATGCGTGCTTATCGGCAACACACGACGCCGCGTAGGAGTCGGGCTTGGTCTTGACAGGGAAGCCGCTGGCTATGATCATCCCCACGACCTCGTCAATGAGTTCTCTGGTGCGCCCGTTGCGCCCCACGTCCACGTGGATCTCCAAGTTATAATCGAGCAGGGTGCGCCGCTCCAGCTCCTCCATCAGATCTTTGGCTAATTCGAAGCTGAGCAACGCTTCCCGATAGATCTTCTGGCGCAATGTATAGATATTGCGCTCGCGAATGCGCCTCCAAAAATATCTTCCGCCCTTGCCCACCCGATGGATGATCACTGCTGTGACGAAGTCCATCTCGCCGGGGCTGGAGTGCGAATCGCTGCCCACCACGATCTCGTAGCGCGTCTGGGGGTCTTCCTCCATGATGCGCACGATCTCGTCTATGACTTGGTCGAAGTCGAGCTTGCCCATCGTGGGGCTGTAGAACCGCGCTGTCTTGAACATACTGTCAGTCAGTCCTCCACAACGCTATTATACTAAATTCTTGGGCACGATGTCACCCGGAGCGGAGCGAAGGGTCTGGATTGAGGCGCGTTCTGAGGGGAAGGAGAGGCAGGGAGGGAAGGCGGGAGGGGTTGATCCCGCCTTCCCGGGGAATGAGGTTAGCAACCACCGGCCATAGGAGCGCCCCGGAGGAGGGTGCCCCTACGACCGCAGAAAGAACCCAGGTTTCCCTCGCCCGTGGGGACTCGAACCCCGGCCAAGTCCAGACTGGGGAAAAATCCGCGCCGAAGGAGGTTGGCAGGAGCGACGCGGCAAAACCCTGGTCTGTCGGGCCGTAAACCCGTGACCTTGGCTGGCACCATGCCACGGACTCTGCTCTGTCGGTTCTTCCTGTGAGCGATCATCGCTCGTGAGTTTACCCCCTCTCCCGCAGGAGCGAAAGGACCCCCGTCTACCCCTGCGTGAGATTTCGTCAGGTCTATGAGTATCCGGTGTCCCTGGGATCACCGGACAGGCTTCCCAGATAGTATAAACAAGCGAGGGTCCAAAAGAGATGACTCCGACGTGAAAATCCCGTGAAAGCCTTCTACGTCGGCGGGAGCTCCGAGACCTCCCAGTAGTCCAGCACTGTATTGATAACTTTGATGAACTCCGTGGTGCTGGGGGGCTTCGGGATATACCCGCTCGCCCCGGAGTTATAAGCTTTGACAATGTCCTCCTCGCGCTTGGAGACCGTGAGCACGATCACGGGGATTCTCTTGAGATGTGGGTCTTGGCGGATTTGCGCCAGGACGTCATGGCCGCTGAGCTTGGGCAGATTCAGGTCTAAGAAGATCAGATCGGGCCGGGGGGCATCGGCGAACTTCCCCTTCTTGCGCAGAAAGTCGAGCGCCTCCTGCCCGTCCTGCACCACAAACAGATCGCTCTGCACGTTGCCCTTCTTCAGCGACCGCTCCGCGATCTTCACGTCGTCGGGGTTGTCCTCGACCAAGAGTATCTTGAGTTTTCTGTTGCGCATAGCTCACCTCAGTTTGCTCCTTGCATCGCCAGGACGACGGCTTCGCGCGCGCCGTTGGTGCTTGGCTCTCGCCCAGAAAACCTGGGATTGGGCAGGGTGAAGTAGAACGTGCTCCCCTCGCCAACTTTGGATTCGACCCAGATCTTCCCCCCGTACTCTTCGACGATGCGCTTGCAGATGGCCAGCCCCGCCCCGGTGCTCTCGTAGTCGTCCCCGCGCGGGTTGAGCCGCTCAAACAGCTCGAAGACTTTCTCTAAATATTGCTCTTCGATGCCGATGCCGTTGTCGCGCACGAAGAACTTATAGAACTCCCCTTGTTGTGTCCATCCGATCTCGATGCGCTTTTCGGGCTTATCGTTATACTTAATCGCGTTGGAGATGAGATTCCCAAAGAGTTCGACCATGCGCGTCCTATTGGCGACAATGATGGGCATGGTCTTGGGCAACTGCAGCGAGACGTTCTCTAATCGCGATTTCATGTCTTCTTTGATCTGTTCAAAAACTTCGCTGAGATAGACTTTCTCTAACGTCTCTTGCCGTGTCCCAATGCTGCTCAATCTTAAGAGATCGTCAATGAGGTTGCGCATCCGCAAGCTCGATCTGTTGATTCTCTGCAGATAGTCCCGCGCGTCGTCGTCGAGCTTATCGGCGTAATCTTCAAGCAGATACTGGCTGAACGCGGCCATCGTCCGTAATGGCTCTTTGAGGTCGTGGGAGACGACGTGGGTGAACTCTTCTAATTGGCGATTCTTCTCTTCCAAGCGTTTGGTCTTCTCGTGCAGGCTCTGCTCCAGGCGTCGCTTCTCCGTGACGTCAATGAAGTGATCAATCCGCCCGCCCTTGTAGCGTTCTGTAGAGACGGGGATGCTGCGATATTCTAATATGCGCTCAGTCCCGTTGGTCTGCACGGTGAAGAAGAACGGCTCCGACGCGCCGGTGACGACCCGCTCAAAATCCTCGGGCTGTGTCAAGGCCCGCTTGGCCCTTATGAGTGCGCGGCGCACTTCTCGGCCGACCATCTCATCTCGGTCGAGATCGAAAAATTTCTCTAACGTGCAATTGGCCCAGATGACCCGTTGATCTTTATCCAAGAGCAGAATCCCGGTATCGAGCGTGTCAATGGCGTCTTCGATGAGATAGCGATAGCGTGCTTGGGCCTCGCGGACTTTGTTTTCTAACTCCGCCAGGGCCGTCAGATCGCGCATCTCCAGCACCAAGCGCGCCTGGCGCGTCTGGTCTAAACGCACGATCTTCAGCTCGACGGGGATCACTTCCTTGCGTTGGGAGATCGTGCGCAGTTTTGTCGGGCCGGCCTCGCCGCGCAGCGCCGCGCGATGCAACTCCTCGCGAAAGCGCACTTGATCGTCAGGATGAATAAACTCCCAGACGCGCCGCGGAGAGCCGAACGCTTCGACAGCACGGTCATTGCTCTCCCACACTTGCCCCTCGGCATCTATAATGCTCGTCATGTTGAGCGAGCGCTTGAAGATCTGGTGCTCTTCTGGTCTTCTTCTCTTATGAGGCAGGGAGGGATTCTTGAGCCGATGCCACAGCCCCACCCCTCCTGCGACTGTGAAATAGCAGACCCCGGCAACGACGAGCATCTTGTCGGGGACAAAGGGAACGGAACAGAGCAGACTCGCGACGGCACTGCACACCCCTCCTAGAAGCCCGAAGAACCAACTACTGAGAAGCACGGGCAGGCCCAGCATCGTCAGCACCTCAACCCCCTGATAGTCCCTCAGCCCCAATAAGAAAAAGACCGCCGCGGCATACAGAACGAGGATCACCGCTACACGTATGAACCCGCTCATGGTCTGGTATGGGGCGCGATCCCCTTGTGTGAGTCTACTTCCCAAGGGGCATCCCCAAAAGGACATCTGTCCCTTCCCCAAGCGAAGGTTGACCCAGTTAGATAATTAAATTATCGCTCAGGCGGAAGGGGAATGGCTCGGCCATCGCTTCGAGAGACTTCTGGTCGAGCACGGTGACCTTGCGGTCGTCAACGGCGATGACGCCGCGCTCTTCCAGTTCTCCAAGAGTGCGAATGGCCGTCTTGGAGCTGACCCCGGCCATCTCCGCCAGCTCGGTGCGCGACAGCTCGATCCCGCTCTCACCGAGCTTGAGAATAATCCGAGCGAGCCGCTCTTTCGAGCCGTTGTAGCTGCGTTCGGCCAGCTTGCACTGAAACGCCTTGAGCTCCTCGCTGAGCTTCTCGAAGAGCCGGAACGTGACCGGGGGATGGCGCGTGAGGAAATCAAAGAAGTCCCCGCGCTCGATGAACCCCACGACCCCCTTGTTGAGCGTCTTGGCATAGGCGATGTGCACGCCCTTGTCGAAGAGCGTCGTCTCGCCGATGATCTCGCCGGGGCCGACCAATTTCAGAATTTGCTTCTTGCCGCCGAGCGTGCGCTTGACCAGCTTGACTTGCCCCTCAAAGATCAGATAGAAGCCGAACGCCGGTGCCCCTTCTTGGAAGATGATCTCGCCGCGCCCGTACTTGATCTTGCGGACCTTGCTCTCCAACTCGCTCAGGTCTTTGGGGCCAAGGTCGGAAAAGATCTTGAAATCCTTGAGTTCAACCATCCCTCTCACCACCCTCAGTTACTGTGTATTCGTGCGCATGGCGTTGAAAACCCTTTCCCGTTTCGAGGGTGCTCTCATTATAAGCGAGCCCCCCGCGCTCGTCAATGCCCCGGTGCCCCTGCTTCGACTTCGATAGGAGCTGCCCCTACGGCCGCCTCTTCTTTGGCGACCGAGAGCACGATGCTCGTGTTCGTCCGCTCGATGGCCGGATGGCTCAGGAGCCTCTTGATCTCGGCATTCATGCTCTCTTGGTCGCGGAACTTGCCGATCACTAAGATGTCGAACTCCCCGGTGATCTCGTAGACGTGTGTCAAGTGCTCATCGTTCTGCTGAAGCTCAGCGACGAGCTTGGGGATCTGGTTGCCGCGCGCTTTGATGAGTGTCACCGTGGTGATGGGGTAGCCGAGCTTGGCGTAGTCCACCAACGCTTTATACCCGCGGATCACCCCTTGCGACTCCAGCTCGCGCAGCCGATGCCCCACGGTCGTCGTGGAGACACGGAGTTGCCGGGCCAACTCCCGCAGTTTCGCTCGCCCATCCCTCTGGAGATACTCGACAATGCGCCGATCCAAATCTTTGTACATAGGGCCCTACCGCCGCCTCCGGCAGAGGGGACGGACTCCATTACCCCAGATTCTATCACCTTGAGGCCCCCTCGTGCAACCTGGAGGCACCTTGACGCCATGCGCCGCTCGTGTTATGATCTGAACGATTCTCTATGAGCGACAAGGTCACGATCCCTGGCCTGCGCGCCATGAAAGAAGCTGGCGAGAAGATCGCCATGCTCACGGCCTATGACTGGCCCACGGCGCTGCTTCTGGATCGTGCCGGGATTGATGTGCTCTTAGTGGGCGACTCCGTGGGCAATAATCTCTTGGGCTACCCCGATACGATCCCCGTGACGATGGACGAGATGATCCATCATACCAGAGCTGTGCGGCGCGGGGTCAAGCGCGCTTTACTCGTCGGCGATATGCCGTTTATGTCGTATCAAATATCGGCTGAACAAGCTCTCGCCAACGCGGGGCGTTTTCTCAAAGAAGGGGGCGCCGAAGCTGTGAAGCTGGAGGGCGGGGCCGAGATGGCCGATATTATCAGTCTTTTAGTGCGCCGTGGCATCCCCGTGATGGGCCACATCGGGCTGACGCCCCAGCGCGCGGCCCAGCTTGGCGGCCTGAAAGTCCAAGGGCGCGACGAAGAGACCGCGCACAAGCTCCTCAACGACGCGAAAATCCTAGAAGAAGCCGGGGTTTTCTCGCTCGTGCTCGAGGCCGTCCCGTGGGCGTTGGCAAAACTCATTACTGAGCGCGTGAGAATCCCAACTATTGGGATCGGGGCCGGGCCGTATTGTGATGGGCAAGTGCTCGTCGTTACAGATATGATCGGCTTTTCGTTGGGGATCTCGCCCAAATTCTCCAAACGCTACGCCCATATAGCTGAAGAGATCGAGCGCGCTGCCAGAGAATACCTTCACGAGGTGAAGGCCGGAAAATTCCCCACCGTCGAAGAGCACAGTTTTAAGATCAGCGAGGAAGTCCTGAAGAAGCTCCAGAAGCCGGACGCTGAAGCATTCGGCTCAGCCGAGAGAAGCCCGCTGAAAGGGGGCTAGCGTGCTGCAGCACGCTTTCATCTACTAAGCCGGAGACTTCAGTCGCCGGCTCTTAGAAGACAGCCATGAGAATCTATATCGTTGGCGCGGGAGCGTTGGGGAGTCTCTTTGGGGGCTTGCTGGCGCGTGCTGGCGCGCACGTCTGTTTGTATAATCCCTCAAACGTCGAGCACATCCGAGTGATTCAAAGCGCCGGCTTAGCCATCGAGCGCGACGGCTCTTCCCTGAAGATCACCGTCGAGGCGACGACGACTCCCGACGCCCTCGCAGAGGCCGATCTTGTGGGGATCTTTGTCAAAGCGCACCAGACGGCGCGCGCTATGGAGCAGATCGCCCCAAAGCTTAATCCGCGCTCGTGGGTGCTCAGCTTACAGAACGGGGTCGGCATGGAGAGCGAGATTTTAAGATTTGTGTCGGGCGAGAGATTCCTGCGCGGGGTTACTGCCCAAGGGGCGACGCTGGTGGGGCCTGGGCGGGTGCGCTGGGCTGGTGTCGGTCTCACCCGATTGGGTCGCTGGGAAGGCCCGATCACCTCGGAGATCGAAGCGATCCTCGCGCTCTTGCGCCGCGCCGAGATCGAAACCGAATACTCTGGCGAGATCGAGCGTCTGCTCTGGGAGAAGATCATCATCAACTGCGCGATCAATCCCCTGACGGCGCTTTGCGATCAGCCCAACGGCGTGATCGTGCATGACGCTGAGCTTCGGGAGGTCGCTGGGGCTGTCGCTTGTGAGGCGCTGCGCGTCGCCCGTGCACATGGGGTCACGTTGACAGATTCTGAAGCTGTCGAGCGCGTCGAGACGGTCGCGTGCAGAACTGCTCAAAATATTTCGAGTATGCTGCAAGATGTGCGGCGTGGCCGCCCCACGGAGATTGATTATATTAATGGGGCTGTGGTGCGTGAAGGGCGAAGATTGCAAATACCAACACCGTTGAATCTGTTGTTGACTCGGTTGATTGCCGCGGGCCGGATGCTGGAGCATCCGGCTTAATCCACTCAGTGAAAGGAGCGCCGTGAAAGCCACCAAAGAATCCAAAAGCCCAACGCAAGTCGTCGTGCGCGTGGAGATCCCCGCCGCGACGGTGCGCCGCAAGATAGACGAACTCTTCCGTCACGCCAGCCGCGAGATCCACCTCCCCGGCTTTCGGCCGGGGCACGTCCCGCGCGCCGTGCTCGAAGCCCGCTTCGGCAAAGACTTTCTCAATGAAGATGCCCAAGCCGCGCTGATCGAAGAGTATCTCCCCCAGGCGTTCCAACAATTACAGCTCCGTCCGATCAGCCCGCCCCAGACCAAGCCGGGAGAGTTCGACCCCCAGAAAGATTTCATATTCGAAGCCGAGATCGAGGTCCTCCCCGACGTCACGGTGAAGGAGTACACGGGGATCGAAGTTCAAGATATTCCCGTCCAGCCGGTGCCAGACTCCGACATAGACGCGGTGCTGGAGCGCCTGCGCGTTGACCACGCGACGCTCATCCCCAAAGCCGGTGAGAAGAGCGCCCTCGTCGAAGCGGGGGACATCGTCGAGGTGAAGATCGCGGGCGAAGACCAGATACGCGAATGGCAGGCTACCCCTGGCGAACTCACCGAGAAGCTCATCGGCCACACAGTCGGCCAGACCCTCTCGCTCACCGTGGGCGAGCAGCGCCTAGAGTTGCGCATTGAGAGCGTCAAAGTCTTAGAGAAGCCCGATCTCGACGAGTTAGCTAAGACCCTGAACCACGAGAGCATCGCGGCCTTGCGCAAGAAAATTCGCGAGGAACTCGAGGAGAGCCGCGCCCACCGGCGCGAGCGTGAACTCAAGCTCAAGATATTGGACACGATTGTCGCGCAGACGGCTATAGAACTTCCTGCGCGGTTTGTCGAGCACCTTGTCACCCAAGAGCTGGAGCACCGGCAAGAGCAGGGGTTGCCGGAGCCGTCTGCCGAGGACGTGAAGAAGCTCAAAGAGTCCGTCGAGCGGCGCGTGAAGCGCGAGCTTGTTCTCGAAGCGATCAAGAAGCAAGAGCATCTCGCCCTCAGCGACGCGGATTTCGAGAAGCTCTTAGAAGAAGAGGCGCAAAAGCGCCAGATGAAGCCCATCAAACTTCGGGCGCTGCTGGAGCGCGAAGGGCGACTCCAGAGCTTCCGCTCGGAGCTGGAGGACGAGCGCGTCTTGCAATTTCTCTATGAAAGAGCGAAAATTACCTAGAATCACGGAAAGCACAGAAATAGACACAGAAGGCACGGACAGCTGTTTTCCGTGATCTCCGTGCTCTTCCGCGCCTTCCGTGATTCAAATCTACAGAAGGAGCCGTGAAATCACCATGAACTCCCAAGTGCCGTTCGTCATTGACCGCACCGGCCAGTACGAGCGCGTCTATGACATCTACTCCCGATTGTTAGAAGACCGCATTGTCTTCCTGCAGGGGGTCATCAACGACTACGTGGCCAATCTCATCGTGGCTCAGATGCTCTTTCTCGAATCGAAGGACCCGGAGAAAGATATCTATCTCTACATCAATTCGCCGGGGGGCAGCACGACAGCGGGGCTGGCGATCTACGACACGATGCAGTATGTGCGCTGTGACGTGCGCACGATCTGTATTGGGTCGGCGTTCTCGATGGGCGCGTTGCTCTTGGCTGCAGGCACGAAGGGCAAGCGGCTCTCCCTGCCCAACGCGCGCATCATGATCCATCAGCCGTGGGGCGGGGTGCAGGGCCAGGCTGCTGATATTAAGATCCAAGCTGAGGAGATCTTACGGATGCGTGACCGGCTCAATAGAATCCTGTCGGAGCACACGGGGCAGCCGCTGGAGCGCATCGAGCGCGACACCGACCGCGACTTCTACATGAGCCCCGAAGACGCCAAGAACTATCACTTGATTGACGAGGTGATCAAGACGCGCAAGGGCGCGAGGTTTTGAATCACGGGGGGGGGGTTGAATCACGGAAGGCACAGAAAGAGCCACGGAGTACACGGAAGACGACTTCCTCCCGTGCTTTCCGTGACTCAAATTCCGTGCTCTCCGTGATTCAATTCCGTGCCTTAGCCCCGAAGACACCGAGAACTATCACATGATTGACGAGGGGTTGAATCACAGAAGGCACAGAAAGAACCACGGAGTACACGGAAAATGACTTTCTCCCGTGCTTTCCGTGACTCAATTCCGTGCCTTCCGTGATTCTACCCATATATCAAGCGTTTCGTCTGCAGGTGCTTGGCCCCGAAGTTCAAGAGCAAGGCTACTCTGTACCCAGAAGCCTTCAGGTACGAGAGAGTCTGGATGAAATCGGCTTCTTCGAGTCCTGCTTTCGCTTTGACTTCGACCAAGACTTCTTCAACGATGAAGTCCACGCGGCGGGTATCGAGCTTCTCGCCTTTGTAGAAGATCGGCACCCATTCTTCGCGGGCGAATTCGAGGCCCTCAGCCTCCAGCTCTTTGGCTAACGCCCGCTGATAGATGACTTCTTGAAACCCTGGCCCAAGGGTCTTGTGGACCTCGATAGCGCACTTCAAAATCCGTCCCGTGACCTCGCCCTGAGCGAGATCGTGCTGATTGGGCATAAGCTTGGTTTGCAGAAAGAGCCGTTTCCGTGTAATCCGTGATTTCTCCCGTGCTTTCCGTGATTCTACTACGTATCCGGACACTTCGGGGGGATAAGGGGCAGCGCAAACCGCGTCGCCATCCCCAGCACGCCCTCAGACTTCCCATCGTTGTTCAGATCGAGCGAGAGGGTCATGAGCCACGGGCCGCGCAGGTCTCCCAGCGCCAGAAAGAGGATCGTGCCGGACTGCGTGCCTCCTTGGGGCTGGCCGTTGCGCGCGACTTGGAAGTCCGCGATGACGTGCACGCGGGCCTCGACGGGCTGATCGGGCCTGTTGCAGAAGACGCGTGCTGTCGCGGTGACGAGCCTCGGTTGGCCGGTGATCGCGTACACGGGATCAACGCCGACTTCGAACTTCCCGTTCGCGTCAGCATCTACGAGATATTGGGCCGAGAAGAAATCGGTCTTATTGGGGAGGTTATAGAGTTCGAGTTGCCATTGGCCGAGGGCTGCTTGCAGATCAGAAGACGTGACATCGCCTTGGGCCGAGAGCACACGGACGATCTCGTGGGTCGAGAGGACTTGTCCTTGAACGCCGAGAACGACTGCTCCGACGCCGACCAACAGAACTACGAGTATGCGCCGCATAGGGATTCCTCCTTTACTGAGATATGCTACTCCCGTACAGGTGCTCTGTCAAATTGCGTTTGAATCACGGAAGGCACAGAAGAACCACGGAGTACACAGAAGGGTTTTCATTCCGTGCCTTCCGTGATTCAAAGCCCCGAAAAGACGAACCGGCCCCGGGGGTATGCCCCCAGGGCCGGGCCAACACCGTCCGTAGGTTCCCTCAGAACGTCAGCTCGATCCCGATCTTTTGAGCGGGCAAGTAGACCCAGCCCGCATAGACCGTCATCGGGTCGACCGGGATGATCGAGGTGCTCTTGATCGTCACGTTCCCCAGCTTCCAACTGACCTCGATGACCGCCCGATAGAAGCCGCGGAAGAGCCCGAAGAAGTACAGGTTGATGTTGATGCTCACATCGCCGACGGTCGTGGAGAGGATCAACTGGTGATCCAACATCCCGTCCTGGGCGGGGAAGTTGCAGACGTTCTCGTCAAGGCACGGGACGAGGATGTCGGTGACCTTGACCCCGGGCGCGTCGAAGGTCGAGATCAGTTGAGCGAAGTAGATGTTGAACGCTCCAGTGGTCGCGGGGCGGATGACGAACTGGGCCAGGACGGAGATATCACCAACCTTCAGGCTGGTGGTGAGCACGTCCTGGACGATGCTCAGGCCCAGCAGCCCAGCTGGCCCATCGGGATCCTGGATGTTGATCACGTTATTGATCGTCAGGCCGAAGGGCGCGAGCGTGAAGTCCTGGGTCAGAGCGACGAACCGCAGCCCGACGACGTCGTTGTGGTTAGTCGGGGGGAAGGGGGTATCTGCGAAGTTGAACTCCAACCGCGCGCCGAAGGTCACGCCGGCGACCTTCAGGTTGCGGATGAAGAGCTTCTCCTCGTAGATGATGAAGTCCGGCTCGACCTTGCCGCCGCGGATGCGCTCTAAGGGCTTGCACTCGCCGAAGCACTCCAGGCCCTGGCGCGCGCCGATCCAGGTCTCGCCGCGGATGACAATCCCCGAGACGGTCTGGCCCTCGACGCTGGCGACGACACCCATGTTCCAGTCGGGCAGAGCGGCGCTGCCGAGGTTGGCGAACAACCCGCGCAGCCCGATGGTCAACCCCGCGAGGCTCAGGCTCATCTCCGCGATCTTCTTGCGGAAGGTGAGCGCCGGGTCGAGATGGTCGGCTGTGTCAAAGACCGTTGCTAGTCTCAGGTTCCCCTCCACCGGGTGGATGATGTCCTGCAGCAAGTTCCAGAACGTGGAGCCGGTGTAGTTGACGGGGAAAGCGCAGAGCCATTCTGACAGGTCATTATCAGAGCCTGGGAAGTAATTGGACGTTGGTACTGGATCGAGGTCGTTGATGCAGTAGCGAGTCCGGCCGAAGGCATCCTTGACGACCTCGACCTCGACGATGTTGGGCGCGAAGATGATCTGGGACTTAAACGTCAGCGCGCCCACCGTCCCGATGACCGTGAACATCTGGAACTCCAGCCCCTTGAAGGTGAAGATCGAGGTGCTGGTGATGTCCACGCCGCTGATCGAGAGCGTCAAGACCAGATCGGCCTCGAACTTGACAAAGATCTTATCAATCTTGCACGGCTCGATACCTGCCCCAGCCAGACAGTCATATACGTTTGCGGGCAGGAAGACGATATCGAGCGTCACCGAGCCGCTCACTGGGGCGGCCGCAGCGGGCAGACTCCATCCGGCTGCGACCACGGCCAGGGTCGCGAGTATTGCGAGCAATCTTCTAAACATTGACAGAACCTCCTTTTCTCCTGTTTTTCAAGCCTAGAACTTGATATTCACACCGAACTTCTGGGCGAAGAGCGCGTCGGGCTCCAGGATCGTCAAGGAGTCAATGGTGATCGCTCCGCCGATGGACCAGCTCGCGGCGATGTCCACCTCGACGAGATCCTTGAGCAAGCTCCCGAGCATGATCGCTAAGATCTCAACGGTCAGATCGCCCACCTCAAACGCGATGTAGTAGTCCACCTCGAGGAACGGCCCGACGCCGGGGATTCGGCAGTACCCGACGGTAGCGCCAAGCCGATCGGTGTCGCAGGAGAGGACGACGATCTGGGCTGTGCCGCCGGGCGGGTCGAACTCTAAGATCAGCGCGGTGAAGAGGGTCTCCCACGCGCCGATCTGCGGGCCGGGCCGAAAGTCCACCTGGACGGTGGCGCTGGCCTCGCCGATGCGGATGCCAAAGAGCACGATGTCGCGCACCAGTGCCAGGCCGGGGGCGAAGCGCGCGATGTTGGTGATGCTCAGCCGCAGCGGGTCAAGGCGGAAGGCCGAGGTGATCTGCATCCCGGTGGGCTGGAGCGAGCTGGCATTGGCACCGCCGAGGTCGAACTCGATGGCGATGTTATTGCGCACGCCCGCGAGCGTCAGCCCGGTGATGAAGAGCTTCTCCTCCTGGGGCTGGAACGGGATGGGCCGTCCGACGATGCCGGCGCTAGCCGGCTGCACCCCGAAGGTCGCGGAGGTGAACCCCAAGCGCGAGGCGGGCTTGCACTCACCGAAGCACTCGAAGCCCTGGCGCGCCCCGACCCAGGTCTCGCTGCGCACCGTGATCCCGGAGACCGTCTGGCCTTCGAGTATTAAGACCAAGCCCGCGCGGAAGTCCGCCGTCTGGGGGGTGCCGAAGTTCCCGAACAGGGCGCGCAGGCCCAGCGTCAACCCCGCGATCGAGAGCGTCATCTCCGCGACCTTCTTGCGGAAGGTCAGCGACTCATTGAGCAGCGTGCCGGGCAGGTTATCGGGGCCAGGGAGGAGCCCGTCGGCCCACAGAGCCAAGTAGATGTTCTGGACCACGGGGTCCGAGATGAAGATGCTGAAGAACGAGACGTCAGGGGCATCTGTGGGGGGTGGGGGGGGAGGGAAC
>JAOAIA010000062.1 GCA_026414955.1 Candidatus Bipolaricaulota bacterium
GATGGCGGTGGTAATCCAATTGTGATCTACAGCTCCATTGTGGAGCGGCGCGGCTTGGCCAAGGTCGTCCAGCAAGCTCCTAATATCGAGTCCTTAGTCGAGAGCGAAGATGTCGGCTTAGCTGCGTACTACGATGTCGGAGATCTGTGGGCCAACAAGCCCGAAGCAGAGCTACGTAACTTGATGGTCGACGGCAGCAAGACGCCCGCGGTGCGCCGTGCCGCGACCAAGGCGCTCTTGGTGCAGCTTGGCCGGGCGTTCGACGTCCCGTGCTTGCAGAGCCTCGCCAACGGCCAGGAGTGCAAGTAGTAACAGAACAGAAGACGCAAGACACAGCCCTGTCGAGTTCTCGCGCTCGGCAGGGCTGTGTGTTTTATCTCCCTTGGACTGAGAACGGATCGGTCGCGTCGCGCAGCGCGTCCCCCATGAAGTTAAACGCGAGCACAGCAACGATAATAAAGAACCCTGGGATCATCAGCCAGGGGTGATACGTCAAATTCGTGATCGTGCTGTCGGTGAACTGATTTAAGAGTTGTCCCCAGCTCGTCATCGGATCACGGATGCCAAACCCCAGAAAGCTTAAAGAAGCTTCGGCTAAGATCAGCCCGGGGATGCCCAGCGTCGCGCTCACTATGAGATAGCTGAGCGTGTTGGGCAAGAGATGTTTAAAGATAATGCGGGCGTTGCTGGCGCCCATTGCTTTAGCAGCGAGCGCGAACTCTTGCTCGCGCAAGACTAAAAAGAGTCCGCGCAGCGTCCGCGCTGTGCCTCCCCAGCCCAAGATCGAGAGGATCATAATAATTAACAGAAACGAGATCGCCGGCGGCAACCCCGGCGGCAAGATCGCGGCGAGCGCTAAGAGCAACGGCAACCCCGGAAACGAATTCAAAACTTCAATCATTCTTTGAATGAAATTGTCCCAGCCCCCTCCAAAGTACCCCGAAATTCCCCCAAAGACAATCGCTAACGTCAAGCTGATAGCCAACGCTAACGGCCCAATCGAGAGCGAGACCCAGCCCCCAATGAGCGTGCGCGAAAAGAGATCGCGCCCCACGTCATCGGTGCCAAAGAGAAAGATCTGCCCAGGAGAATTGGGATCACGCTCACCTGTGCCAAATAAGTGAATATCCGTGGGGATGAGCCAGAAGAGCTTGTACGGATCGCCCTTGACGAAAAACTTGATGGGATAGACTTGATCGGTGTTCTCGCGATAGACCCATCGGACTCCGCGGGGGTCGCGCGCGCGAGAGAGACCGTAGACGAAGGGCCAGCTCAAGCGTCCGTCCTTGTCGAAGAAGTGGATCTTTGTGGGGGGAGCGAACGCAAAGCGCCGACGTTGCGTCGCGTAATCATACGGGGCGATAAAGTGCGCAAAGAGCGTCAAGAGCATCAGAAGCGCGATGATCATGCCACCTAAAGCTCCCAGCTTATGGCGTCGGAAGCGCCGCCAGATGAGTTGCCCTTGACTGACCGGCTTTTCAGTCATAGCGGATCCGGGGATCAACCCACGCGAGCATAATATCTGCCAAGAGATTGCCCACCAGCAATAAGATTGCAAAGAACATCAGGAGCGTCTGGACTAAATAGTCGTCATAGGCCCGCAGGGCTTCGTAGAAGAGCCGTTCGACCGTGGGGAAATTGAGCACAATCGCCGTGATGAGCGCACCGCCGATCAAGCCGGGAAGACTTTGCCCGAAGATGCTGATCATCACGTTGAGGGCGTTGCGCAGCGCGTGTTTATAGATCACGACGCGCTCGCTCAGACCCTTGGCCCGCGCCGTCATAATGTATTGAGAGCTGAGGATGTCCAGCATCTGGCCGCGCATGACGCGCATCAGCCCCGCTATTGACGAGCTGCCAATGACTAAGACCGCTGGCCACAGATGCCATAAGTAATCGAGCCATTTCTTCAGCGACCAATCCCACGGCCAGGGCGATCCCCCCATGTGCTCCTGCACAAAGAGCCCTCCCACAGACGCCCCCGGATTGCCCGGACAGAAGAACTGCCAACCCCAACTGCAGAGCGTCGGGGTAAGCGAGACAACCAGCCAGTACATCAAGGCCAACGCTAAGAAAAAGTTAGGGATCGAAAGCCCGGCAAACCCCACGAGCGTAAAGATATTGTCGCCAAGAGAGTATTGGCGCGTCGCCGCGTAGATCCCCAATGGCAACGAGATCAACCATGCAAAGAGAAACGTCGGAATAGTAACTAGGAGCGTCAGCGGCAGGCGCTCCCAGAAGAGCGTCGAGACCGGCTGGTTCGTCTCGAACGAAAACCCAAAATCGGGATTCCAATGGATGAACGGGAACTGGGTGCTGACTGACCAGACTTGCCAGCGCCGTCCCGTAGCAGGATCGGTGCTCTCGCTGCTGAAGAGAATCCCCTTGAGCCAGCGCCAGTAGCGTTCCCCACACCCGCTCCATTGCCATTGCAAAGGCTCGCAGGGCTTTTCTAATCCTAAGTGCTGGGCGATATTTTGCAGCGTCTCTTGGGAGATGCGCTCGTTGAGCTTATATTTTGTCAAGAAGTCGCCGGGCGCAAGCTGCACCACAAAGAACGCGACGACGGAGATGACAAACAGGGTTGGGATCATGTAGACGAGACGGCGCACAATGTAGTTGAGCATAAGCGTCACCCTCACCCCGAAGCGTTTTGATGCGACCGCTGATCGAGAAAGATGCTGCATCAAAACGCTTCGCCCCAGCCCCTCTCGAGGGAGAGGGGAGCAGGGGTGAGGGGTTACTTCCGTCGTTGCTCGTCCTTCCACCACAGGGTGTCGGCAAGAGGGAGCGTCCCGAAGTTGGGCTTGAAATTCTCGTTGTTGCCCAGATCGGCCTTGCTCGCAAAGAGAAACTGCTGATTGACCAAATAGATATAGGGCAGGTTCTCCGAGACGAGCTGCTGGAACTCTTTATAGATGCGCTGGACTTCGTCTTCATCGAAGGTCGTCGCGCCCAGGTCGAAGAGTTCGTCGACGCGCTTCTCCCACGCCGGAGGACTGTCTTTGGAGGAGTAGCGCCAGAAGTGTAAGCGCCCGTTGGTCTTCCAGACGTTGGCGCCGTTATTAGGTTCGGGGCCGCCGGTCAGCCCCAAGACCATCGCTTCAAAGGTGCTCGTCGTCAGTTGGTTAACAAGGGCGTTGAAATCTACCGGTCGGGCATTGGCCTTCACGCCGATCTTGGCCAAATCGTCCACCAAGAGCGAGACGATCTTCTCTCGGATTTGGTTGCCTGAATTGGTTACCAAGGTGAACTCCAGTTCGCGGTCTTTCTCTGGGCCAAAGGGCGTTAAGTCGGTGGGTCGGTCCTCGGGGTTGGCGAAGTTTTTCAGAAAATCATTGGTGATGTTACGCACGCCGTCGCCGTCTACGTCTTTAAGCCCGATCGCGTCGAGAAGCTGCGCGGCTCGCTTGAGATCGTACTCGTATTTGGTGAACGACTCGCTCTTGTCGTAGTAGGGCGAGGGGATGCTGACGGGGCTCCACTGGGGGATCGCCAGCCCATTATAGATATTCTCGATGATCGTCTCCTTGTCAACCGCGTGGGCCATAGCGCGACGGAACTGCACATGGCGAAAGACCGCTTGGAGAGCCTTGTAGAAGGGCTTGTCTGGGTTGACTTTCTCGACGTCTTGGTTGAACGCCAGATACGTCTCGCCGAAGGTCGGGCCGTCCTTGAGCAGCTTGCGATTGTTTATAGAATCTATGCAGATCGTCTTATCGGGCAGCTCGCGGCAGTCGGTTTGTAAGTCTTTCACGCCTTCCATCAGGAGAGGCCAATCCGTGGGGCGCGGCCCGAAGGTGTCGATCTCCCCTGCTTGGAACTTTAAGAAGAGCGTGTTCTGATCGGGCACGATCAGAAAGACAAACTGATCTAAATAGGGCAACTGCACGCCGTTGGGGTCGACTTTCCAATAGTAGGGATTGCGCTCCAGCACGACCTGCTGATCTACGTCGTAGCGCACGAAGCGATACGGCCCCAAGCCGACGAATTCGCTCGCGGGCGTTCCTAAGCTCCACGTGTTATTAAAAAGCTCTGGAGAGACCCCAGCCCACTTGCCCGCTTCAGCTTGCCCGACAATCTTCTGCGCGTTGTCGAGGGCGCGTTGCAACGCTTCGATCAGTTCAGCCTGCTCTTCAGTGATAGCAGCCTGCAAGGCTTGCAGCGTCTCTTTCACAGAGTTGACGCTCACGCGCACTTGGTCGAGTTGCTGAGCGCTCACCGCTTCACTGAGTGCCGCGAGTTTCTTATCGAGTTCGGCGAGCTTCTCGACGCTCTGCAAGGCTTTTCTGTTGTTGTCAATGACCCTCTTCAGCCCTTCTAAGTATCCCGTGGCTCCCGGGTTGAGCTTGGCCACTTTATCAGCGAGCTTGTACTTGGGCAGGACGTCAAATGTCAGGGAATTCAGGATGGGCCGGAAGGGCTTGGGCATGATCACTTTGACGGTTTCGTCGTCAATCTTCACGAACTCTAACGGCTTGCCCTCCACGTAGAGCAGATCTCGGAACGACGAGTTCACTTCAGGGTTATAGTGGAGATCGTTCACGGTGAAGAGCACGTCGTCGGCGTTAAAGCAACACGTGCCGTCGGACCAGCGCACGCCGCGCCGCAGGTGTAATATGATCTCTCGCTTGTCGTCGGAGATCTCCCAGGCGACGGCCAAGCCCGGCGCAGGCGTGTAGTCCTCCCAGCGCGCCTCGATCAACCCCGCGTGCATCAAGCCGGTGACGTCCGTCGAGCTGGTCTCCTGAGCGACAACGGGGTTGAGCGTCTTCGGCCCGCTGATTGCGCCGACCACGAGCTTGCCGCCGGGGACGCCGGGTTCGCTGAGGCCCTCCGGGGTGCTGACGACTTTAGCGTCGGTGGGGATGACGCCGTCGCGTGCTGCTTGGGGTTCTATCACGGTGATCTCGATCTTCTGGCCGCCCAACTCGACGGTCTTGGTACCAGCGCTGGCAAACCCGCGAATCTGAAAGTGCAGATGGCGCGTGGCGCCGGGGCCGACTTGGGCTTTCTGGGTGCCCAACCGTGCGCCGTCGAGGACCAACGCCACGTCTTCTGTGACTTCATTCGTCCCTGGATTAGAGAGATAGATGTTGAACGCGACCGTTCCCTCCCTGGTGACGATGCGGTTGCTGGGGTAGACCTCGAGGCGCGTCACTGAGAGCGCGCCCACGGCACCGATTCGGCTCTCGGTACGCGGCGGAGTTTCTTGCTCTTTCTTTTCCGCCTCGCGACGCTCTTGTTCTTTGCGCTCTTGCTCTTTGCGCTCTTGTTCTTGTTTCTCCCGATCTTCTTGGGTGATCTCTGGGGGCTTCACTCCCGGCGGTATCCCTTGACATCCCCCTAAGACGACTCCAATCCCAAGGCACACTGCTATCAGGATACTTATCTGTCTCATAGTCTCGTCTCCTTTTGGTGTTGCTCTCAATTATATCCAATGGCTAGCGAGTGCGCCCAGCCACCCCGATCAGCCCTAGAACTAAACCGACGAGCGACGCGGCGTAGGAGAGGAAGCTCAGGGCGAAGCTGGGCTGTACGATTCTGATCACCATCAAGAACGGCAGGAGAGCGCCCACGAGCAGCAGCACCAGGGCTATGACGATCAGCCGCAAGGGGTGTGAGACTTTCATCACCGATAGAGCCAGCACTCGACGCAATGCCCCGCAGACGGCTCGAACTCCGGGGGTGTCTCTTGGTCGCACAGCCCGGCGATAAACGCCGGGCAGCGGGGATGGAACCGACAGCCCGACGGAGGATTGACTAAGCTGGGCGGCTCCCCCGGCGGGATCTTCTTCATCGTCACGGCGTTCTGTGGGTCGGGATCGGGGATCGCCGCAAGCAACGCTTGGGTGTAGGGGTGCAACGGGTTCTTCAACAGTTCGGTCACCGGCGCTTTTTCGATAATCTTTCCCGCGTACATCACAAAGATTCGCTCGGTGAAATATCGTACTGTGGAGAGATCGTGGGTGATATAGATCACGCTGAGGTTGTGAGAGCTTTGCAAACCGCGCAACAGCTCCAAAATCTCGACCCGCACCGACGCATCGAGCATCGAGACCGGCTCATCGGCTACGATAAACTTGGGCTTCAAGATCATCGCCCGTGCGATGACCAATCGCTGTTGCTGCCCCCCGGAAAGCTGATGCGGAAATTTATGGACAAAGTCTTCGACGGGGGTGAGCTTGACTTCTTCTAGGACTTCGCGAATACGCTGCTCCCTATCCCCTTTGAAATTATTGATCACCAACGGCTCGGTCAGGATGCGATGGACGTCCATGAACGGCGGCAGGGCGCCGTAGGGGTCTTGCTGCACGTAGCCGATCTGGGCGCGATACCAGCGCAAATCTCCATCGAGGGGGCGCCCTGCAAAGAGCACCGTGCCCTTCGTAGGACGATACAGCCCTAAGATAGTCCGAGCGAGCGTAGATTTGCCGCAGCCGCTCTCGCCCACAACGGCAATCGCTTCGCCGTGACGCAGATCGAAGCTGACGCCGTCCACGGCGCGGACGACGCCAGCCCGCCCGAACACCCCGCGGCGCAGCTCGAAGTGCGTCTGTAGATTCCTCACCGATAATAAGACCTTGTCGTCCATAGGCGCTCTCTTATCTGTATAGCCAACACTTGACGAACCGTCGTTCTTGGACTGCGATCATCGGCGGCTCCTGCTCGCATTGAAAGAATCGTGACGGACATCGCTCGGCAAACCGACATCCTGTGGGGGGATTGATCAAGCTGGGCGGACGCCCCGGAATAAAGTCGAGCTTGCGCTCCTCCCGCAGTCTGGGGACACTGGACATGAGCTTCTGGGAGTACGGGTGCAACGGCTTGGGATAAAAGTCTTCGGCCTTGCCCCACTCGACCAACTGCCCCGCGTACATAATCGCGACATGATCAGCTAACTCGCTCGACGTCGCAATGTCGTGCGTGATCAAAATGAAGCTCTTGTGAAACTCTCTTTTAATGCTCTTGAGCACATTCATGATATTGGCTTGGGTGAGCACGTCGAGCGCCGACGTCGGCTCGTCGAGAATAATCAGATCGGGATTGGTGACGAGCGCCATCGCGATCACGGCGCGCTGGCGCATCCCGCCGCTCAGCTCGAACGCGTATCGCTGCAGGAAGTCCGTTGGGACGCCGACGAGCTGGACGGCCTCGCGCGCCCGCGCCCATGCGTCCTGCTTGCTCAGCCCGTGGTGGATGATCAACGGCTCTGCGATCTGCTCGCCCACCCTTAAGACAGGGTTGAGGGAGTTCATAGCAGCTTGCGCGACCATCGAGATCTTCGTCCAGCGGACTTCTTTGCGAAACCGCTCTTCGCTCCAGGGCATCACGTCCACGCCGTCGAGTTCGACTCGCCCGCTGTACGTATGGACGTTGCGCGGCAACAGTCTCAAAATCGCTTTGGCCAACGAAGTCTTGCCACAGCCGGACTCACCCAAGACCGCCAATGCGTGGTTACGCCCCAGCGCAAAGCTGATCCCGTCCACAGCTTGCACGACACCCTGCGTCGTGCGGAAGTAGAGCTTTAAATCCTCGACGCGCAGCAACGGGCTGACAAGCCCTGGCTCAGCTACGACGCGGTTCTGGACCTCTGTTTTCTCTCTCATAGCTCTCTCAGGCGCGGGTTGAAGATGCGGTCGAGCGCGAACCCCAACAGCGCAAACCCCAGCGCCGTGATCATCAACAGTATAGACGGCCCCAGCAC
>JAOAIA010000063.1 GCA_026414955.1 Candidatus Bipolaricaulota bacterium
ATGTCAAAGAGCGCGGTCTCGGCGTAGAGCGCGATCACCGAGTGAATCGCGTCGCTATGCCGCGCTGCTTCCAATGCTCGGGTATAGTGCTCGGCCGTCGCTTGGCCCGTCAGGTCTATAGGGTTTTTTGTCGAGCCGAACTCCGGCGTCACCGGGGAGAAGATCTTCTCTAAGACCTGCAGATCGTCGTAGAGTTCGACCGAATACTTTTCGCACGCGTCGGTGGCGATGACGCCGACCCCTCCGCCGTTGGTGATGATGACTGTTTCAGTTCCCTTAGGGAGCACGGAAGTCGCCAAGAACTTGCACCAGTGAAAAGCTTCTTGGATGCTCTCAGCGCGCAGGACGCCGCACTGTTTCATGATCGCATCAAAGACTTCGGCGGCACCGGCGAGCGATCCCGTGTGCGACGCGGCTGCGATAGCGCCGCGTCGGGAGCGCCCCGCTTTGATCACTATAATCGGCTTTTGCTTAGAAGCGCGCTTGAGAGATTTCACAAGCTGGTCGCCGTTTTTGACCCCTTCGATGTACATCAAGATCACGCGCGTCTCCGTGTGGGGCACAAGATACTCCAGCAGATCCGCTTCGTCAATGTCGGCCTTGTTGCCTACGGAGATAATCGCCGACAGCCCCATCTTTTCGGCGGCGGCCTTGCCGATCATCGCGACTCCGAGGGCGCCGCTCTGGGTGACTATCGCGACGTTGCCCTTAGGGATCTCTCTAGGGCCAAAGCTTGCGTTGAGCGAAGGAGTTACTGAATACAGACCAAAGATATTGGGGCCGAGCACCCGCATCCCGTGCGCACGGGCATACGCGACGATCTTGCGTTCTTCTTCTAGGTTCCCAACTTCGGAGAACCCCGACGAGATGATGGGCGCGAACTTCACCCCCCGGGCTGCGCATTCTTGCACTGTCTCAAAGACAGCTTTCGCGGGCACGACGATCAGCGCGACGTCGATCTCTTCAGGGATCTCCTGCACGCTGGGATAGACCTGTAGCCCTAGAATTTCCCCGCCCTTGGGGTTGACGGGAAAGACTCTTCCGGCATAGCCGTTGGCGACGATATTCTGCACGATCTTGTGGCCAATTTTATTGGGGTCATGCGACGCCCCGATGATCGCGACACTGCGTGGCTCAAAGAGCAATGTGATATCTGAGTTTTTTGTGCTCATCGCTCGCGAAAGGTCATCTTCAGCTCGTAGACGCCCTCGGCCCGGCGTTTTTCGATGTCAAACCCCATCTTCTCAAAGAGATGGAGCATCGGGCGATTCTCTTCCAAGACTTCCGCAGTGAAGCCGTGCAAACCGTGGCGCTTGGCCAGATACGTCAGATAGGAGAGCAATTCGGTGCCGATGCCCTTGCCCTGATAGTCGTCGCGCACCACGAATGCGACTTCTGCGGTGTTGGTGCGCTCGTCAATGCCATATTGTCCGATGCCGACCACCTCTTCGACGCCCTCTTCTCTCTTGATCGTCGCCAAGATCACCATCTCTTTGGTGTAGTCAATGACGACGAACTCTTGGAGTCGCTCGTGAGGCATGTCCTTGCGCATCGAGATAAATCGTCTGTAGAGGCTCGTGTCTGAGAGCGAGTAGAAGAAGTCTTTGAGCAGATGCTCGTCGCTGATCTTCACGGGCCGCAAGAGAACCTCTAAGCCGCTCTTGGTCGTTCTGTATGTCTCCAAGTCTTCGGGATACTCGCCGCGCTTGCCGGGGATGAACGCTTGATCTTTATAGATGAGATTGAGCTTCTTGGCTTCTTGGATGAGCCAGGGTCTGAATTTAGGGTGCGCAATAGCGATGAGCGCCATCGCGCGCTCGCGGATATTTTTCCCGTGCAGATATGCGATCCCGTACTCGGTGACGACATAGTGAATGTCGCCGCGGTTGAGCGTGACCCCAGCGCCTTCTTTGAGAAAGGGCACGATGCGCGAGACCGTCTCGTTATTGGCTGTCGAGGGCAGAGCGAGGATCGTCTTGCCGTTGCGGGCGAGCACCGCGCCGCGCATGAAATCTGCTTGCCCGCCGATCCCGCTGAAAAACGTCTTGCCCAGCGACTCCGCGGTCGCCTGCCCAGTTAAGTCAACTTCAAGAGCACTGTTGATCGCCGTCATATTATCGAGCCGCGCGATCACCAACGGATTATTGGTGTAATCAACGGTGCGAAATTCTATCGCCGGGTTGTCGTCAAGGTATTCATACGTCTCGCGGCTGCCCATGCAGAACGTCGCCACCGTCTTGCCTCGGTCTATCGTCTTGCGGCTGTTGTCTATGACGCCCTTTTTCATCAATGCGACGATGCCATCTGAGAGCAACTCTGTGTGTACGCCTAAGTGTTTCTTATCCGAGAGATTGGCTAAGATCGCGTTGGGGATGCTGCCGTAGCCCACTTGGATCGTATCGCCGTCTTGGATGATCCGTGCGACGTATTTGCCGATCTGTTGGGCAATCACGTCGTCGGCCTCGGCGCGAAACTCTAATAACGGCTCATCGTAGGGAACTATAAAATCAACGTCTGCGATGTGAATGAAGCCGTCGCCGTGCACCCTGGGCATGAACGAGTTCACTTGGGCGATAACTAAAGAAGCGCGTTCTGTCGCGGCCTTGGTGATATCTACACTGACGCCTAAGCTCATATACCCATGACGATCTGGGGGCGACGTCTGAATGAGTGCGACGTCAATGGGCACGAGCCCGCGCGCAAAAATTCTCGGCACATGCGAGAGGAAGATCGGGGTGTAATCTGCCAAGCCCTGATTGACGGCTTCTCGTGTGTTGGGGCCGATGAAGAACGAATTGTGTCGAAAGTTATATTTGAATTTCTCGTCGGCGTAAGGAGCGACGCCCAGCGTCCACACATGAAAGACTTCAGCATCGAAGATCGCCTTGGGGTGGGACTGCGCATAGTTTACTAAAGCGCGCACGAGATACTGGGGCTCGCCGCAGCCGGTACTGATAAAAATGTGATGCCCGCGATGGATTCCGCTAAAGACCGCCTCTTCGGGAGCGAACTTCTCGCGATAGCGCTCGCGCCAGTGGGCGAGCCAGGTGTTCTTCTCTCCTTGAGACATCGGGGCCTCTCTCTGAAGAGTATTTTGCAAGATTGGCACGGCATACGCAAGCTGCACCGGGTGAGCACTGTGAAACGTTGAGGAGTCACTTTTGGGTGTTGTGGGGATACAGACCCCACAGCCCGCTGGGGTCTTGCTTGCGCTCCATCACGATTCTCCCGAGCTTTTTGATGTAAATCTCGTTGGTCTCGTGCACCGTCGCTTTAGATAGATGCCCGCCCACCGTCGAGCCGTCTTCTAGCCCTAAGACGACGTGACAGTGAATGTGCGACTTGCCCTCGCGCTGCGAAAAATTCCCCTGAAGCGCCAGCAGCTCCGCTGGCCCAGCGACTTTATGCTCTTGATACTCTTTGCCCGTCCAGAACGCCAGCGTGACGTCACGCAGCATCCCGATCCCACAGACTATCGCCCCGGCTGTGAGATGCAGCGAGCTTAAAGACTCAAAGAAATCTTCCCCCGGCTGCAAGCGCACGATAATATCTTGCCCGGATTCTGCCACCAACATACGCTACTTGGCACTCCAGAAGTACCCGTTCATAAACCCAATGCGCGTGAGGGGCCAGACTCTCAAGAACGGCTCGCCGATAAAATCTTTCTCCGGGAACGGCCCCCAGTACCGGCTGTCGTAGCTATTATGGGTATTGTCGCCCAGCACAAAGTAGTGCCCTTCGGGGACGTCCCAGCTCTCTTGCCCCGCCGAAGAGTAACAGCCGCGACGGGGATTGGGATGCCCCGGATGGTTGAACTCGTCTGTGGTAAGCGGCTGGCCGTTCACGGAGGCAATACAGTCTTTGATCTGCACCGTCGCTGGCCCGATGGCGATCAATCGCTTCACCAGACGGTCACACTTGCCCGCGTCGCATCGCCAGAAGACGATGATATCGCCGGGCTTGGGCTGGCGGAAGTGATAGGTCAACATATCCACGAAGAAGCTGTCGCCGGGCATGATCGTGGGCTCCATCGAGCCGGTGGGCACGTAGACCCTCGCGACGGCATAGTTGACCGTGACGAGTGTGATGAGCGCAGCAACGCCGAGCACTCCAACCCAGTCGAGCACCCAGTCGACTCCGGGCGTGGTGGGCACGCCCAGGGCGTTAAGCAGCCGCGAGAGCCAGGGCTTGCGCGGCTGCGAGTCTTCTTTCACAGCCATAGTGCTCGAGGTATCTGAACTCGGTAAGGGCGCGTTGGTCGCATCGTGGTCTTCTTTGGGATCGAACATAGCTTTAGGATAGCAAGCCTGAACGCGCCCTGCAAGCGCGAGCGCGCACCAGACTGATATGACGGTAGAGAAACGCTGCGCACGACAGGGCTGCGCCGACCCAGATCAGCGCATAGTAGCCGCCTATGGGCACAAGGGCAGCACCCAGCGCCGGCCCGACGACCATCGAGATGTTGAGCACGGAGGTGAAGATCGCCGAGGCCGCGCCGGGGTTTGGGTTCCCCTCAGTCGTGGCCCTGAGTCCCCCAACATACAGCGTCGCCCACGAGATGCCCAAGAGCACCTGTGTTGGTAAAATCCACCAAAAATTAGGAGCCAGGGCGAATGTAACAAACGTTACACTCGATAGCAGCAATCCCAGGCGCAGCAGCCCCGTGCTCCACGCCCGATCCGTGAGAAAATACATGACTACAAACTGCGTCCCGCTGTTGATCGCCGACGCGACGCCGATCCAAAAATAATCTGCTCCGAGTTTTTGCAGAAAGAGCGGCCAGAAGGCCCAGACCATATGCGCCCCAACGTGCCGAATCAGCACCGAGATGAACGTCGAGCGATGGCGCACGAAGACCGCCCAGAGCGATGCGGGCTTTTCGCCGTTGGGATCGGGTGGGCGCACGCCAAACCGCATTGCCAACAGATACGCGATCAAAAATAATATAGACGCGGCGACGAACGTCCCACGGATCGTGAAATATGTGGCGATCGTCCCGGCGAGCAGCGATCCGACCGTCCAGCCCAGCGAGCCAAACGCCGAGAAGCGCCCCAGGCGCTCTTTTGACGCCTGCACGTGCGAGATGAGCGCCGCGGGATAGACCCCCAACGCTAAGCCGTTGAGCACGCGGAAGAGCACGAGCGAGCCGAAATCGAATGCGGCGACTTGCATAAGCGTTGAAATCGCTGAAGTTAGCAATCCATAGATGATGAAGATGCGCGTCCCGTAGCGATCCGCGGCGTGGCCGCAGATCAGGTTGGTGAGCACAGTAGCCAGCGCCGTGATTGCGGCGAGCAGTCCAATCCCGACGTCATCAGCGCCGAGCTGATGGGCATAGAGGGGGATGAACGTCCCGGCGATGGTCGCGGCTGTGGTTGCGAGAAAATTCGCGAGGCGGACCCTCATAGGCGTCCTGCCCTTGCTCGACTCATTGGTACGGAATCACCAGAGAGATTATGCCAGAGACTGGCGCGATCTGCAAGGGCATCACTGCCGCAAGAACACGCGCTCGTCTTGAAAGATGCGCAGTGCGACCCAGATCGCTATGATCGCGTAGACGAGCGAGCTGCCCAAGGCCACGCCAAGGTGCATCCCATTGATCTGCCCTAAGATCAGTTCTTTGAAGACAAGCACGACGTTGAAGACCGGCACCAAGAGCATCGTCAGCGACGGCTCGATCTCGCGGAACTGCACGATCAGCGCCGGGATCATCACGCCGAAGGTCACCCAGTTGGCGTGGCTCTGCGCCTCGCGGATACTGCGTGTATAGAAGAAGAGCGCGAAGATCACCGCGCTCATCATCGTGGCTAACGCCGCCATGAGAGCCACAATCAGCAGCACGATCTCTGGGGTGAGCGCGAACTTCAGTCCTGCTAACGTCTCCACCTGGAGCAGTCTTGGGACTGCAAAGAGGGCTGCTAGCAAGCCCGCTATGCTGATGACCTCCGCAAAGATCGTCACGACTAGGATCGCCAAGACCTTGCCGATCACTATGCTGGAACGCGAGACCGGAGCGACTAAGAGCGTCTCCAGCGTCTTGCGCTCTTTCTCGCCCACGGCCGCTTCGAGCGCCGTATAATATCCGCCCATCGCCGCCCACATCACCAAAAAGAGCGGCAAGAGCAGACTGAGAAAGGCCATCCCCACTTGCTCTTGAGACGCTTCGTAGTTCACGGGCGCAGGACGAACCAACTCCGGAGGACAGCCCTGCTCGGCCAGCTTTTGGGCAACGAATTGGCGACGATAGCCCTCCCACAGGGCGTCGAATTTCTCCCGCGCCGACCGCGAGGGGCTTCGACCGGGGTTGAACTTGGCCCGCACCTCAACGGGTTCTCCTCGCGCGAGCTTCTCCTCCAAGCCTGAAGGCACAATCACCCAGAGGGCGATCTGCCCCTCCTGCAAAGCTCTCTCAGGGTCAGGGTGCTCCACGATCTTGAGGACTCCACTGGCCTGAATCGCGGCCACCAAGCCTGGCGCTTCAGCACCGTTGTGCACCACGATGGGCTGAGCTACTTGTCCCATCTCCGCGCGCTCCTGCTGCACGAGCAAGCTGGGTAGCAAGACGAAGATGGGCATGACTACTAGGGGCACCACAATCATCAAGACCAACGAGCGCCGATCTCGTAACGTATCCAAAATCTCCCGCTGCCATACCGTTAAGATCTCTCTAGAGCGCACGGTCCTCTCCTTCCACAAGTTCGACGAAGATCTCTTCTAGGTCTTCTTGGCCGCTGCGCTGGCGCAGCTCGCTCAGCGTCCCCACGGCTGCCAGTCTCCCTTTGTGAATGATGGCGATGCGATCACAGAGCCGCTCGACCTCGCTCATAATATGCGTGGAGAAGATCACGCACTTGTCAGGACGACGACACTCTTTGATGAACTGGCGCACTTGTCGCGCGGTCATCACATCGAGCCCAACTGTTGGCTCGTCGAAGATCAAGACCGGCGGATCGTGAATGAGCGCGATAGCGATCGAGACTTTCTGTTTCATGCCGCGCGAGAACTGCCCCGCGCGCTTATGCATAAACGCGTCTAGCCCCAATCGCGGGGCCAGCTCCCGCACGCGCTCGCTGATCTTCTCTTCTGAGAGACCATACAATCGAGCGAAGAAACGAATGTTCTCCAAGGCCGTGAGTCGGTCGTACAGCCCATTCGATTCGGCGACGACGCCCAGTTGGGCACGCACGCGCTCTGGTTCACGGAGCGCATCGTAGCCATTGACGGTGATCGAGCCAGCGTCGGGCTTCAACACCGTGGAGATCATCCTGAGGGTAGTCGTCTTACCCGCGCCGTTGGGGCCGAGCAGCCCGAAGATCTCGCCTGGCTTGACGCTGAACGAGAGACCATCTACGGCAACGAATTTATCAAAAGATTTGCGCAGGTCTTTCACTTCGATCATAG
>JAOAIA010000064.1 GCA_026414955.1 Candidatus Bipolaricaulota bacterium
CCCGCACCGGCTGGGCCTTGGGATCAAGCGGATTTCTTGCCGTCGTCCCCCACAAGACCCATTTCGCGACGACATACTCCGGATCGTAGATCGGCTCATGGGGATAGGGATCGGTGCGATCCCTAAATTTAATGCGTCCTACGGTGCCAACGTAGTCAGTCTTCTCTAATTCCGCGACGATCTTATCGGGATCGGTCCCCCCGGCGCGGTCCAAGGCGCCCTTCAGTATAAAGAGCGCATCATAAGTAGTGAACGCCGTAAAGAGCGGGCGCGACGGCGGAGAATCGCCAAAGCGCTCGACATAGGCTTGATA
>JAOAIA010000065.1 GCA_026414955.1 Candidatus Bipolaricaulota bacterium
AGATGTGTATAAGAGACAGACATAGGCTTGATAGAACGACCGCGTCTTGGGCGTGATAGGGGTCTCGCCGGTGGCGACGTCCACATAGACATGGCCCATGACACGCCCGCCCGTGTTCTTCCAGTACTCGAACGACTGCCCCTCAGCATTGATCCCGATGACAGGCATGTCGAGCTTCATCTCATAGGCTTGGCCGACCAGGGGGATCCCCGGATCGAAGGCGAGCACGAGCATCATGGCATCGGCATCGGTGTCGCTGACTTGTTGTAAGATGGACGCGAAGTCCGGGTTCTGCAACGAGAAGTTAAAGACTTTGACGAGCTGAATCCCCGCTTGAGCGAGCTGCCCCTGGAGAATCCGCGCGAGGTTCTGCCCGAAGGCGCTGCTCTCTGCAACCAGGGCGACTTTTTCGATGCCCAGGTCTTGGCGCATCAATCCCGCAGCCATGTTCCCCATGTCTTGCCCCATGACGTTGTCGTTGATCATCAAGCGAAAATAATATTTGTACTGATCGTACTTCTCTTTGACGAGCTTGTTGAACTCCGGGCTGCTGGAGCCTGTATCGAGATAGGGCTTGCGCAGCCGCGCCATAGACGGGAGCATCGCCGCGACGGTCTCGTCTACAAAGCCGCCGACGATCGCGACTGCTCCTAGTGCCGCAAGCTCTTCAAACGCTGCCTTAGCGACATCGCCCCGCAGGACTTCGTCGTCTCGGATCAGCCCGTCCATGGTGAGCTTTGGCGGCGGCAGCTTCCCTTCACTGACAAGCCCGTTGATCTCGTCGAGGGCGAGCTGCGCTCCGCGCACCATCGCGCGCCCGACGTCCAAGAGATTGATTGGCCCGATCAGCCCAACTTTGACGGGAGGCTGCCCCCAGCCCAGCGTCCTGCCCAAAGCCACGACACTTGCCCCGATCCCCAGTGCTTTCAAGAAAGCACGCCGACTCAGCCGCACACTGCTGTACATACTCACACCTCCTCACCAATTAATTTATCAGCTCGAAACGCGTCTTTGTACAAGCGCAGCTGCCCTCCAGAGAGTGCGATGACGTCAAAGCGAATATGTAAGTCTGTGGGATGTCGTGCCAAATAGTGCTGGGCAGTTAAGAGGATCTTGTGTTGTTTTCTGGGGTTGACGGTCTCTTCGGGCAGGCCGAAGAGTTCTCTAGAGCGCGAGCGGACTTCGACAAAGACCAGAAAGTTGCCGTCGCGGGCGATTAAGTCTATCTCGCCGCCGCGCCAGCGGTAGCGTTCTGCGATGATCTCGTACCCCTGCTGGCGCAAGAAGTCGCGGGCCAATCTCTCAGCATCCTCCCCGCGCATAGCTCCCTCGCCAGACGATCATAGCTGCAAGAGATGAGTCTGTCAAATCAAAAATCTCGGCTTGACGCTGGATGAGATTTCGCAGAATTGGAAGGCAGAGGCACTTCCCCGCTTGAGCAGGCAAGCAGGTTCGGCCAAGCGATGATCAAGAAGAGAGGAACTTCTGCCCGGTCACCGCTCGTATGACGAGCGTCGGTTTTGTAACTGATTTATAGCACAAATCAGCGCAAAAGTCAAGAGGGGGTAGATGGCTCCGCCAAATCTCAAAGAGTTCAACTAATCGCGACTTCGACCCTCCCCAGCAAGATCCCCTCGTCCCTGGGAATCTTTTGCCTATCCTCTTTGAGAGCTAGCAGATGGCTCTCAATCGCCTCCCGCACCTTCTCTAAAGCCTCTTCCACTGTCTCCCCTTGAGAGAAGCACCCCGGCAGAGCCGGAACCTCCACCCAGTAGCCCCCCTCCTCAGCTCGATGCAAGATCACCGTGTATTCCATAAAAGCACCTCCCTCAATTAAAGCAGCTTCAGAAACTCCTCTTCGGTCAAGCCCGCCCTCTTGAGCGGCGCTCGCCACCCGCTTTGACGAACGCTTGCACCGCTTCTCGACCCGTAATGCCCCGCAATCGCCGTCCGTTCATAAAAACTTTGCTCTGTGTTAAATTTTATTCCACCGACCTCCTAGCTGCAAAGATAGCATAGGGCGCGCATGGCTGTGCGCCCCAGTCAAGAGGGGGCACTGACGCCATAGCTGAAAGAAAAGATATGTTGGGAAGCTCAGGGTATTATTCGCGCGATTCTCTTCCAAGACGTCACGATCGGGATCAACTTCAGCCTGCGCCGGGGCGCTTTTACTCTTGAAGAGAAGTTCAGCCGTCGCCTGCTGGCCGTCCCAGCGCGTCTCCATCGTGCTGCCGTCGCGCAAGTACAAGACGACTCTCACCGGCGCGATGGCCTCCCCTTGCCGGAGAATAGTCAGCCTGGTCTCGAACTGGCCGTCTTCGGTCTGACGCCACGCCCCAACAGGCAGCGAAAAATCCAACGTCTTCGTGGTGCGCAGCCAAATATCAAAGAACCAGTCCAGCTCTTGGGAAGAGACTTCTTCAACAACAGCGATGAAGTCTTGCGTCGTCGCGTTCTTGTACGTGAAGCGCGCATAGTACTCTTTGAACAGACGATCAGAGTTCTGAGCGCCTAGCACCCAGCGCAGCATCCAGAGCACCCCGGACCCCTTGGTATAGACAGTCTGGGCATAGCTGCGCAACGAGGGGAACTGATCGGCGCGGGTCAGTACGGGAATCCCCGGCTCACGAAAGCGATACGAACTCCGCGATGAGAGAGGGGCTTTCTGACGCTCGATATCATAGAGTTCTTCCGAAAAAGTCGCGAAGGCTTCGTCGAGCCAGGCCTCGTCCATCTCGTCGTTGCCCACAGCAGCGTACCACCATTGGTGGGCCAGCTCGTGCACGATCTCGGCTGGTAACCCCCCGGCGATCATCACGATCCCCGGATACTCCATCCCCCCGCCGACGGTCACCTGCGCGACAGTCACGACGGGGTACGCATAGGGGCCGAAGCGCTCAGAGAAGAAATTCATCGCGTCAGCGGAGACAGCCGTCATGGACAGCCCTAGCGAGAGCACGCGCAACAGCGCGCCGGTGGAGAGCTTGGTCTCTTCAACGCGATAGAACGGCCCGGCGACCCAGGCGAAGTCGCGCACGCGCTCAGCTCTGACCGTGACGATCTTCTGAGCGCCTTGGGCGGTCTCGCTGAGAATGACCCCCGTGCAGCCGACGACGAAATTCGCCGGCACCGTCAGCGTGACGTCGTAGGTGGCAAAATCCCCGTAGAACTCGCCGAGAAAGCTATATTTATCAAGGTTCCAGCCCTCGTCGGCGTCGTAGACCACGACCTTGGGATACCAGAGCGTCACGGTATAGGTGCTGTTTCTGTGGCCGCTGCGCACAGCGAACGTCGCCGCCCACAAGGCCTGCGGGGCAGGCTGCATCAGATCGTTGATGAACTCGATCTGCAGCGTCAGAGTCTGCCCATCGGCCAACGGCTCTTTCAGCGCGACGCGCATGAGCGTGTCGTCAAGAGAGAATGCGAGCACCTGGCCATTGGCAGTCACGCTCTTGATCTCCATGAACGCGTCGTCATTTGGAGAAGCGTAGATGCTCGCTGGGGGGATGCCGGCGCGCTGTAGTTCTTGCTGATATTTGGAGTTAGCACCGCGCTTAAAAGCATTGGGGACGACGTGAAAGTACAGCTCGGTGAGCGCAGTGCCGGTGCGGTTGGTGAAGCGCACTGTTTCAGTGCCGATAATGATATTCTTCGCTAGGTCGAGCTGGGCCGAGATCGTGTACGCGATCTCGTTGGGCAGAGCAAGAGAGACAAAAGACCAAGAGACGACAAGCCAGAAGCTGACGTTGACAGTTCGCTTGAGCATAGCGGTCTCCTTCTTGGGTCTATGTTAATTTTGTATTATACTGAAGGGCAAGGAGCATGGCGATGCGCGCTGTGATCTTAGCTGCGGGAGAGTCGTCGCGGTTTTGGCCGCTGGCTGAGGGCGGACACAAGGGTCTCTTTAGGCTCTTAGGCCGCCCGATCATCGCCCATACGATTGAAGCTCTCAAGCGCGCTCATATCAAAGAGATTATTATCGTTCAGCCCTCAAGCCGAGTCATCGAAGCCCACCTTGGAGACGGCGCAAGCTTGAGTGTCAAGCTCTCTTACGTCGTGCAGCCGGAGCCGCTTGGCATGGGCGATGCCCTGGCGAGAGCCGAGTCTCTGCTTGAAGACTCTTTTTTTGTCGTCAATCCCCAGCACGTCACCGTAGACGAGATCATCCCCCAGATGAGCGCTCTGGCTGCCGGGGCTGATGTCGTTCTGGTGGGCTGCGAGACGGATCGTCCGCACGAGTACGGGGTCGTCAAGATAGAGAAAGATCGCGCGCTCGATCTCATCGAAAAGCCCGCACCGGGAACTGAGCCAAGTCGCACGCGCCTTGTCGGGGTCTATCTCTTAAATAAAAGATTTTTTGATTTCTATCGTCGCGTGCCGGAGCATCCGTATGCGTTTGAAGATGCGCTCAAACTCTTGATGCGCGAGGGCACGGTGCGCATACTGAAGATCTCAGAGGAGCCGCCGACGCTCAAGTACCCCTGGGATTTGTTTACCTTAGCCCAGCTCTTAATGGAGAGAGAGATCACGGCGCAGAAGATCGCACCCAGCGCGCAGATTCACCCAAGCGCCATCATCGAGGGGCCGGTCTGGATCGGCGAGGGCGTGAAAATTTTTGAGTACGCCGTGGTCAAAGGGCCATGCTACATCGGGGATCACTGTGTTGTGGGCACGGGGTCGCTCGTGCGAGAGTATTCTAATTTAGAAGCGCACACGGTGATCGGCGCCCATGCTGAAGTTGCCCGCTCGATCTTTCAGAGAGAGTGCTCGACGCATTCGGGATACTTTGGCGATTCGATCTTCGACGAGGCGGTGAAGATCGGCGCGGGCACGGTGACAGCCAACGTCAGAAACGACCGAGGCTTCATACGCCCACGAGTGAAGGGGGCTCGCGTCGCGACCGGGCTGAAAAAGCTCGGCGCTATCGTCGGGCGCGAGACGCATATTGGGATCTGCGCGATGCTCATGCCCGGCGTGCTGATCGGACCACGGTGCGAGATCGGACCCGGTACTCTCGTGCGCAAGAACCTCGATGCGAACGCACGCTATTATCCGTTTATCTAATCTGAGGCCTGAAGTCGCCGGCTCAGCAGAGGCAAGCCCGCTGAAGGGGGCTAGCGTGCTTCAGCACGCTTCCATCTGCTGAGCCGGATGCTTCAGCATCCGCTACAGAAGCTTGCCCATCGCGTTAAGTAGCTCGCCTCAACAGAGGTCGCAAGATGATGGGCGTCGCAATCGTCGTGAGCACGATGATCATCACCAAGACCGCGTAGAGTTCTTGGGTGAGTATCCCGTTGACCAAGCCAAAGAGCGCAAAGATCAAGCCGACTTCGCCGCGCGGCATCATCCCCACTCCAACAGCAAGTCTGTTCCCTGGCTGAGCGCCTAAGCCGCTCAGCAGTTTCCCTACAATAGCTATGACAAATAGAACACCCAGGTTGACGATGACGGCCCATTGTCCCAGCACGAAGGGGTTCAGCACCGCCCCGGCCTTGACAAAATAGAAGGGCACAAATAAGTCTACTAAAGTTTCGACTTGGCGGGTGATCTTGCGCTCCTGCGGGATATACTCGAGCATCAAGCCCGCAGCGAACGCGCCGACGACAACCGCAAGCCCCAGGCTTTCGGCGAGCACAGCCAAAGCCAGACAGAAGACGAGCGAGGCGACGATGAGCATCCCGCGCGTCTCCAGGCGCTCTATGATTCGAAACAACTGCGGCGCCCAGCGCACACCGAGTGCCAAACTCAAACATAGCACTATGAGAGAGAGCGCGCCCTCGAAGATGAATTCCATCCAGCTAAAGGGACGCGCAGTCAGCCACGCATGGAACCCCGCCAGCATCCATAAAGCAACGAGGTCATCGAGCAACGCCGCGCCGAGGATGATCGAGCCTGTGAGGGTGTGCAGCATCTTGGTTTCCCACAGGAGATGCCCGCTTTTGACTAAGCTTGTCGCCGTCAGGGCTGCGCCGAGGAAGAGCGCGGCTCCCCAACTCAGCCCAAGCAGATGGGCGTAGAGCACCGTCAGCGCCAAGGGCAAGAGCATCCCCAAGGTGGCGACACGGACGGCGGGCCGGCGCGCTTGCAAGAGCCGCTCTAAATCGGCGATCAGCCCCAGATAGAACGCGAGCACGATGATCCCGATCTCAGCGAGAAAGGCCAAGATCGGGCTTTTCGGATCGATCCAGCCCAATAGATAAGGCCCTAAGATCATACCCAAGAGCAGCTCCCCCACGACGGGGCTTTGGCCGAGGCGCTCCACGAGCACGGCGAGGAGCTTGGCGCTGCCTAAAATGATGATGATCTTGAGGGCGATCTCAGCGAACCCTGAGTCCATAGGGCTTATAGTAGCAGATGAACGCTCGGTCTTGCTAGGTGGGCGAAGAGCCGCTAGAATGGGAGTGCGCGCCGACGTAGCTCAAGCGGCAGAGCAACCGCTTTGTAAGCGGTGGGTTGCCGGTTCGACTCCGGCCGTCGGCTTAGGGTAGTGGGTGAAATTTCCCCCGTCTTTTGGTAAAATATTTTCAGCTGGCAGGGGTTCCGGAGCGGCCAAACGGGACGGACTGTAAATCCGTTGGCCTGTGCGCCTTCGGGGGTTCAAATCCCTCCCCCTGCACTGTTTGCGTTGGCCGGAACTTTTCTCTATAATGACGTATTCACAAGAGTCCGGCCCGCGTAGCTCAGTCGGCAGAGCGTTACCTTGGTAAGGTAAAGGTCACCGGTTCGATTCCGGTCGCGGGCTCCAGAGATGTGCAGAAGTGCTGCCGTATTGCTGTGCTGCAGCCAACAGCAGCACTTCGGCACGCCAGCACAGCAATACTTGCAGAGGAGGACCTATGGCAAAAGCAAAGTTCGAGCGGAAGAAACCGCACGTCAACGTGGGCACCATCGGCCATATTGACCACGGCAAGACGACCCTGACCGCGGCCATCACCGAGGTCTTGGCCAGTAAGGGGTTGGCCCGGGCTCGCACCTACGA
>JAOAIA010000066.1 GCA_026414955.1 Candidatus Bipolaricaulota bacterium
GGGTTAGGAACAGGCGTTCGCTGGCAACTCGAGACGAGTTCTGGGGATGTCTCCATAAGCTTGCCGGCAGAGGCGCGTTTTGCGCTTGCGGTGGAGACCAGCTCCGGCGATATCGAGGTGGATTTCCCGTTGACGGTGACCGGCAAGCTCAGTACGCGCGAGTTGCGCGGCACCGTGGGCGAAAGCCCCAGCGCCCAGATCAACATTGAGACCTCAAGTGGGGATGTTCGCATCCAGAAGAGATAAGCGAGGAGGTGACTCTCATGCGTCGTCGCGGGATTTTTATTGGGTTTGACTTCCCGTTTGGGTTCTACATGCATCGGTTTGGGCCGTTTCGGGCGTTCGAGCCGTGGCGCTTCCCCAGACGAGAAGAGTATCTGAAGATGCTCGAAGAGTACAAACGCGATCTAGAGGACTATAAGCGCGAGATCGAAGAAGAGCTACGCGAGGTCGAACGAGAGATAGAAGAGCTGCGCAGGGGAAGGTAGGGACATCTCAAGTAATCTTGAAGACCATGAAGCTCACAGAGCCTGAAGAGAAGCTTGTGCAGTACGCTCATGAGCACCAGGAGGTGAGCGTGCTCTATCTCTTCGGATCAGCAGCTCAGGGCACGATGACCCCGCTCAGTGACTTTGATGTCGCGGTGCGTCCCGGCGATGCGCTCCCAGAGCGCGCTTGCGGCGGTGGGATCGTTCGTGTTCGCGGGGCTGCTCGGCGTTGCTGATGAATGGTGCCGAGGGAGGGAGTCGAACCCACACGGGGGGTGAACCCCACGGGATTTTGAGTCCCGCGCGTCTGCCAGTTCCGCCACCTCGGCCAGCTCCGCTTGACCTTCGAATTATATCCGTCCAGATCAGCCTTGTCAACAACTCCAGGGCAAACAAGTGTCAGAAATCGCGCCCCTTGATTTATAATAGTGCTGTATGCTAGGATGCAGGTCGGATGGAATACGACCTGGACACGACCGTGCAGCAGATTCGCTTGGCCTACGCCGAGCACTTGATTCGATGCACCGACCTGCCTCCTGCGGAAATGGAGGACTTTTTGAGCTTAGATGGCGATCTCGATCAGGCGCGCCGCTGGCTGGCGCTGGGCTACGCCAAGCGCCGCTATGACCCCGATCCGGTGCGGGGATTGCTCGTCTATCTCTTCAGCAATTATTATCCGCCGTTGGTGGACGACCCCACGAAGGGGGTGCTGCTGCGGCGCGCCATCGCGCGCAAGAGCGTCAAACTCAGCGAGCTGACGCTCGAGAAGATCATCGGGACCAAGCTCGAATGGACGGAGGTCTTCCAGCTTGTGGGAAAAGAATTTAATCCCACGCGCGTCAAGGAGCGCATCGTGGAAATCTACGAAGAACTGAAAGGAGCCGACTATGAACGATCCTCGCAACGATGACTGGAGCTGGTTTGACAAGTTACTGGTGCCGCTGCGGGCAAGCTCGGGAGTGCACCCGGCACACTCGGTCTTGCGGGCATATATGAGAGGGCATCTCCGCGATCTCTGGCGCGTACGCCCGCTCAGGCCTGAGACCTGGACGCTCACGGAAGTCTCCCAGCACGTGCTCACATGCAGCGCGTGTGCCGAGCATCTGGCGCTCTTGCGTCGTCGTGAACTGGAGCACGTCAGGCCGTGGCAGAATTTCTGGTCTAGCGTGCCCAGCACGATTCGCACCCATCTTGCAGTCTATACGCTGGCTCTTTTGGCTCTTTTTATTCTCAATGTTTTTCTCGTGATGGTGTGGCCCGCGCCCACGGTCTCGTTGCCCTGTGTGCTTGGTGCTGGCGTGGTAGGGCCATATGACCAAGAAGTCCAGACTCCCGTCAGGAGCTTGAAGCTCGAGGGGTTGAACCGCCCCGCCAAGTTGCCCGACTCGCTCTCAGGTGCGTGTAAGCCGGCTCCAGCACCGCGCCCTCTGTGGCAGACGTGGTGGATCAGCTGGGTCTTCTTCATCTGGACGCTGTTGCTAGGGATGCACATTCTGTGGGATTGGCTGGCGAACCCAACACCACGACGCACCGTCGCGACCAGCTCCCTCATACGCATGTGAAGCCATGCGCTGGGTGCGATTTCTCGAGAACGGGCAAGCGTATTGGGGCGAGCTTGTCGGCGACGCGGTGCTCATCTCTGGGCAGCGCCGCCGGCTCTCGGAGCTAAGACTACTTGCCCCGGCCCAGCCGACGAAGATCGTCTGCGTCGGTGTGAATTATCGCGATCACGCCCACGAGATGGGACGCAAACTCCCCGAACGTCCCGCGCTCTTTCTCAAGCCCCCGTCGGCACTCATCGGCCCGGAAGAGACGATCTATCTGCCCAACTCTCCCCGCGTTGACTACGAAGGTGAATTAGCTGTGGTGATCAAAGAGCGGTGCAGGCGCGTCAAAGCGTCGGATGCGCTGAACGTGATGTGGGGCTACACGTGCTTCAATGACGTTTCGGATCGTGCAGCGCAAGCGTGGGAGCTGAACTGGGTGCGCGCTAAGGGCTTCGATACGGCAGCGTGTCTTGGCCCGATCGTGGTCTCCCCCGATGAACTCTCCGAACCCCTCACAATCGAGACGCGCGTCAACGGCAGAGTGCGCCAACGCTCGGATACATCTCAACTGATCTTCACGGTTCCCCAGATTATCGAAGAGATCACGAGCTTTATGACGCTCGAGCCGGGCGACGTGATCGCGACGGGGACGCCGGCGGGTGTGGGGCCGCTCGCACCCGGTGATATCGTCGAGGTCGAGATCAGCGGGATCGGGGTGCTGCGCAATTACGTTGCGCAAGCGCCGTAGCGAGCGCCTGCGCAAGTCTATCAAACTCCTCAAGAGAGAGCGTCTCGCCGCGACGCTGCGGGTCAATCTGTGCTTTCGCTAGGGCTTCAAGGGCGATCTCCGTGGGCAGGGCAAGCAGCGGCGAGCGCGTCAGAGACTGCTTGAGCGTCTTGCGCCGCAGATTGAACGCCGCGCGGACGACTTTAAAAAACAAATCTTCTGGGGCACGAAATCGGGGAATCTCGCGGAACTCCAGGCGCACGAGTGCCGCATCTACGTCGGGCTTGGGGAAGAAGACATGGCGCGAGACAGAAAAGAGCTTGTGCACTTCGGCAAAGCTTTGGACGAAGATCGTGAGCGCGTGTGCGTCGCGGGTGCCGGGGGTCGCGCAGAGCTTTTCTGCAACTTCGAGCTGTACCAAGAGCGTCGCGGATTTCAGAATCGTGTGAGCTGCGACGAGCTTCTCCACGATCGGTGCGGTCACGTGATACGGGAGATTGCCGACGATAGAGAGCTTGTATTCGGACGTACCGAGATCGAATTGCAAAAAATCTTGGTGTACGACCACGACATTGGGGTACAAGCGTAGCTGCTCGTGAAGCAGCGAGATGAGACGGCTATCTATCTCGACGGCGATGACGCGCCCGGCGCGCCGGGCTAATTCTTGCGTCAACGTCCCAATTCCCGCGCCGATCTCGACGACCGTGTCTGCCTTGGTGAGCTGTGCTGCCGTGGCGATCTTCTTGAGAATATTCTCGTCCACGAGGAAGTGCTGGCCCAGGCTCTTCTTCAAGCGAATCTTATGCTGAGCTAACAGATCGCGTACATACGAGGGACTGGTGAGAGACATAAAATCTTTAGCGCCAGCGCGTCAAAATCTCTTCGCGCCCGAAGAGCTTGACGTTCAGCCCTAATAGAACAAGATCGAGCACGAGCAGGGCGGCGCACAGCCCGCCCAAGAGCGCGGGCTTCTCTAAAAGATTCTGGAAGATCAAGAAGAACGCCGCCATCAAGATGGGCAGCATCGCAAAACTGCTCAGGAGCTGCGCCGTGCGCACGTCGCTCACGCGCGTCGCTATCGCCATCGCCGCTAAGGTCATGAACGTCGCGGCTAAGGGGGCAAACAGCCCCAGGGTCATCAGCCAGATCGTGCTGAACTGCTGCCACGCCCACTCCAGCACCGATGCCGGCAGCACAAACTGTATCACTATAAGAAAGAGTCCAAACGCGACCCACGTGATCGCCAGGGCGGGGATGACCGAGGCGAGCGTCTTGGCGAGCAACAGCTCTCCCGTGCGCAGCGGCGTCGCCAGGAGCGGCTCTAAGCTCTTCTGCTCTTTCTCGCTCATGATCGCGTAGATCGCCATCGAGTGGGGAATGATCATGGGGAACATCAGAAAATACAGGAACGGGACGAGAAAGAGCGTCCCCACGAGCTCCTCCGGAGGGATAGCGCGAATATCGCTGAGATGGAAGAGCTGGAAGAACGAAACCCCCAACAGAATCAAGGGGATAGCGACGGTGCCGATCCAGACCGTCTTGCCCCCTTTGAACGCCTCGCGCCACTCTTTGATGATCACCGTTTGGATGCGCTTGAGCGTCATGGCTTCTCCTGCGCGATCAGATCGAGATAGACCTCTTCAAGAGTTCGGTCCTGCTCGCGCACAAACTGGATCTGCGCCCCCAGCTCGACTAATCGCTGCACGAGCACCGGGTTCTGCACCTCGGGGTCGTCGAGCTGGACGAGAAGTCTTCTCCCATTGATCTGGACGTCGCGCACGAAGGGCAATTGCCAATCTTCTGAGAGCGAGATCGGTTCTTTCAAGTCTATGATGATGTGACGGCCATAGAGTTCGCGCTTGAGCTGCTGCGGCGAGCCGACTTTGATGAGCCGTTGCTTGATCAGCCCGATGCGAGAGCAGAGCTGCTCGGCCTCGTAGAGATTATGCGTGCACAGGAAGATCGTGCGCTTCTCTGAGGCCAGCTGGGCGATGAAGTTGCGCACGGTCTTCGCCGATTCGGGGTCCAGCCCTGACGTGGGCTCGTCTAGGAAGAGCACGTGCGGCTCGTGGAGGAGCGCCCGCGCGATCGCTAATTTTTGCTTCATGCCCTTTGAAAAAGTCCCAACAGGCTCACAGCGGCGCTCCCACAATCCCAACAAGTTCAGGTACTTTTCGATCTGTGTTTCGGAGCTTTTTACGTCATAGAGATCGGCGTAGAACTTGAGATTGTGCCATGCTGAGAGCTTCTCATAGAGTCCGGGGTGCTCGGTCACGATACCGACTACAGATCGGACGCGCTGCGGCTCCGCGCACACGTCTACGCCGGCGACGAGCGCACGGCCTGTGGTGGGCGCTAGCAGCCCCGCGAGCATCCGCACGGTCGTGGTCTTGCCCGCGCCGTTGGGGCCGAGAAATCCAAAGACTTCTCCTGCGCCAATCCCCAGGGAGAGATTCTCAACAGCGATGCGCTCCCCAAAGCGACGGGTCAGTCCTTCCGCGTGAATCATAATGCGCCCACGTCACTATTATATGCTAATCCCAGCTCGCGGCCCAAGCGCTCAAAGAGATAGACGGCGATCAGCCCTGTGATCAAGCCACTGATCAGCCCTAGGATCAGCATGAACGGGAGATAGTAAAAAAGCCCGCTGATCTGCACGAAGAGCACGTAGGCGACGACGAGTTGGGTGACGTTGTGGGCAATCGCTCCTAAAATACTGATGCCTACAAGCCCCAGCGGCGGGTGCAGCTTCTTCAGACTCACCGCGACGACCAGAGCACTGACTAAGCCCCCGGCTAAACTTAAGAGCGCCCCTGGGGCCAAGAGCGTCCCCGCGATAAAACTCCCTAAGATACTGCGGGCAATCGCTAAAGAGATCCCCGCGCTATAGCCGAGAAAGAGCATGGTGAAGAGCACCAAGATATTCGAGAGTCCGAGCTTGGCCCCCGGCACCGGCACCAACGGCGGGAAGAACCCTTCGAGCACGTAGAGCACGATCCCCAGTGCCAAGAGCGCCGCGAAGAGGATTCTCTTCAAGAGCCAGGCTTCAGGGAGCGTGCTTCGTGTATAGGGAGTCATCGCGAGATCGCGTCCATGCCCGAATCTCCGGGGATTTCTACCGTGACGTGATTGGGGAGACAGATTAAAGCTTGGCCGGGTTTGTGAATCCATCCTTGGCGCATGCAGATCTCTTGGGCGCCGGGGGAGCGCAGCACGCGCACGCGCCCGCCTTGCACTTGAATGACTGTCTCTCCGGCGGGGCCGGTGACAATTACTTCTTGATCTTGCTCAAGCGAGAGCTGATGCACGATCTGCCCGTCCAAGCGAACTATGGCCCAGCGCCCTGAAGCTTCAGCGGTCTCGTGCAGCAAGGGGATCGTTGCCGCAGCGCCTAGCAAAACGAGAGCGATCACGAGATAATCGCCCCACGTGAGATATCGGCTCACGGTGCGCCAGAACGCGCGTAGCGCATCAAATCGTTGGCTCATAAGAGAGCTGTCAGCTGTTTATTATGACGAACCGAGTAGAGGATGTCAATGAGCGAAGGGATCCCCTGGCATTCCCCGTCTTGACGTGTTAATCTCTTTATGACATCTTTATTCAAGGGGAACCCTCTGCGAAGAGGGGGTGCACAGCCGCGGGTCTCCCTGAGACCACCGGGCTGCCAAAGATGCGCAAGACAAACTGTGCCGTCTGTGAAGCCCGCTGCCCCTTCGGTTCTCTCTCGCTTCATGAGCGGTCCCGGCTCAACTCCCTCATTCGCCATCACCGCTACGAGAAGGGCGAGACGATCTTTGCCCAAGGGAACATGATTTCTGGGTGTTATATGCTCTGCGAGGGCAAGGTGCAGCTGGCGCATCGTACAGGCCACACACAGATCGTCAAGTTCCTCCGTGATGGCGAGTGCTTTTAAGTCCCAGCAGCGTCTTGGCACGGGCATTGACTGACTCTGTTGTGGGTTGGATCAGTCCCGCTTACCCCCCCCCGTGAGCGTAAAATGCGCTTCAGAAGCGGAAAGCAAGCGATGATTGAACTAGTTCATTGAAGTAATTCAAGGAAGAAGATTGAACTAGTTCATAGACAGGGCAGTGGGAACAGGGCTATATTTAGCCTAGAGGAAGGAGGTGAAAACAATGGGAGAATTAGTAGAGAAGCTTCGTGAGCTAGCCAATGTTGTGGGCATTTCGGCAACCGAGATCGTCACAAATAGGGGCGGGAATTGGGACCCTCCAGTAGAACAATGCCAGCAGTGCTGTTTGTACTCAGGTGGCGGCTTTGTCGAAATGTAAAAGCCTAATGATCTTGGACAGGGGGTAGAT
>JAOAIA010000067.1 GCA_026414955.1 Candidatus Bipolaricaulota bacterium
ATGTGTATAAGAGACAGGATCAGCGTCATCCGAGCGGTGTTGGTTGCTAAAGTGATCTGAGCAATAAGGCCGAGTGCCACGATGCTATACGCCAAGAGCTTCTTCATGATGAAAGCCCCCTTTCGCACAGCTCTCGGGGCTATTATAAAGTTCTGGGCACGAGGGCAAGATAACGGAAGTCGAGCGGTCAAGTGTTCTCCATCACTTTCGTCGTGGGAAATTGCGCACCGACAGACCGGCCTCAAGACCGATGATTGATCTTGCAGGCGCGCTCTCGCAGCGTTAGAATGACTCGTATGAGAGCTTACGCTGTCCAGAATACGACCATCTTAGCCATTCGCTCTGTGCAAGAACGTCGCGCTGTGATCGCCTCCGACGGCCAAGCGACGCTCAGCAACGTCGTCATCAAGAGCACGGCGAAGAAAGTTCGAAAAATCTATAACGATCAAGTCTTGGTCGGCTTCGCCGGAGCGACTGCCGACGCGATCACGCTCTTTGAGCGCTTTGAGAACAAACTAAAAGAATTCGGCGGGAACTTAAAGCGCGCCGCCGTCGAGCTGACGAAAGACTGGCGCACCGATCGCGTCTTAAGACGGTTAGAAGCGCTGATGGCCGTTGCTAATTCCGAGGCGTTGTTGCTGATCTCCGGCGCGGGCGACGTCATCGAACCCGACGACGAGATGATCGGGTTAGGCTCCGGCGGCGCGTATGCGCTCGCGGCGGCGAAAGCCCTGCGCCAGAACACAAAACTCCCCATCGCAGAGATCGCCCGCAAGGCCCTCGAGATCGCGGGATCGCTCGACATCTATACAAACCAACATATCTGCATCGAACAGCTTGAGTGGTGAACTATATGAGAGATATCGTCGAGATCAACATCCCTGAACGCGAGAAGGTCCTCTCCCCCAAGGAGATCGTCGCGGAGCTGGACAAGTATATCGTAGGGCAGTACGAAGCCAAGCGCGCCGTGGCTATTGCGTTGCGCAATCGCATCCGGCGGATGCGCGTCACCGACCCCATTAAAAAAGAGATTCTGCCCAAAAATATCCTGATGATCGGCCCCACGGGGGTGGGCAAGACTGAAATCTCTCGGAGGCTGGCGAGCTTAGTCAAAGCGCCGTTCTTGAAGGTCGAAGCGACGAAGTACACCGAGGTCGGCTACGTCGGGCGCGACGTCGAATCTATGGTGCGCGATCTCGTCGAGGTGAGTATGCACATGGTGCGTCAGGAGGCCATTGACAAGATCAAGCACGAGGCCGAGCGCGCCGTCGAAGAGCGATTGCTCGACGTGCTGGTGGGCACCGCCCCCGTTGGGGCGGATGATGAGCGTCGCACGTCTTGGATGCACACCCGCGAGAAATTCCGAGAGAAACTGCGCTCCGGAGCACTGGAAGACCATTACGTCGAGATTCGCGTCAAGCGCGAGTCGCCCTTCTCCCAAGTCAATGTCATCTCGCCTGAGGGCATCGAGCAATTGGGCGTGGATATGGGCGAGCTCTTGGAAAAATTCATGCCGCCGGTCTTCGTCACCAAGCGCCTCAAGATCCGGGAAGCGCGCGAAGAGCTGTTCAACCAAGAGGCCGATAAGCTCATCAACCACGATGAGATCAAGCGCCAGGCCATCCAGCGGGCCGAAGAGTCCGGGATTATCTTCATAGACGAGATAGACAAGATCGCCGCAGGGGGCCGTGAGGAACGCTACGGGCCAGGGGTCTCGCGCCAAGGGGTGCAGCGCGATCTGTTGCCTATTCTCGAAGGCTCGACGGTGCGCACCCGCTACGGCAATATTCGCACTGACAATATTCTCTTTATCGCAGCGGGGGCGTTCACGATGGCCAAGCCCTCAGATCTCATCCCGGAGCTTCAAGGCCGGTTGCCCATTCGCGTCGAGCTGAAACCCTTGGGGAAAGAAGACTTTCGCCGGATTCTCAAAGAACCCGAAGACGCGCTCACCAAGCAATATCAAGCCCTGATGGCGACAGAAGGGTTGCACGTCGAGTTCACCGACGACGCGCTGGATACGATTGCCGAAATCGCGTTTCGGCTCAACGAGCGCTTAGAAAATATTGGGGCGCGGCGCTTGCACACCGTGATGGAGAAACTGATGGAGGAGATCGCGTTCGAGACGTGCGATCTGCCTGAGCCTAAAACATTCACGATTGACGCTGCTTATGTGCAAGCGAAGCTCAAGGGGATCGTTGAGGACTTGGATTTGAGCCGATATATTCTATAGTAGGGCACGGCCATGCCTTGCCTTGGTATGTGCAGCAAGTTGCGATTATAATGCGTGCGGGGTTCACGATGGAAGAATTTCGTGGAATCGCGGAAGAACGGCTAGGACGATTAGAAGGGCGCATGGATCGAGTCGAAGCGGCTTTGGAGCACTTGGAAGTCGCGCAAGCTCGCGCCGAACAGAATTTGGAGACTCTGACAGCCCGCGTAGATCAGCTCACAATCCGGATGGATCAGCTCACAGAACGGGTGGATCAGCTCACAATCCGGATGGATCAGCTCGCAGAACGGGTGGATCAGCTCACAATCCGGATGGATCAGCTCACAGCGCGGGTGGATCAGCTCACAATCCGGATGGATCAACTCACAGCGCGGGTGGATCAACTTGCCCAAGCTCAGACTCGCACGGAGCAGGCCTTACAGCAGCTGGCTATCCAAGTCGGCGCCCTCAGCGAGAATGTGGGCTATGGGTTGGAAGACATCGCGCGAGTGGTGTTGCCTAGCTATCTCAAGCAGCGCTACGGCATCCAAGTTGAACGCTTGGAGCGCCATCTCTTCCAGGTCGATGGTCAGGTGATTGACGTAGATCTCTATGGCGAGGGCAAGCAGGCGCGGCGCCGCGTGGTGGTGCTGGGTGAGGTCAAGTCCCGCATCTATGCCCGCGAAGTCAGCCAGTTCCAGCAGCTCTTACAAGCCGTGCGGGCTCAATTGTCCGCGCAGCCCGTGCCGCTGATGTTCGGGTATTTCATTGATCTATCGGCTATGGAGGCTGCCAAGGGGGAGATTCTCTTGATTGCGTCCTATCAGCCGGCAGTAGAGTCTTCTCGTGTTCCCCCACGACCTCGGCGCAAGAGGCGCTAGTCCCACAGTACTTTCCCTTGCCCTTGCACCCCTCTCCTTCGGAGGGGAGAGGAGCCAGGTGGGGAACTGCTTGGATTCCCAATCCCCACGTAACCCGCGTCCTTGATGGCTCTCAGGGCGAAGCTGTACGCTCGGGGTGCTATGGGCAGATCCGCACTCGCTTGCTTAGCGCTGATTGTGATCGCCGGGCTGGCTATCTGGTACGTCTGGCAGGGCTGGCAGATTACAGACTTGTCCAGCAAGGTGATCGTCAGTCGCTTAGAGCGCGATGAGTTGCTCGCCCAGCGAGATCGCTTGAAACTCGAGGTCATCAGAGTCTGGTCTTTGGAGAATATCGAGCGCATCGCGAGAGAGCGCCTGGGGATGAAGAGAATATCCCCGAAGCCCCTGAAGCTTCCACCGCCATGAACCGACGGCTCACGGTAGCATTTGTGTTCGTAATGGGCTTCTTTGTGATCGTCGCTGGTCGGCTCGTGCAGTTACAGGTCGTCGAGGCCGACCAATGGCGCGCACTCGCACGACGGTTTCAAGAGGGCACGGTGACGATCCCCGCGCCGCGCGGGCGCATCTACGACCGCAACGGCGTTCTCTTAGCCGAAGACGCCCGCGCGATCTCCGTCGCTGTAGATAACTATACTATGACCCGCCCCGATCTGCTCGAAGAGCTGCTTGTGACGCATCTGAAGCTCTCCAGAGCGACTGTGCGGGAGAAGCTCTATAGGCCAAGCTATTTCACGTGGATCGCTCGCGCGATCTCGCCAGAGCACGCCGAAGCTCTAGAGCAAGCTGCCAAGGAAGCCGGTGCGCGAGGCTTGATCTTCTTAGAAGACCGCGCGCGCCAGTACCCTCATGGGGATTTGGCTTCGAACGTCATCGGCTTTACGGGGGTTGACGGCCACGGCCTGGAGGGAATCGAACTTCTCTTCGATAGAGAACTCCAGGGCACAGACTCTGTCTGGAGTTTCGTGCGCATGGCCGACGGCACCCAGATCGAGCGCCGCCAGATCCAACCTGGACAGCCGGGGCGTGATCTTATGCTCACGATAGATAGTCGCATTCAGCACATAGCAGAGAGCACGATCACGCGCGGCGTGCAGCAATATAAAGCCAAGGCGGGCATCGCTCTTGTGCTCGACCCCTGGACCGGTGAAGTCCTGGCGATGGCCCAAGACAAACGATACGATCTCAATAATTTTCAGTCATCGCGCCCTGAACAGAGACAGAACCTTGCCGTTGTCTATCCCTTCGAGCCAGGGTCGTCTTTCAAAGTCTTCACGATGCTCGCGGCGCTCGAATATAGCGTCATCGCGCTGGACGAGCGCATCTCCGGAAGCGCGACCTATCAGATCGCCCATCATAAGTTCCGCAATGCCGACGGGCGCGAGTACGGCATGGTCACGCCCAAAGACGTCATCAAGCACTCTATTAACACCGCGATGATTCGCATCGCCCAGCGCATCGGGGAGGCGAGACTCTACGAAGCGTTAAAGAGATACGGGTTCGGGCAGAAGACGGGGATCGAGCTTCCCGGTGAGGTCTCGGGATATCTTCCCCCTGTGAAATCTTGGTCAGCACTGGAGATCGGCGCGATTGCCATCGGGCAATCGGTCTCAGTGACGGCCATTCAATTAGCGTCGAGAGTCGCGATGATCGCCAACGGGGGCAAGCTCATTCAGCCTACGATTGTGAAGGCCCTTTCTCGACCTGATCCTGAAGCCCTCGACCTCTCCCCTAGCTCCTCCCCTTTAGGGAAGGAGGTCATCTGTCGCCAGCTCACCGAGATGATGATCGAGACAGTGCGCTCCGGTACGGGAGTTTTAGCGCAGATCGAAGGGTACGCTATCGCGGCCAAGACGGGCACGGCACAAAAAGCCCTGCCCGGCCAAGGGTACGTCAAGGGCAAGTACGTCGCGTCGTTCGAGGGCTTCTTCCCCGCAGATGCGCCGAAATATCTGATCTTAATAGTGTTAGATGAACCCGGCGGGCGCGAATACTACGGCAGCGAGGTCGCTGCACCACTGTTTAAAGAGATCGCACAGCAGCTCATCGCATTAGATCGCATCCCGCCTAGACCGTGAAGACCGCGCTCATGCGATCTCGGGGAGCTACAGCAACGCTCACGTCCGTCCCGTCGAGATGCTCCTGCACAATCTTGAGCGCCAACGTCGGACGATTATTGTTCTTGCTCAAGTGCATCAAGACTGCGGCGCGCAAGCGCCCCTTGTGCGAGAGATACCGTAATGTCTGGCCGGCAGCGTCGTTAGACAGATGCCCAATATCACTCAAGATGCGTTGTTTCAGGTCTTCAGGGTAACTCCCGTTGATGAGCATCTCGATATCGTGATTGGCTTCGAGCATGACCAGGTCGCAGTGTAAGAGCTTTTTCCGAATCTCGTCGGTGACTGTCCCCAAGTCTGTCGCCACGGCGATGCGCTTATTGATACTCGCAAAGAGCGACTCCTCTTCGATGAGAAAGCCGCACGGTTCCGCAGCATCATGCGGGATGCGAAACGGCTCAATGGAGAGATCGCGAATCTGAAAGCCCTTTTCCGGCTTGAACAAGAGAAGCTTCTCGCTCCCGGTGAGCAATGGCTCTAGAAACGGCGCGGTGCCCTCGCTCACGTAGATGGGGCACTTCAGTGCCCGCGCAACCTTGCCCACATCTTTGATATGATCGGTGTGCTCGTGCGTGATGAGAATCGCATCAATGCGTGGCAACGGCCCTAGAACTTTTTCGAGTCTTTGGAGGACCTGACGTTTGGAGATGCCCGCGTCTATGAGCAGCCGCGTGTTCTCAGAGACGAAGAGAGTGCAGTTGCCGCTGCTGCCGCTGGCCAAAGAGACGATGCGCATACTAAATATTTATGCGTATAGCCCGCGAGCGCGAGCTGCCGTAGCTACTCGATCCAACGCGACACTATACGCTGCCGTCCGCAAATCGGTGTTCTCCCTCTCGCACGCTGCTTGCACTGTCTGATACGCCCGGCTCATAAAGTGATAGAGCAACTTGTCGAGATGCTCTGCGCCCCAACTGTAGGCCCGATGGCCTTGGACCCATTCAAAGTAGCTCGCGGCCATGCCGCCGGCGTTGGCCAGAATGTCCGGCACCACGAGAATATTGCGCTCATGCAGGATTCTATCGGCTTCGAGGGTCGTCGGCCCGTTGGCGATCTCCAGGACGGCTCGGGCTTTCACCAGCCCCGCGTTCTCTTCGGTGATCTGGTTCTCGATCGCTGCGGGGACAAGAAGATCACAGCGCAGGGTGAGCACGTCTTCGTTAGAGATATTGTCTGCGCCGGGGAAGTTGCGCACGCTGCCGGTGCTGCGCTTGTGTTCGATCAGAGAGGGAATATCCAGCCCGCGCTCTGAGAAGACCCCCCCTGAAGAGTCGCTCACGGCAATTACTCGCGCGCCGGCTTCGGAGATAAATCGGGCAAAGCTCGTGCCCGCGTTGCCAAAGCCCTGAATGGCCACAGTCGCGTCCGCGACGGAGCTTCCGAGGGACTTGATCACTTCTGTCGCTATGAAGAAGGCGCCGCGTCCGCTCGCGAGATCGCGCCCTGGCGAACCGCCCAGCAGCAACGGCTTCCCTGTCACAGCCGTAGCCATGTAGCGCCCGTGCGCGTGCATACTGAGCGTGTCGAGCATCCACGCCATCTCCCGCTCGCTCGTGTACAGATCGGGTTCGGGGATATCTCGCTCTGGGCCAAGGAGAGGAGCGATCTCGGCCGTATAGCGTCGAGTTAAGCGTTCCAGCTCGCTCACGGAGAGCGTCTTGGGGTCGCACGTGACGCCGCCCTTCGCCCCGCTGAGCGGCACCCCTAAGAGCGCCGCCTCCCACGTCGCTAAGATCGCGAGCGCTTCGATCTCCCCTAGCGCTGTCTCTTATACACATCTGACGCTGCCGACGAGCGA
>JAOAIA010000068.1 GCA_026414955.1 Candidatus Bipolaricaulota bacterium
CCATTGATGACCGGTGCCGTCTTGAGCAAGGCGAAAGTGGCGTTCGCCCCACCAGGCAGCGGCCTCTCGCCGATCTATATCGAGCTGACGTTCAACGACGCCGGCGCTCATCAGTGGCGCGAGGTCATCTTGCAGCTCAAGCCCGAATCGGATCGCATCGCTGCCGTGCTCGATCGCGTCGTCTATAGCGCCCCGACTATCGCCAAGAGCCTCTATGACACGGCGCGCCGCCAGCCCAAAGTTGATCAGTCCGTCATCACCGGGAGCTTCACCACCGACGAAGCGCGGCGGCTCGCGGCGATCTTGAGTGCCGGCACTTTACCCACCGCTCTCGAGATCATTCAGGAGAGCATCGTGGGGCCGTCGCTGGGGCGCGATTCCATCGAGAAGGGCATCACCGCGAGCTGGGTCGCGGGCATTGTCGTCCTAGCGTTCATGGCCCTGTATTATCGTCTCAGCGGGTTCGTGGCGATCTTCACGCAACTGCTCAATCTCTTAGTCGTTATTGGAGCGCTCGCGGGGTTGCACGCGACGCTGACGTTGCCGGGCATCGCCGGATTGATCTTGCTTATCGGGGTCGGGGTGGACTCGAACGTCTTGATATTTGAGCGGATGCGCGAGGAATTGCGCTTGGGCAAGGTCGCGCGTGCGGCGATTGACGCCGGGTATCAGCGGGCGCTGACGACCATCTGGGACTCGCACGTCACCACGCTCATCACCGCCCTGATTTTGTTCATCTTCGGGACCGGGCCGATCCGCGGGTTCGCGACGACTTTGAGCTTGGGCATCATCATCAATCTCTTTACGGTCTTGATCGGGACGCGCTTGGTCTTCGAGTTCGTGAAGCTGCGCAGGGTCGAGCGACTCAGCATCTAGGAGAGAGATCTTCTATGAAAAACGCAAAGAGCGTTACAGCCCCGATAGCTCAGGTGCGGTTCTTCTCTATAGTGCCCCACGAGACCCATATTGACTTTTTGGGCAAGCGCTATATCGGGTTTGCGCTGTCGGCGGTGCTGGTGCTCTTGGGGATATTTGCGTTTGTGCAGATTTGGACGGGCAACGCCAAGCTGGGGTTGGAGTTTACGGGGGGCACGGCGATCACGCTCGATTTCGATCAAGCCGTCCCAGTTGATCAAGCCCGCACGCTCCTGGCACAAAATGGCTTTCCCGATGCACAAATTCAAGATATCAAGGGCGACAAGATCAAGCACGGTCTGTATATCCGCATGAAGCTCTCAGAAGAAGGCGAGCAGGCTCCCGCGCGCATCCCCGCGCTCTTTGAGAGGGCTTTTGCTGGCAACAAGCCGACAGTCGTCAGCACGGAATTCATCGGCCCTATTATTGGGAGGGAGCTGCGCGATAAAGCCATCTGGGCTGTGGTCTTCTCGACGCTGGGCTTTTTAGCCTATATCGCGTTTCGGTTCGATTTCAAGTTCGGCGTCGCCGCAGCGATTGCGACGTTCCACGATGTCTTCGCGGTGTTGGGGCTGTCGTGGGCCTTGGGGATGGAGTTCACGCTCTTGATTATCACGGCGCTCTTGACGATTGCGGGGTACTCGCTTACCGACACAGTCGTGGTCTTCGACCGGATTCGCGAGAACCTGAGAAAGCATCAGCGCGATCCCCTGGTCAAGATCATCAACGACGCGCTCAACCAGGTGTTGAGCCGGACGATCTTGACGTCGGTGACGACGCTGCTGGCCGTGTTAGTGCTGTATCTCTTAGGCGGGCCGGTGCTGCGCGATTTCGCGCTCGTACTGATTATCGGGGTGCTGGTGGGCACGTATTCTTCGATCTTCATCGCCAGCCCGCTCTTATTGATGTGGCGGCGGCGGGGCTTGACAGCCCAAGTCAAGCAGTAACAGTCCGAAGTCCCCAATTTCAAGCTTTGAACTTCGAACCCTTGCGCTTAGGCGCTGCCCCAGAGAGCGTGATCAGCGCGACGGCATCTTACTCATCGAGTTCTTGTAACGCTCCTTCGTGAGCGAGCAACGCCCTCTTGCGCGCGATGCCACCGTCGTAGCCTCCAAGAGAACCGTCTTCGCGAATGACGCGATGGCATGGGATCACGATGGGAACGGGGTTGGTGGCACAGGCGCGGGCCACGGCGCGCGTCGCCTTGGGCCGCCCAATCCGTCGCGCGATCTCGCTGTAGGAGCGCGTCTGGCCGTAGGGGATCTTCCTCAGCTCCTGCCAGACACGCTGCTGAAAGGCCGTCGCGTGAATGTCTACGGGCAGTTGCGGGTCAATCGGGCGCCCTTGAAAATACTCCCTCAGGGCCTTGACCCACGCCCTAAGATGGACTTCATCTCTTTGAATGCGAGCAGTTGGGTACTCTTGGCGCAAGGCCTGTTCGAGCTTCTTCTCAGAACCATCAAACTGTACCGAGCACAGACCGTGCTCAGTTGCTCCCACAAGCAAGAACCCCAGCGGACAGCGTATGACAGCGTAAAAGATCTTCATCGCTCGACCCCCACGACTCGTAACGACATGGCTCTATCTTAAAGCAAGCCGGCGCTCAAAGCTATCCCTTTGATTCTTAGTGTTTAATACAAACGTCTTATTATATAGCGAAAATAGAGACGAAAAATCACATAATATCGCTTTTACGAAACAAAATTCCATATTTCATGAGATTACTTGACAAAGAGAAAATTTTTTGGTATCGTGTGCCCATCTTTTATTAATTAAGGAGCTAACGATGAGCAAGCAGATCGAACATATTCTGAAGGCCGTGAAAGAGCATGAGATCGGCTTCATTCGACTACAGTTTACGGATATCTTTGGGATTCCCAAGAACGTCGAGATCCCTGCGGGCAAGCTCCAATCGGTCTTGGAGAAGGGCATCGCGTTCGACGGCTCTTCGATCGAGGGGTTCATGCGCATCTCCGAGTCCGATATGTACTTGCAGCCTGACCCCAACACGTTCGCCATCTACCCCTGGACGATGGATTCGTCCCGCACCGCACGGATCATCTGTGACGTTCTGCTTCCCGATGGGCGTCCCTTTCCGGGAGACCCGCGCTATGTGCTCAAGCGCGCCATCGCTGAAGCCGAAAAGCTCGGCTACACCATGTACGCCGGAGCAGAAGCCGAATTCTTTCTCTTCCGGCGCACCCCCGACGGGCACGCCTCACTCGAATTGCATGACCGTGGGGGGTATTTCGATCTCAACCCGCTCGACCGTGGGGAAGAGGCCCGCGCGGACATCGTCGTGGCATTGGAGAAGATGGGCTTTGAGGTCGAAGCGGCCCATCACGAGGTCGCTCACAGCCAGCACGAGATAGACTTTCGCTACGCCGACGTGCTGCGTACGGCTGATAACATCGTGACCTTTCGCTTCGTTGTGAAAACAATGGCGATGCGACACGGCTTGCACGCGACGTTCATGCCCAAGCCCATCGCCGGCATCAACGGCAGCGGGATGCACACCCATATCTCGCTGTGGCGCGGCAGCGAAAACGCCTTCTATGACCCCAAAGACCCCTACGGACTCAGCGCCGTAGCCCGACACTTCCTAGCGGGAATTATCGAGCACATCGGGGCGATCACGGCGCTCGCCAACCCATTAGTGAACTCGTACAAGCGCCTCGTGCCGGGCTACGAAGCCCCCGTGAATATCAGTTGGGCGCGGATCAATCGCTCGGCGCTCATTCGCGTCCCGGCGAGCAACACCCCGGAAACTTCAACACGGATAGAGTTGCGCAGCCCCGATCCCTCATGCAATCCGTATCTCGCTTATGCAGCGATCTTGGTGAGCGGTCTTGACGGGATCAGGCGCAAGCTCTCAGCTCCCGATCCTGTTGAAGAGAACATTTACGAGCTGACGAGAGAAGAGCGCGAGGAGCGGGGCATCGGCTCGCTGCCGGGCAGTTTAGACGAAGCCCTCACGGCGCTCAAGCAAGACAAGATCATCACGGCGATCCTGGGCGAGCACATCCTCGAAAAGTATCTCGAGGCCAAAGAGAGAGAACTCCAAGAGTATCGGCTCGCGGTGACCCCCTGGGAGATCGAACGATATTTAGAAGACTATTAAACTCGGCCCGTGCGCAGGCGCCAGACCTTGGGCAGCTCGTCCCCCAAGAGCTGCCAGCTTGCACCAGCATCGGTGCTTACAAAGAGCTGCCCACGGCGCTCCCGGACTTCTCCCCCATAGAAGAGCACCTCTGATTGATCGGGATGGATGCTGAAACTATCGGCCGGGCCGTCTTCGGGAAGCCCTGTGCTGATGGGGGCAAACGAGCGCCCCCCGTCGTCGCTGCGATAGAGGGGACTGCCCGCTTCTGCAACGTAGAGATAGACTCTTTGTGGATTATGCCGATCAAAATAGATCCCGTGCACGTATTTATCTGTAAGTTTGGGCACGGCCTTCCACGTTTGGCCCGCATCGTCACTCATGAAGAGTCCCTCGCCCGTGCCAGCGAAGACACGATCAGCATTGAGGGGATCGAGCGCGATCCGATGGAGATCGTGCCCGACGAGCGCTTCATGCCAGGTCTTGCCGTCGTCGTAAGAGTAGATAAGTGCGCCGTGCTCCACGCCCGTGAAGATCCTCTCGGGGTGCTGGGGATGGAGCGCGATCCCGTGAATATGCCTGGCGTAGAACGGCTCGTAGAAGAACTTCCAATGCTTGCGGCTGGGGAGTTTTTCAATGCCCTCACACGCTTGGAAAGTCCGTCCGGCATTGCGTGAAATATAGATCATCGGGGGTTCGGTGCCGACGTAGAGCGTCTTGGGATCGTGGGGATGGATAGCAACGTCCCAGGCCCAGCGGTCTTTGAATCCCAGAAGCTCCCAGCTCTGCCCGGCGTCTTCGGTCTTATACAGCCCCCAGCCGCGCAGCCCGCAGGCGACATAAGCGATCCGGGAATCTTTCGGATGCACCGCGATCCCGCGTACCGCGTTCCCTTCGATACCGCGACCGACAAGCTCTAATTTCTGGTGGCTCGCGCGAAAGACGAAGATCCCATCTCCGGTGCCGACGTAGAGCAGACACGGCCGAAACATGAATGAGCCTCCCTTCTGGCTTCCCGCTAAACACATTATAGCCCAAAAATATATTTTGTCAAGTATTAAGTTTATATAATTTACAAAGCTCTTTGTATCTGCTATAATGTCGCTGTGGAGACGATGGCGATCTATCACGCGCCGGAGACGCGCCGCAAAGTTCTCGAGCTTCTGAAGCTCCACGGGCCGATGACGGCGCAACGGTTGGCAGAAGAGCTGGGCATTACCGTCATGGGCGTGCGGGGGCAGTTAGCTGCTCTGGAACGCGATGGGATCATCCGGCATGAGATCGTGCCCCAGAAGCTTGGGCGTCCCAGCTATCTCTACTCGCTCACCGAGCTGGGAGACGAACTCTTCCCGCGCACCTACGCGCAATTCGCCCAGAGCTTGCTTGAGGCGATCCAAGCGGTCGAAGGCCCCAAAGCGCTGGAGCGGCTCTTTGATCACCGCACGGAGCTTCTGGCTGCTCAGTATCGCGCGCGCATGAACGGAAGATCTCTCAGAGAGCGCGTCGCGGAGCTGGCTCGCATTCGCACGGAAGAGGGCTATATGGCCGACTGGGAAGAGCTGGGCAAAAATAGATTTCTCTTGACGGAGCACAACTGCGCGATCTGTCAGATCGCTCAGAGGTGCCCCACCGCGTGCAGCCATGAGTTAGAGCTGTTCCGGCGCGTCCTCGACGACGCCACTGTAACTCGCGACAAGCACATCATCAAGGGCGACTCCATGTGCACGTATGTGATCCGTCCAAAACGCTAAAACTATGAAGCTGTTACTGATCTACGACGGCACGTGCGCGTACTGTCGCGGCTTTGCGCGGCTGGTGCGCGCGCTCGATTGGCGCAAAAAGTTCGCGCTGCTCCCCTACGAGAGCCCGGAGGCGCAAAGGCTCTTGCGTGCTCAATTCGGGGAGAACTTCGGGTTTGCGATGTTTCTCTTCAATGAGGAGTCGGTGAGCTGGGGGCGCGAGGCGGCGCAGCGCATCGTGCGCGAGCTGGGAGTGCCTGGAGCACGCGCGGCGTTTTGGCTTTACCCTGCTCTTGTCTCGATAGTCTCGCGCTTGGCGCGCCGAAGCGTCTGCGGACCGGAGTGCACTCGTCCCTGGGGCGCTGTGCCCCTGAAGCCGGAATCGCGCCGGCTCTTGCTCAGTCTATAACCCGAATCTCGATCCCTTGAGGCAATGCTCGCAGTAATCTCCGGCCGTAGGAGCGCGTCAGCACCCGCCCGTCTAAGATATGCACCTCGCCGGTGTCAGTTGCTGTACGGATGAGCCGTCCAAAGCCTTGCTTGAGCTTCAACGCTGCTCGAGGGAGAATATACTCGTTAAACGGGTCACGGCCCTCCTCGCGCAGGCGCTCGACCCGTGCTTCGTGAATGGGATCGTCAGGGACCTCAAACGGAATTTTCGTAATGACGACAGCACGCAGCGCCGGCCCGGGGACGTCTATCCCCTCCCAGAAAGAGTCTAACCCCAATAAGACCGCATTGCCATCGGCTTTGAATCTCTCTAAGAGCCGCGCGCGTGGCTCTTCTCCTTGGCAGAGCAAGAGCATCTCAGCGTTGAGCTGCGCGCGCAGCCGACGCGCGGTCTCATCTAAGACCTGCGCGTTGGTGAAGAGCGCGAGCACTCCGCCACCAGTGTTCTCAATAATCCGAGCGATGCGCCGCGCCAGCTCGTCTATGTATTTCTCTGAAAAATTGCCCCGCTCCGGCGGCTGGAGTCTATGAACATAGAGCCGCACTTGCCGCGCATAATCGAATGACGACTCCAGTGCTAACGTCTCACCCGCTATCCCTAGTTGACGCTGCATATAGCTGAAGTCGCCTGCGACGGAGAGCGTTGCCGACGTCAAGATGACCGACGCAAAGCGCGCTAACAGTCCCTCTTGCAGCTCTGTCTTGGGATAGAGCGGCGCGACGGAGAGCGCCGCACGATTCTCAAAGGATTCCGTCCAGCGCACGAGAGCTGACCCCGTCTGAACGGGTTCGAGGAA
>JAOAIA010000069.1 GCA_026414955.1 Candidatus Bipolaricaulota bacterium
CTTCATGCGCACCCCGTTCGTGACTAACTGTACCGTCAGCGACGTTCCAAATACGAATAACACCGAATTCGTCTCCCGAAGCAAGCTTTGTGCCGTCGGGAGAGAACGCCACAGCCGTGACCACACCCTCATGGCCACGCAAGACCCGCACCAGCGATCCGTCTATAGTACTGTAGAGAAAGATCTGCCCAAATCCCCCTGGAGTCGCGATGAGCTTGCTGCCTGGTGCATACGCTAGACTATACCCACCCAGATACGTCTTCACCCAGACAGCATTCTCAAGCCAGACTCCCCCTTGGACGCTCTCTCGCGCGCTATACCCAATCGAGCCGAGACTACCCAACATGCACACAACCAGCCCCACACCAAGCCATACGCGCCCGCGCATCGTCATCGCCTCCTTCAGCGTACCCTGTGGTTTTGATCGCTCCAGCTCTGCTCGCTATTATGATGTCAATCCAGCTCAAAAGTCAAGGGAGGTCTAATGCTGCCCAAAGATACTCTCAAAGATCGAGTCGCGATCATCACCGGCGGGGGGACAGGGCTTGGTAGAGCGATGGCTCTCGAATTCGTGCGCCTTGGCGCCAAGGTCGTCGTCGCCAGTCGAAAGCTAGAAAATCTTCAACAGACCGTGCGCGAGATCGAAAAGCTCGGTGGGCGAGCGCTCGCCGTCCCCACCGATGTGCGCGAGCCAGCCCAAGTCGAAAACTTAGTCGCTGTCGCGAAAGAACGTTTTGGCAAGATCGATATTTTAGTCAATAACGCTGCAGGGAACTTCATCTGCCGCGCTGAAGATCTCTCGGTCAACGGCTGGCGCGCCGTCGTCGGCATTGTCTTAGACGGGACGTTCTACTGCTCGCGCGCCGTGGGCAAGGAGATGATCGCCCAAGGCACGGGAGGCAATATCTTAAATATCATCGCGACGTATGCCTGGACCGGCGGCCCGGGCACGATTCACAGCGCGTGCGCCAAAGCCGGCGTCTTAGCGATGACCCAGACGCTCGCCGTCGAGTGGGCACAATACAAAATTCGTGTGAACGCGATTGCTCCCGGCCCCGTAGACACCGAAGGCGCGGCACAAGCCCTCTGGCCCTCTCCCGAAGCCAAAAAGCTCGTCGAGCAGACCGTGCCCTTGGGGAGATTTGGCCAGCCCATCGAGATCGCGCACGCCGCCGCGTATCTTGTCTCGGACTACGCGAGCTTCATCACCGGCGCGACCTTAGTCATAGACGGTGGCCAATGGCTCGGCCACGGACACTATCTAGGCACACTCGAACGCTTCACGTCTGAAAGGAGCAGACCGTGAACTATCAAGCAATTCGCTACGAAGTCGCTGACGGCGTTGCCACGATCACCCTCAATCGCCCCGAAGTGCTGAACGCCGCGAACATCCAGATGGTGAGAGAGCTGCACAGCGCGATAGACGCTGTGCGCACCGACGCGGGCGTGCGCGCTGCGATACTGACAGGGTCCGAGCGAGCTTTTTGCGCCGGAGCTGATCTTGCCGGCATGGGCGAGGGCTTCGATCTCACCAATCCCATAGATGTGCGGCGCTGGCTCGTTGAGTTCTTCAACCCCCTGATCCTCAAAATCTTCGAGATGGAGAAGCCGTGGATCGCCGCGGTCAACGGCGTCGCCGCCGGAGGAGGCTGTCAGCTGGCGCTGGCGTGTGATCTCGTCGTAATCGCCGAGGACGCGTATTTCTGTGAAATCTTCGCGCAACGTGGGCTTATCGTGGACTTAGGCGGGCTGTTCTTGCTCCCTAGACTTGTTGGATTGCACAAAGCGAAAGAGCTAGCGTTCTTCGCGGAGAAGATCTACGGCCCTCAAGCCGTCGAGCTGGGACTCGCAAACAAATGCGTCCCTAGGGATGATGTGCTGAGCGCAGCTCGCGACTGGGCCAAGCGATTAGCTCAAGGCCCAACTCTTGCGTTGGGGCTGATGAAGCTGGGCATGAATCGCGGGTTACACATGACGCTTCACGACGTGATGAACTACGAAGCGAGCGCCCAAGCGTTAGCACTCCAGACCCACGATGTGCGAGAGGGCCTACGAGCGTTTGTCGAGAAGCGCGCTCCGAAGTTTCAGGGCCGGTAGCTCTCCAGCAACTTATACGCGACGACGGCTGCCGCTGCAGCGACCGTGAGCGAGCGCGTCACCCCAAGCATTGGAAGCTCGACGATCACGTCGGCACGCTCCAAGACTTTTTGAGAGATGCCAAGCGTCTCGTGCCCCACGATCAGAGCTGCCGGAAGCTGAGCGCGTAGCTCAGCATATGAGACGCTTTGGGGATGCTGCTCCACAGCAATAATCGTCTTCCCTTGCGTTTTGAGTTCCCCGATCAGTTCAAGAATATTATCACGATACTCCCACGGCACCCATTGCTCGGTGCCCACGGCGGCTTTATGAATTCTTGGGTTGGGCGGCGTGGGCGTTTGCCCGCAGAGATAAATTTTTTCAGCTGCGACAGCGTCGGCGACGCGAAAGAGTGCCCCAACGTTAAACGTATCTTGCACGTCGTCGAGCACGAAGGCGATGGGCTGGCGCGGCATAGACGCGATCTCTTCAGGGGTAGGAGTCCTCTTGCGCAGCTCGCGCGGAAAGAGTTTTTTCATCGCTAGACCAGCCATTCGTCAGATTGCCAGACAACGCCCTGTGATTCAGCCAATCTTTGAATTTCTGCCCACAAGTCCTCGACAGCGCGATAGACTTCGTTCACATTGCTCGGCTTAAAGCCCGCCAGCACAGGAAGCTGAGACTCAAAGTTCTTCGGCAGAATCGAGAAGCGTCGTACTTCGTCCCACACCGTGCCGCCGGTCGTGAAGTATTTTCGATTCGCAAGCCCAAGCCAGAGCATCGAGAACCAGAGAAAGCGCCCGGCAAACCAGCGCAAGCTCTCTTCTCTGCGTTGCTCCCACGCACCGCGAATCTTCTGCACTAACTCATAGAGATCTTCGGCGATGAGCTGCGCTTGCGCTGTGCGAAAATCTTCGTCTTTGAGGCTCTCCGTCGCCCGGCGCGCCTGGGCGAAGAAATCCTCCCGCTCAAAGAGCACCATCTGCTGACGGTACTGCGCTGCCCAGATGGGCCAGTCTATGTCTACGCTCGCTGCACGGCGCAGATAGTGCTCAGCTTGCTCGTAATTGATCTCGATCTTCGTGCCCGATGCGTGCACGTACTCGACGTCGTGTTCAGCGATAGAAGCATCCGTGATGACTCTCAGCTCGATATCGCTGTGAGAAGTATCAGCCTTGCGAGCGACTGAGCCGTAAAGCGCAATGCCCAGCACGGCGTCGCCGTATTTTTGCAGAATGCGCTGCGCGAGCTCGCGAGCCAGAGCGAGGCGATCCCCATGCGTCATGTAAGCTTGCTTCGCAACACCGCCGCAGTAAAGCTTGCTAGATCACGAAAGAGCTCTTCGACTTGAGCTTCTTTCTCTACGGTAGCGAGCTTCAAGTGCGCTTCAATACGCGCTTCCATCTCACGCAGGGCTTTGGGTTCAGCCCACGGCTCTAAATACTTCAAGAGCAGTCTATGCGCGCCCTTGCGCTCCATCACTTCAAGCCCATCTAACATTTGGCGATGCGGCGTCCCCTCCCAGATCGCTAAGATCATCGCTTCGCGCAGCCAGCGATCCATCCCAAACTCGGCCAACGTCCCGACGCCTCCATAGACTTCCATGCCCCACTTCGCCGTCTGCGCCGCGAGCTCTGCTGTCCAATATTTCGCTAAGTGCGCCACTAACCGAAAGAGATGATACTGCTCTGAATACGGCGGCATCTGACGCCAGACTTTATCTAATAGAGTCACGGCCTCCCACGCGAGCGCAAACGCGCTCTCCAACTGAGCAATACGATCTTCAAATTGCTTGCGCAAGAGCGGGTGTTCGAGAATGGGCTTGCCGAACGCCGTGCGCTCCTGAGCAAAACCCAACGCATCCGCGAGCACGCGCTGCGTCACGGCGACGCTGCCCATGCTGTTCGCTACCCGCGAGAGATTCAAGACTTCTAAGATGAGATAGACGCCCCACTCCAGCCTGCCCAGCAGATACGCTTCGCTGTTGTTCAGTTCGACTTCACCGGTGGGGACAGAGCGCGTGGCGATCTTGTCTTTCAGTCTTCTAATCGTGTAGTTCAGGCTCCCATCGTGACGATACTTCGGCAGCAGAAAGAGCGCCAGCCCGCGCACGGTCTTCGGCGCCCCCTCAGGGACGCGCCGCGACGACGGCCAAGTCTGCCCCAGCGTTGCTCGCAAAATACTTTTCGCCTGTGAGCAACCAATGGTCTCCCGAAGGCCTGGCAATAGTCTCGACGGCTGCGCCCAAATCTGAGCCACCCTTCGCTTCGGTCATCCACGTCGCACCCTGCCAGACAGTCTCGTCTCGCTTGAGCAGCTCCGGCAGAAAGCGCGCTTTCACGCTCTCAGTCCCGTATTTCTCCAACGGCACCGCCGTCGAGAGCGAGACCGTGTACGGACAATACAGCCCCGGATCGTAAAACGACGTGACGTAGCCCAACAGATACGATGAGATCAAAGATTGCTCTTCAAAAGCGCGCCAGACGATCCCCGTCTGATAGCCATGCCGGAGCAGCGTCCAATACTCTGGGGGAAAGAGAATCTCATCTATGCGTCTGCCAAAGCGATCGAACATTCTCAGCCACGGTGTGCCCGCGCGATCTACGATCTCGGATATAGCTTTGCCCTCGCGCTCCCAATATGACTCGTACGCTCTCAGGGTCTGCTCGCACGCGACGGTGCCGAGCTTTTGTTTTAAGAACGAAACGGGGGAGCAAAGTTCTTCCCAGCTCATAGAGGCTCCTTTCACACCAAAAAGCTTACGATACCAGCGTCTTAGATTCAACTTGACATCGGCGATTGTCCTACTCTGTCAATATGGTGTACAATGAAAACACCAAACGGAGGTGCTTAGATATGACACGCATGACGGTGACGCTGGATGAGGAATTGCTGGAGGAGGCACGTCGGCTGAGCGGAGCGAAAACCAAGCGAGAGGCCCTCGAGATTGCCTTGCGCCAGCTCGTCCGTCGCTTACGCCGACAGGAGATCATCGCGCATGCAGGCGCTATTGAGCTGAGCCTATCCCAAGAAGAGCTTCAACGCTCGCGCGAGGAGCGCTGATGGCTAAGATTCTGGTAGATACCTCAGCGTGGATTGAGTTCTACCATCCGCGAGGAGCTAGAAGAGTCAAGCAAGAGCTGACCAAAGCTTTGGAAGTTCATGAGATTGCGGTCGTCGCGCCCGTGGCCGTGGAGCTGCTGCGCGGTGCCAAGACCAAAGACGCCTATCGAACACTCTAGAATGATCTTCAGGCTCTGTCGTGTCTGGATTTAGGATGGGAGGAGGCCGCGATAGCCTCAGAACTTGCGTGGAAGCTCCGTCGGGCAGGAAGATCGGTTCCCGTGATAGACTTGCTGATCGCAGCCGCGGCTCAGCGCCATCAGCACGAGGTCTGGCACTTCGGAGATGGACATTTCCAAACTATCGAAGCTATCGGTGGCCCCCCGCAACGAGATTTGAAAGTCTCCGATTAAGGAGGTCCTATGCCCAATCGTCTCCGGTCTTTTCAAGAGTTCCGACAGAAGATGAACGAGAAGATTCTGTCGCGCGAGAATCTGCAGATCAAGCGATTCTTCGCGCTCGACTCCCAAGCCTACACCGACGGCGCGCTCCCCGCCAAGACCAAAGAACTCTTAGGGTTAGTCGCTTCGATGGTCTTGCGCTGCGACGACTGTATCTCGTATCATTTGATTCAGTGCGCCAAGCTCGGTGTTACCGACGAAGAGTTCTTTGAAGCGTTCAACGTGGCGCTCGTCGTGGGTGGGTCTATTGTCATTCCCCACCTGCGACGAGCCGTGGAGATGCTCGAAGAGATTCGAGAAACTCAGCGCCAAGGAGGCCTACTGTGATCACTATAGAAGAGTTCCAGAAGATCGAGCTGCGCGTTGCGACTATTGTGAGCGCCGAGCGCGTCCCCGGCGCCGAGAAGCTGCTCAAATTGCACATAGATTTGGGCAGCGAGCAGAGACAGCTCGTCGCCGGCATCGCCAAGCACTATGCCCCCGAAGCATTGGTGGGCCAACAGATCGTCGTTGTGACGAATCTACAGCCCGCCGTTATTCGCGGGGTCGAGTCCCAAGGGATGCTGCTGGCCGCCAGCACCGAAGATCAGTCCCAGTTAGCATTGGTGACGCTCCAGCGCCCCGTGCCCAACGGTTGTCGCGTCAAATGAAGATCCAGATTCAGATTGAACACCCAGACTGGCTTGCTCGTCAGATAGACTGGGAGCGCCGCTATCGCGCTCTGGAAGATCGGATGCGCTTAGCTATTGATCTGGCGCGCGAGAACGTCTTGCACAAGACGGGCGGCCCCTTCGGCGCGGCCGTCTTCGAGCGCCAGAGCGGACGGCTCATCTCCGTCGGGGTCAACTTAGTGGTCTCTCAACAGAACGCGCTCCTGCACGCCGAGGTCGTCGCCCTGATGACAGCACATCAGCGTCTGCGCTCGTTTACGCTCAACACCGATCCGAAGATTCAGTACGAGTTGGTCACTTCGTGCGAACCGTGCGCGATGTGCCTGGGTGCGATCTTCGCGAGTAAAATCAAGCGCGTCGTCTGGGGAGCCAGCCGCGAAGACGCTACCCAAATTGGGTTCGATGAGGGGCCGGTCTTTCCCGAATCGTATGAGTATCTCAAAGCTCGCGGGCTCGAGTTTGTCGGCAATATCTGCCGCGACGAAGCCAAAGCCGTGCTCGATCTGTATGCCCGCCAAGGCGGGATCATCTATGCCTAAGCAAGTTGACGGAACTAGCCCCATCGCCGTAATATGGAGAGAACTCTTCTGAGGGAGGTACGACCGTGAGACGCGGCATCTTTTTGATCGTTGCTCTCGTAGGCATCACAACTCTCATG
>JAOAIA010000070.1 GCA_026414955.1 Candidatus Bipolaricaulota bacterium
GATCAGAGTTCTCTCTTCGAGTCATCACGACTTGCGCCAAGAACTCCAGATTGACTTGATGGACGATCCCCGTTGCCGGGGGGACGACTCTGAAATTCTGAAAGGCTTTCTGGCCCCAGCGCAGAAACTCATAACGCTCTCTGTTGCGCTCAAACTCCAGCTCGGCGTTGCGCTGCAACGCCAACCGCGACGCGAAATAATCGACTTGGACGGAGTGATCTATCACCAAATCTACGGGCACCAAGGGATTGATCTTCGTGGGGTCGCCGCCGAGCCTCTTGACGGCCGAGCGCATCGCCGCAAGATCAACTACAGTGGGGACGCCCGTGAAGTCTTGCAACAGGACGCGCGCGGGCTTGAACGGGACCTCGCGCCTAGATGTGGGGTCCCACTGCGCCAGCGCTTGCACGTCTTCGTCGGTGATGACCCGCCCGTCGCTGTTGCGCAGCACCGCTTCGAGCAGAACTTTTAACGAGAACGGCAAGCGCGAGATCTTCGCGATGCCCGACTCCTCTAAAGCGTCGAGCCGATAGAACACGACCGTGCCGTCCTTGAGCGAAAAACTCCGTCGAGCACCCTGGGCGATCTTCATGTGTGTAGACTCCTTTGTGTATTTCGAGAGAGTTCCTCAGTATAATCAGCGCACGAGCGAGCTGCAATTGCCGCCGGTTTGAGGGGGGATCACATGCGAGAATTTTGGCTCTGCTTCGTGCCGCTCTTTGTCGCTGTAGACGCCTTAGGGACGCTGCCGATCTTCATCAGTTTGACAGCGGGGCTGGAGCGCGCCCGCGTGCGCCGGATCATCTGGCAGTCGCTGCTGACGGCGACTGTTGTCGCGTTGGCGTTTCTCGGTGTGGGAAAGGGGATCTTCGCACTTTTGGGGATCACCGTCGCGGATTTCATGATCGCGGGAGGAGCCTTGCTCTTCTTGCTCTCGCTGCGCGGGCTTTTAGCTGGTGAGCGCGAGCATTTTTTTGAAAATCACGAGACGCTCGGCGCGGTGCCCCTGGGCGTCCCGCTGCTTGCCGGCCCGGCGGTCTTCACGACGAGCCTCTTATTAGTTGACGAGTACGGCCTGATCCCAACGGTGCTTGCGACAATTGCGAATATCCTCATCGCCGGCGTGGTCTTCTGGGCTTCGGACTCCATCAATCGCGTCTTGGGAGAATCGGGGATGCGCACGCTCTCTAAGATCGCGAGTCTAATCTTAGCAGCAATCGCCGTGATGATCGTGCGCAAGGGGATTATGAGCTATCTGGGCTAGAAATTCTCCCACTCCGGCTCCGCAGGGATGACCGGCAACCCTTGCTCATCCCGTGGCAGCAGAGCCCGGCGCACCACGCCGCGAAAGTCCCCGTCGGGCATAGCGCCGTTCCACACCTCACTGCGATAGACCAGCACCGACGGCGGGTTGCTCTGGCGCATCAGCACGTCGAAGAGAATTTTTAGCTTTTCAAAGAGAATCGTCTCGTTCTTCGCAAGACGTTCGCGCACGAAGGTGACGACGCGCTTGCTATCTTCAGTGTACGCCGCAAAGAGTTCAGCGAAGTCCTCGTACTCGTTGGTGGTCGCATAGCGCCGCCCGCGCAAGAGCGGGCCAATAAAATTGCTCGGCTCAGACCCAGAGCGCCGATAGAGCTGGCGATAGGCTTGGACTTGCTGCGGTGTGAAGACGCGAAAATGCACGACGTGCGCGATCTCGTGGAAGACCACGACCATGAAATCCCGACAGTGAGCCATTGTACGGCAGTCCAGGCCGTCATAGAGCTCGATGGTCGAGCCGTAGGCGCGGCCAGCGGCGTCGGGATCGCGGGGGAGACGCTTGATCAGCGTGACCGCCGAGCGGATATGAGGCGGCAGCGATTTGAGGATCGCATACAGTGTGGCACACTCGACGCTGTCGAAGTCGCGCGTGCTTTCGGAGACGATCGCGATCCCAAAATCCGTATAGATCTGCCCGCAGGTGCCGGTCTGGAGTTGCTCTTGGGCCGTGCCGAGCAGCACTAAGCTGCCTAACACTATAAACACGAGAATCGTGAATCTGCAGCGCATACTATCACCTAGGCGGGTATCATACCATAGGGTGTCAGGAGCGTCAAGGTGCTATTGACTGAGGATACCCTAGGCGGGTATAATCAGTTTTAGAAGGAGGAGTAGACCATGCGAGTCTCTGTCAGATGGGCTGTCGTTGTCAGCGTGTTGGCGTTGGTGTTGGGGGTTGGAGGGCTTGTCCCGCAGGCGCAAACCCAGACGTTCAGGGTCTGTTCGGACATCGCCTGGCCGCCGTTTGAGTGGGTGGACGCCAAGGGGGAGTTCGTGGGATTCGATCTCGATGTGATGCGCATCATCGCGATCTTGAAGGGCTATAAGATCACGATTCAAAATTTGGGATTCGACTCGATCATCCCAGCGGTGCAAGCGGGCCAGTGCGACATCGGCGCGTCGGGGTTCACGATTACAGAGGAGCGCAAGCGGGTCGTGGACTTCTCCGATCCGTATTGGGAGTCGAATCAGTCGGTGCTCGTGCGGGCTGATTCGGGGCTCAATATCATTACGGCGTTTCGGCCGGGCAACAAGATCGGGGCGCAGCGCGGCACCACCGGAGCTGCGTGGGTCGAAGACAACGTGATCAAGCAGGGCATCGCTGTCGAACTCAAGCTCTACGAGACCTATCCGTTGGCTGAGCAAGATCTCATCAACAAACAGATTCATGCGGTCGTTGAAGACGAGCCGGCGGCCAAAGTCGCTGTCAAGGCTTCTAAAGGCGTGCTCAAGATCGCAGGGATCATCATGACGGAGGAACAGTTTGGCTTCTTAGTCCGCAAGGGCGATCCCCACAGGCTGCTCCCTCGCATCAACGACGGCATGAAGGAGATGAAGAAGAAAGGGATTTGGAATAACTTAGTCGAGGCGTACTTCGGCGTGGACGTCAACTTGGAGCGCATCACGCAGTGCTGGGCCGATCTGAAGGGCTGGCTGGACAAGAATCAACCCGAAGCCTACGCCGAGAACCTGGCGGCGTGCATGGCCGGGGAGTCCTACAAGAAGCCGTAGTGTGCACTATGAAGAGAGCGTAGAGTGACGCAAGGGTGCGCCCAGCGAGCGCACCCTTGTTCTTTTCCCAAGATGCTAGAAAAGCTGCGCCTAGTCTGGGAGAGCTTGCCGCTGTTGCTCCAGGGTGCGATCGTCACGCTGGAGCTGACGGTCAGCTTGCTCCTGGTCGGCTTGGTGCTAGGGGTGCTGGTCGCGCTGGGACAGGTCTACGGTCCGCGCCCCCTCGCGATGCTCATGTCTGCTTATGAAAGGTTCTTCCGGGCAATGCCCATCTTAGTCTTGTTGATCGTCGTCAATTTCGGGCTGGCATTTGTCGCCAACACCTATCAATGGGACTGGCTGCGCCTGCCGACGTTTGCTGTCGCGGTGCTCGTCTTCGGCTTGCATTCTTCAGCATATCAGTCGCAGATCTTTCGTGGAGCGATCCAGGCGATCAAGCCGGGACAGCTCTTGGCTGCCCGCGCTTTGGGCATGACTCGTCTTCAGGCGATTCGTTATATCACTCTCCCACAAGCCTTGCGCTTGGCCATCCCTGGATGGTCCAACGAATACTCTGGGGTTCTCAAAGACACATCCTTCGCCTTTGCCATCGGGGTGACGGAGCTTGCTCGCCAAGGCTGGCAAATTGCCACGCGTACCCGCGAGATGTTTCTCATCTTCATTACCGTTGCGCTGATCTATCTGGTCTTAACGTATCTGGGCACGTGGCTGCTCGAGCTGGTAGAGCGGCGCGTGAGCGTCCCCGGTTTGGCGGGGCAGCGCCGGGAGGAGCATGGCCGTGTCATCTAATATTGTCGTGCGCATCGAGGATCTCCACAAACGCTACGGGAACGAAGAAGTCTTGAAAGGGGTCTCGTTCACGGTGCGCCAGGGCGAAGCCCTCGCGATCATTGGGCCATCGGGGACGGGCAAGAGCACGCTGCTGCGCTGCATCAATAGACTGACCGAACCGGATCGCGGGCGCATCTGGCTCGAAGATACGGAGATTACAAGCCCGCAGACGGATATCAATGCAATTCGTCAGCAGATCGGGTTTGTCTTTCAAGACTTCAATCTCTTTGCGCACCTGACGGCGCTGGATAACGTGCGCTTGGGGTTACTGAAAGTGAAGAGGCTCTCAAAGAGGGAAGCGACCGAGCGGGCGATGCAGGAGCTGGCGCGGGTGGGCTTAGCTGAGCACGCTGAGAAATATCCAGCGCAGCTATCGGGCGGGCAGCAGCAGCGGGTCTCTATCGCGCGCGCGTTGGCGATGGACCCCAAGCTGATGCTCTTCGACGAGCCAACAAGCGCGCTCGACCCCGAACTCATCGGAGAGGTCTTGCAAGTGATGCAGGACTTGGCCGAGGAGGGCATGACGATGGTCGTCGTCACGCACGAGATGGGGTTTGCTCGTTCTGTGTGCGACGAGGTGATCTTCATGGAGAAGGGCGTGATCGTGGAGCAGGGGCCGCCGCAGCAAGTCTTCGTAAATCCGAAGCAGCCGCGCACACGACAGTTCTTGGGCAAGATCAGCGAACTCTATGGGGGGACATAACCCTCACCCCTCTCCCCTCCGAGGGGGAGGGCAGAAGGGTGAGGGAAGGTCGGAGGAAGGAGGAGACTTGAAGCAGTTTCTCGACTGTCAGGTGCTCGCTGAAGGGAGCTTCTTGCGCCTGGCGTGCGACATCGCGCCCCGGCTGTTGCAAGGGACAGCGACGACGTTTCAGTTGACGGTGCTCGCGATTGGGCTGGGGCTTGTCGGGGGGATTCTCTTAGCTCTGGGGCGCGTCTACGGGAACAAGCCGATCTATTGGGTGAGCACGGCGTATGTGCAGTTCGTGCGCGGGACGCCGGTGCTGGTGCAGCTCTTTTTGATCTATTATGGGTTGCCGGCTTTTGAGATTCGTTTGGATTCGCTGACGGCAGCGATCATCGGGTTAGGGCTGAACAGTGCTGCGTACCAGGCCGAGTACTTTCGCGGGGCGATTCAGTCCATCAGTCGCGGGCAGATGCTCGCGGCTCGTGCTATCGGGATGACGAACTTGCAAGCGATTCGCCATGTGATTCTCCCCCAAGCGTTGCGAATAGTTATTCCGCCGTGGTCGAACGAACTGATTTATACTTTGAAATACTCTTCTGTTGCATTTATCATTGGGGCGCCGGAGCTGATGGCTACGGGGCAGGTCATCGCGTCGCGAAATTTTCGCTATTTTGAGGTCTTTCTCATCGTCGCGTTTATCTATTTAGTCTGCGTGCTGGTGATCTCGAAGCTCTTGGATATAGCGGAGCAGAAGCTGAAGATTCCAGGGCTGGAGATGCGCTAGGCTTGCCCGCTGAATGTTGATCGCTGCAAGCGAGTCGCTTTATTTTCTGAACCCCGGCGGCCAGGGGTTTAGCTTCCTTCGCATTTCTGTTTCAGTTCTGGGCTAGGATGCAGGTTGGTAGGCCACCCTACTACATAATCCCCGTTCTTATTCTCCTTAACCTCATTGCCCCGACAGATTGTGATATACTCCAAGCTCTCGGTCACAATCCCATAATCGTTTCTTATTATACGATTGTCTAGAATGGCTACAGCAGTTCTCCGACCATTATATCCCTTAATAGAGATACCATAGTAATTCCCTTCTGCTAAGTTCTTTTGGACTACGACGTCACTAGAGCCCTCGATCTCAATGCCCGCCCCATCTGTGCTCTCGAACTTCGTTCTCTTCTATCAAAGCTGCCTCGACCTTGCTCAGTGATATATCGAAAACCGGCTCTGTAGAAATCCTCTGTTGAAGAGAGTATAGCAGACGGAACCAGAGCCAGACAAGGAAGGTCACCAGAAGCTTCAGTGCCCGCTCCACGGTGTAGACCAGGCACTTGGCTACCATCTCGCGGAACTGCCTCCACCAAGCCCGGCTGCTCACTGCTGAGCCGTACTTGCGCTTGAGAGAGGAGATCACCGTCTCCACCAGGCTGCGCCGGTGGTAGATCTTCCTGTCCATGCGGGCATTGGCCCCCTGGTCATGGGGCGCAAACTCCCGAGGCTGGCAGAGGAACGATCCCAGCCGGTGGCATCCAAAGCGGCGATCCCGTCCCTGCGGAGCAAGGAGGCACTGAGCCGCTGCAGCACCCTCCAGATCGCCAGGCTCAAGCGGCAGAAGGCCTTCTGCACGGTGGTGAAGTGTGGTAGCTGCCTGAGGCCCAAGGCCCTTCGGATGTGGGGCATCTCAGAGAGCCAATCGATCAGGTCTCTGTAGGTGACCCCCAGCTTGATCTTCAGGCAGTAGAGGGCTGCCAGCTGGGGCTGAGTGAAGGTGCGCTTGGAGAACTTGGAGGAGTAGGGTGGGATTTGTTGTCTTGCCAGATTCATACAGATTCTGGTAAACTTGTGGAGCTGGGAGGAGTTCTTCATCTTTGGTCACCGCCTTATGATAGGCGGTGACTCCTCCCAGCTCAAGGATTTCTACAAAGCCA
>JAOAIA010000071.1 GCA_026414955.1 Candidatus Bipolaricaulota bacterium
CTTGGTCACGTGATGGAAAGGAAATCGTCTATCAGCACAGCGGGCCGGGACGCAACGGACTCAGAATGATAAACGCCGACGGCGAAAACGATCACGAGATCCTCTTCGGCCCAGCGGAGCTACCGTCCTTCTCGCCCGATGGGCACTCCGTGCTCTACACCAAGCTCGATACGAACGGCTTCTATTACGCCTTCAGCGACGTCTATCTCTATGATTTAGAGCAGAAGCGCGAGCGGCGGCTGACTCAGGGCGCGCGCGCTTATGTCGCTGCTTTTGCTCCTGACGGACAAACGATCTACTTTGCTCATCACATCGGGCGCGACGCCAGCACCGCGATCTCCAAGCTCGACGTACAATCCGGCAAGATCACGCCCGTCAAAGAGTTTTCTGATAATAGCGTCACAGTGCACTCTCTGGCTGTCTCCCCTGACGGCAAGACGCTGGCGCTCTCGCTCTGGCGCCGTGGCGGATATCAAGATATCTATCTGCTCTCCCTCGAAGGTGGCGAGCTTACCCCCATCACCCAAGACAAGGACGAAGACCTCGATCCCAGCTTCTCCCCCGACGGAGAGTATCTGCTCTTCAGATCCGACAGAGGCGACTATCGCGTCGCCAATCTCTACGCGTACAAACTCGGTGACGGTTCGTTCTATAGGGTGACGAACGTGCTCACGGGAGCGTTCGATCCCGTCGTCTCGCCCGACGGCGCAAAGATCGCGTTCACCAGCTACAGCAGCGACGGCTACGATATCTATCTCATGCCCTTTGATCCCCAGAGCTGGAAGCCCGTCACCATTGCTAAAGAGACGCTCCCGACATGGCCCGGCTTCACCAAGACGAACTTCCCCATCAAGTCCTACGACATGATCCCGTCGCTCTTGCCCAAGCTCTGGCTGCCCTTCAGCGATGGCAAGTCCATCGGGGCTGTTACCTTCGGACAGGACGTCTTAGGCAAACACGGCTATCAGATCATTGCAGGCTGGGACTTCGAGCAGAACAAGCTGTTCTATTCGGTTGATTACATGCTCGCTCAGTTCTTGCCGGTGCTCTCGTTCTCTGTGAGCGACACGCGCGACGGGCGCATCCAGAAAGTGAGCGCAGTAATGCCGTTAGCCCTGAGCATTTCCCAAGAGCAATGGCTTGGGGCAAGCTACAGCCGCGCGGACCGTCCCGCGAAAGAACCAGATCATCCCGCTCCCTGGACGGAAGAGACTTACGCTGCTCAATATAACTATCGCAGCGTGCGCGGCTCGGATCTCTGGCGCGACACGCTCTCTCTCTCAGTGCAAGGCGAGCTGAAGATCCCCAGCGATGCTCAGCCCTATCGCAGACTGACTGTGACGCTGCGCGAGGTCTTTCGGCTCCCGTTCGTTGAGACGCACACGCTGAGCTTGAGATTTACCGGCGGCTGGAGCGATGCTGAGAAAGCCGAAGACGGCTTCTCTCTGGGAGGCCACACGGGAGAGTTCGCGCTGCGGGGGTTTGCTGAAAAAGCCCAGCAAGGCAAGCAAGCGCTTATTACTACCATCGAATACAGATTCCCGTTGGCGACGATTGAGCGGGCACTCGGCTATTGGCCGGTCTTCTTCGATGACGTGCGTGGTGGGGTCTTTGTCGAGGCCGGCGTTGCCGGAGAGACGCTTAGTATAGACAGTCTGAAGCTCAGTTTTGGCGCCGAGATCAGCCTGTCGCTGACAACGGGATATTTCTTGAACTGGGCGCTGCGAGTGGGCATCGCCCAGGGGCTAGGCGAGCCAAGCCCGCGAGTCTATCTGACTGTGGGGATGTGATGCGCTACAATCATAGAAGGGTGGAGCAGACACACACCGGACGTTTCTATTTGCTAAGCCAAGCGACTTCAGTCGCCGGCTTCCAACGCGGCCTTCACTGCTGCCAGCGCGTCAACTCGGCCCCACCCGAAAGAATTGTTGGGTCGGTCGCCGCCACAGTCGCCCGCTTTGGGTATCGCCGTCTGACGGATCAGCTCTTCGAGAACCTCGACGCGACCCTTCAGATGCGGCGCGGCTGATAACATCAGCGCCGCAATGCCTGCAACATGAGGCGCCGCTAACGACGTGCCCCCAACACTGAGATAGCTTCCCCCAGGCACAGGACCACGAATGCTCACCCCCGGCGCGCTCACGTCCGGCTCGATCTGTTCCGTGCCCCAGAGCGTCACCGGCCCACGACTGCTAAACCGTGCGATCGTGTCATCGCGGGTCGTCGCGCCCACCGTGAACGCGGCTTCGTAGATCGCCGGCGGGTCATTGATCGAACTACAGCTTGGCCCCTCGTTCCCCGCCGCGGCGACGAAGAGCATTCCCCCAGCGCGCACGCGCTCCACAGCTTCTTTGAGCGTGTCAGGCTCGCAGCCCTCATGCGGCGGACAGCCCCACGAATTATTGATCACTTGCGGGGCCTTGCTCGGATCGCCCTGGGTCATGGGATCGCCTCCCAACGGGAACGGCGCCAAGAAAAACTCCATGCACCCGATGTAACGCTCTGGCGTGCCGTAGCCATCGAAGTCCATATTGCGACACGCGATCCATTGAGACTCAAACGCGACCCCAGTGCGGAGATGCTCTTCGGTGCCCACGACAACCCCGAGCGTGAGCGTCCCGTGGGCGCTGGGGTCAATCGGCTCTGGGGAGCTCTCTACAGTATCGAACCAATTATAGTTATGATCGGCGATCTCGTCCTCGCCGCTATAGCCGCGATATTGATTGATAAGAGCCGGGTGGAGCCAATCAACGCCGGTGTCGGCTCCAGCCACAATTACGCCCTTGCCCGTGATCCCCAACTCCCAGACCTTATCAGCGTTGATGAGCGTCAAGTTCCACGGGATATAAGTAGTCTGTTGCGCTTGCTCCAATTCATAAGAGGGCGAGAGCGCTTTCACCCTGGGGTTGAGTTCAATGCGTGCCACGTCGTCTCGCGCCGCCAGCGCACGGACTAAGTTTGCGTCGGCGTTCGGGATGGCGATCATGTTCACTAAGTAGTGTGCTCGATACGAGACACCCTGGGCATCCAGTTCCTGGCGCAAGGCGTGCTGAGAGCGACGCGCGATCTGGGTAAGAGTTTCGTAGACGTAGCGCCCGCGCTCAAGTTGAGTAGCAAAGCGCGGCGTATCGCCAAGACGAGCCTTCTCCTTGAGAATTACCAAGACGTCGGCGCGCTTCTGCACAGCAAGCGCCGCGTGGACCGAGGGCTTGATCTTCGATAAGACGGGCGCCGCGCGCTCCCCATGCACCGTGAGCGCATACGCTACTCCTAGTAATGCTATGACCGTGAGTATCCAGCGATTCCCTCTCATGATGATCACCGGGCAAAGAGCCTATCACGAGCCTTCACGATCTGCTCGCAGGTCGTATTGGGTTCGACGCGCGTCGTGCGGAAGTAGCTGTTCTCTTTCTTGGGATCGGGGGTGTTCTCACTTTGGCTTGCTAAGAGGGGGTTGCTCGCCCCGATGACGACTTGCTCGCTGCCCCACTCGATGAGACCATCTATGATCATGGTGTTGAGCGTCGTGCTGCGCAGGCTGTTCCAGTCTCGTTGAATGATATAGATCTCCCCCTCGATGAAGCCCAACACATTGACGCGAATCGTCATGCCCGGCTTGCCGTCCTTGTCTTGGTCGAAGATCCGTGGGTCGTTGGGATCGGTTGGGAGCGGGTCTTTCTCTGGGTCTTGCAGGCGCACTCCCCGCACGATGGTGTAGCGCGGCTGGAAGAGCTGCCAGCTCCCTCCCACCGATTCGAGCCGTGCCGGCTTGGTGTCAACGCCCATATGCTTGACGAACGCCTCAGGGAAGATCACTTTAAAGAATGGGCTACTGCTCTCGCTCTCGACGGCGCACGGCTCAAAAACTATAGAGAGATCTGTGCCCTTCTGCGTGACTTCTAGGCGTATAATCGTAGATGTCTTGAGGTTGATCGTGCCCAGCACGGGAGCGTTCGTCAGAGACGACGTGATTTGGAGCTGGGCCCATGCCCCAGAGACGTCCAGCGGCTGCACAGAGAGACCTGGCCAACCAACACACAGAATGCCGAGCACGAAGAAGAGCCACCGCTGCATATGTTCGTCACCTCGTGACTGTCGCTTAAGGCTGACATTGTAGCGCGTGAGGTGTATGAGAGCAAGTTTGACCCAGCCCCCACCCTGTTGCGTACAATAAGATATGCGCTTCCTCGCCATAGTAATAGTGCTGCTCTTCTGGTGGTCGTGGCTTGGGTATGCCCAAAGACTGGGCGAGCCACGGTTGGTTTGGCACACTGTCCACACCGAGCACTTCCGTGTGACGTTCCCTGAAGGATTGGAAGGGCTCGCCCAAGAAGCTGTCGTCGCTGCCGAAGATGCCTATCAGTATGTGCTCGCTCAGCTCAGCTATGCCCCGTCTGAGAAGATTGATATTGTGCTCTGCGATGCGACAGATACAGCGCATCGCGAGCTTGATATCTTTCAGAACCGAATCACGATCTGCGTCGCTCAAGCAGAGTTAGCCGAGCGATTTAACCCCAAATTCCCCAGCTGGATGCAGCAGAGCGTCTTCGCGCTCTACGCCCAGCTTGCGAGCGCTGATTTTGTCTTTGGCGTCTCTGAAGTCCTGCGCCCGCTGTTGGGCAAGCTCGTCCTGCCAAACTTAAAATCTTCAGAGCTTCTCACTGGAATTGGAGAGCATCTTGCTGGAGAAGCCCTGAGCACTCCGCCCGATGTGCGTCCCAGGATTGGAGGAGCGCACAGATTCGTGCGCTTGCTGAGGGAACGCTTCGGCCCGGAGTTTTTGCAAGAGTGGCACCGGCTGCAAGCCAATGATGTGCGCGCGACGGTGTCGCTGGGGTTTTGGAGCGACTATGATCGCATCTTTCGGCGTCTGACAGGGCAATCGTGGGCACAGATTTGGGAGGAGCTTCAGGCGCTCATTCCCTCACCCCCTGCCCCTCTCCCTCTCAGGGAAGAGGGGAGTACCAGGGTGAGGGTGAAGCGCGACATCTCCAAACACTCCTATCTTTACAGCGATCTCTATCTCTACGACCCCAAGACCCGACGCGAGACGCGCCTCACCGAGGGCGCGCGGATCTACCGCGCCGTGCTCTTCCCCGGTGGGCAGAGGGTCTTACTCGCTCGCCATCGCTGGGGCGATCAAGGGCCGGTCTTGGCGATCTTCGATCTCAAGACAAAACAGATAGAAACGCTCAAAGAGTTCCCGATGCACGACTATTTTATAGACTCGTTCGCGATCTCGCCCGACGGCGAGCAAATTGCGCTCTCGATCTGGCGGCGCGGCGGGTTTCACGATATCTATCTGATGGACTTCTCCCCTTCCCCCTTCTTCCCCTCTCCCTCGGAGGGGAGAGGGGACAGGGGGGAGGGTGCAGCAGGGGGCTGGGAGGTTCGGGTAACAGCTCTCACCCGCGACCGCGCCACCGATCTCGCGCCAAGCTTCTCCCCCGACGGGCACTTCGTGCTCTTCACCTCAGACCGCAGCGGTCTCTTCAAAACGTATGCGTACCGAATTGCTGACGGCGCGTTCTTTGAAGTTGCTGACGCTTCTGATTCTAACACGTGGAGGCCGGTGCAGATCGAGCCGGAACCGTTCCCGCCCTGGGACGGCTTCCCTGATACAGATTATCCCATCACGCCCTACGACCCGCGTCCGTCGTTGGAGCCGAAGATTTTGGTCCCTCTGCCGGGGCTGGGCAGCATCAGTCTGCTCACGTTCGGCAGCGACGCGCTGCGCCAGCATTTCTACAGCGTATTGCTCAACTTCAACTGGAAGACGTTGCTGCCCTCCTATCAAGTACGCTATGAGAACCGCGTGCTCTTGGCATCTTTAGAGGCGCTTGTGGCAAGAGACGGAACTCGATCTCATCAGTCGGTGACTGCGACGCTGCCCCTCCTCACGCGCTTGAGCACTCGTCAGAGCCTATCGCTCTTCTATCGGCGCGACGAAGCTGAGGTGATCTCCCATCACATCGGTCTGAGATGGCACGGAGGCTGGAGGG
>JAOAIA010000072.1 GCA_026414955.1 Candidatus Bipolaricaulota bacterium
GGTCTTATGAAAATCGCCATCGGGTGCGATCACAACGGCTTGGCGCTCAAAGAGGCCCTGCTGCAGGGCGCACTTCAAGGGCATATAGTGCGAGATTTTGGTGTCTTTACAAGCGAGTCTGTAGACTACCCTGACATCGCGGTCGCGGTCGCCCGCGCGGTAGCGTCGGGGGAGTGCGAGCGCGGGATTTTGATCTGTGGGACAGGGATCGGCATGGCCATTGCTGCCAACAAAGTGAAGGGGATTCGCGCGGCGGCGTGCAGCGACGTCTACTCAGCGAAGATGAGTCGTCGCGATAACGACGCGAATATTCTCTGTGTTGGTGGCCGGGTGATCGGCCCCGGCTTAGCGTCAGAGATCGTCACGGCATGGCTGAACGAATCTTTTGCGGGAGGACGTCATCAACGTCGTGTCGAGAAGATCTGTCAAATAGAAGAATAGAAGAGAGGCAAGGAGTGAGGGCATGAACAGCGAACTGGCCCACACCGACCCGGAAGTCTATCAAGCGATCCAGGGTGAGCTGGAGCGCCAGCGATTTTCTATAGAATTGATCGCATCTGAAAACTTCTGCTCGCGCGCCGTGCTCGAGGCCCAAGGCTCGGTCTTGACGAACAAATACGCCGAGGGCTACCCTGGAAAGAGATATTACGGCGGCTGCCACTGGATGGACGTCATCGAAGAGTTAGCGCGCGAGCGCCTGAAGAAGCTCTTCGGGGCTGAGCACGCCAACGTTCAGCCTCATTCGGGCACCCAAGCGAATATGGCTGTTTATTTCGCGGTGCTCCAGCCAGGAGATACTATTCTGAGCATGTCGTTGGCGCACGGGGGGCATCTCTCTCATGGGCATCCGGTGAGCGTCTCCGGCAAGCTCTATAGAGCTGTCTATTATGGGGTCGCGCGCGACACCGAACAGATTGATTATGACGAGGTGCGGCGGCTGGCGCTGGAGCACAAGCCGAAACTGATCGTCTGCGGGGCGAGCGCCTATCCGAGAACTCTGGATTTCAAGAAGTTCCGCGAGATCGCCGACGCGGTCGGGGCGTATCTGATGGCCGATATCGCGCATATTGCGGGGCTGATCGCCGGAGGGGTACATCCGTCACCTCTGCCGTGGGCAGACTTCGTGACGACCACGACGCACAAGACCTTGCGCGGGCCGCGCGGCGGCGCGATACTCTGCCGGAAAGAATTTTCAGAGATCATTGACAAGTCGGTCTTTCCCGGCAGCCAAGGCGGGCCGCTCATGCACGTGATCGCGGCGAAAGCTGTCGCGTTCGGGGAAGCGCTGCGCCCGGAGTTTCGGGAGTATCAGCGTCGCATTGTGGAGAACGCGCGGGCGCTGGCGCAGGCCCTCGCTCATGAGGGCTTTCGTATCGTCTCCGGGGGTACAGATACACACCTGCTCTTGGTGGACGTGCGAACGTGTGGGTTGACAGGGGCTGAAGCCGAACGGCTCTTAGAAGACATAGGCGTGACGGTGAATAAGAACGCCATTCCCTTCGACCCGCAGAAGCCCACGGTGACCAGCGGGATTCGCCTGGGCACCCCGGCAGTCACTACCCGGGGGATGGGCCCCACAGAGATGAGCGAGATCGCTAAGATTATCGCGCCGGTGCTGCGGGAGCGCACAGACGCAGCGCGCGAGTTAGCACGGGCGCGGGTACGCTCGCTCTGCGAGCGCTTCCCGCTCTATGAACAGCTGGGCGCGCTGGGACTTGCCAAATGAGATAGGACGTGCTATAATACCCATACCAAATCTGAATGCGCTACTCTCTTCTGCTCTGTGACAGCTCGTCGCGCTGAAGGTTCCTTTTCGCGAAGGACAATTCAGTGCTTGCCCAGAGGACGAAAGCCGATGAAAGACTGACGTAGTGCGAACAGCGAATCTCGATGAGAGGAGTGTTCACACAGTTCCCCTACCCAGGAGGTGCCCGCCAACGCTATGTCAGAAGCCAAGGAAGAACGAGAGCGAGAGAAGCCGGTGAGCGAACTGCTCGATATCACTGAGCTGAAATCCAAGGACATGTCGGAGCTGCGTGCCCTCGCCGAGCAGTTTAATATCAACGGGCGCGGGCGCATCAAGAAAGAGGACCTCGTCTTTGCGATCTTGAAAGCCCAAGCGGAAAAGCAAGGGCTGCATTTCAAAGACGGGGTGTTGGAGATTCTCCCCGATGGGTACGGTTTTCTGCGCGATAGCTCGTGCCTGCCGGGGTCCCACGATATCTATGTCTCGCCGTCGCAGATCAAGCGCTTCGGCCTCAAGGACGGGGATGTCGTCAGCGGCGTGGTACGCCCTCCCAAGGAAGAAGAGAAGTACTTCGCGCTGCTCAAGATCGAAGCGATCAACTTTGAGGACCCCGAACAAGTGCGCAACCGCCAAGCGTTCGAAGATCTCATCCCCTATCACCCGCGGGAGCAGCTGAAGCTCGAATACGACAGCAACGAGTTCTCGACTCGGATTATAGATTTGTTCGCGCCCATTGGGAAGGGCCAGCGCGGGCTTATCGTGTCGCCGCCCAAGGCGGGGAAGACGACCCTGTTGAAGCACATCGCGCACGGCATAGCCGCCAACCACCCCGAAGTCTATCTAATTGTCTTGCTGGTCGACGAGCGCCCCGAAGAAGTCACGGACTTCCGAGAGTCAATCACGATGGGCGAGGTCGTGGCCGCGACGTTCGATCAGAAGCCCGAGATCCACTGTCGCATTTCAGAATTGGTCATCGCCAAGGCCAAGAGACTCGTCGAGATGGGGCGCGACGTCGTGATCTTGATGGACTCGATCACGCGGTTGGCGCGCGCGTACAACTTAGCGATTGCCCCCAGCGGCAAGCTGCTCTCCGGGGGGATGGACCCCACGGCGCTCTACAAGCCCAAGGAGTTTCTGGGCGCGGCGCGCAATATCAAAGATGGGGGCAGTCTCACTATTATCGGCACGGCCTTAGTAGATACCGGCTCGCGCCTCGATCAAGTCGTCTTTGAAGAATTCAAGGGCACGGGCAACATGGAGCTGGTGCTCGACAGGACACTGGCGAACAAGCGTATATTCCCAGCGATTGATCTCGAAGTCTCGGGCACCCGCAAGGAGGAGCTGTTGCTCCCCGAAAAAGTCCTCAAGCGCGTCTGGGTACTGCGCAAGATGATCGGCGACATGAACGACAAACAGAAAGCCCTCGAATGGATTCTCTCCCGGATGGAGCAGACCAAGAACAACGAGCAGTTCTTGGAGTTAATGCGCAATGAGTAGGGTTTTGAGAGTCTTACTGCTGGGGTGTAGTGGGCTAGCCCTAGTCTTTGGGCTCTTCTGGATGCAGCACGGCTCGCTGCCCCTCAGCGATAAGTTCGCCGCTCAAGGGGGTCCAGTCTCTGACGACGAGGGTTTTATAGAAGCTCTTGCCCCGCAGATCGTCGAGTACGAAGTCCAGCCCGGCGACACGCTCGAGGCTATCGCGCAGCAGTTCGGGATTCCTCTAGAAGCCCTCGTGGGCAGCAACGCGCAAGCTCTTGATGATCTGCACGGTGTAGAACCGGGGACGGTCTTAAAGATCGTCAAGAACGGGGTCTTGCACGCGGTCAAGCGCGGCCAGACGCTCACTGATATTGCTCGGACATACGGGGTTTCACTGACAGAGATTGTGTGGGCCAATCGTCTGGAAGATCGAGAGCATATCTATCCGGGGGAGGAGTTTTTCATCCCCGGCGCGCGGGTCTCTCCCGTCTTCACCTATCTACAGATGGCTGGGGGCAAGAAGAGCTTTTTCGCGTGGCCGGTGCGCGGTGTGCTCTCGTCAGGCTTTGGGCCGCGCGTTCACCCTATCAGTGGGGAACCCGATTTTCATCAGGGGATTGATATTGAAATCCCCGAGGGGACGGACGTCTATGCGTCGTGCGCCGGACGGGTGATCGTCGCCGGGCGCCATAGCGGGTATGGGCTGTATATTGTGATAGAGCACAGCAACGGCTATCGCACGCTCTACGGGCATCTATCGGAGGTTGGAGTCTATCGCGGACAATTCGTCGAGGGAGGTCAAGTGATCGGGCGCTCAGGCAACACGGGGAACTCGACCGGCCCGCATCTGCACTTTGAGATTCTTCAATACGGCCGGCCGCTCAACCCCTTGGCGCTCTTGCCACCATGAAGCTCACGGTCTACGGAGGCCGCCGACTCTTCGGGGAGATCGCAGTAGACGGGGCGAAGAACGCTGCCTTGCCCCTCTTGGCGGCGACGCTGCTCACCGACGAAGAAGTGATCTTACAGCACGTCCCCGACGTGGGGGACGTGCGGACGATGATCGCGCTCTTGGAGAGCGTGGGCAAGCGCGTTCACGCTCTTGATTGGGGGGTCTATAGTATTCACACGGAGCGAGCGCTTGCGGGCGCTCCCCCGGAGCCGTTGGTGCGCCGGCTGCGCGCGTCGTTTTTGCTCTTGGGGCCGTTGATGGCACGGGTCGGCTCAAGTCAGTTGGCCCTGCCCGGCGGCTGCCCCATCGGCGTCCGCCCTGTAGATTTGCACCTGAAGGGCCTCAAAGCGTTAGGGGCGCAGCTCGACTCGGAGGGTGCGTTCTGGCGTGCTCGTGCGTATCGTCTTCATCCCGCGGAGGTTCACTTAGACTATCCGTCCGTGGGCGCCACCGAACAGATTATGATGACTGCGGCGTTGGTGCCGGGTCGAACAGTTATCAGCAATCCCGCGCAAGACCCCGAAGTCCACGATCTCGCTCGGCTCTTGATAAAGATGGGCGCGGGGATCATGATCGAGCCGGGGCGCTTGACGATAGAAGGGGCTGCACGCTTGCAGGGCACGACCCACACAGTTATTCCCGACCGTATCAACGCGGGGACGTTTCTCATCGCTGGGGCGATTGCCGGGGGCGACGTGACCGTGCGCTGCCAGCCGCTCCATCTCGAAGCTCTTTTGAGCAAGCTCGACGAGCTGGGGATTATCGTGCAAGAGCGCGTAGACAGTGTGCGCGTCGTGAGCGACGGGCCGGGAAGTTTCTCTGGGGGGCGCGTCGAAGCCCGACCCTACCCGGGGTTTCCGACAGATTTGCAACCCCAGATGATGGCCCTGCTCAGCGTCGCTCGCGGGGCGAGCGTCATTAAAGAGACGGTCTGGGAGAGTCGGTTTGCCCACGCGACGGAGCTAGCCCGCATGGGGGCGCAGATTCGACTCGAAGGCTCTACAGCCCTCATCGAAGGGGTTGCTCAGCTTTCGGGCACAGAAGTCCACGCGACGGACGTGCGCGCCGGCGCGGCGCTGACGCTGGCGGGCATCGCTGCTTCAGGGACGACGATCGTCATAGATCGAGACGAGCATATCGGGCGTGGGCATCGGGACTTGGCGGGCGAGCTGAATCGCCTCGGAGCTGCTATAATATCTGAAGACGAACAGACTCCCGAAGAGAAGAAGGAGGTTGTCAGTACAGAGATCCGATGAACCAACTGATCGAAGATCGGCTGGGGGAGCGGGCACGAGTCAGTGTTGGGGAACGAGCGATCTTAGTGGGGTTGGACTTAGGGCAAGGGGCGGACTGGCAGGAGCGGGAATCTATCGAAGAACTGATAGAACTCGCGCGGACGGCGGGGTTGGAAGTCCTCCGAACGATTCTGCAAAGGCGCGACAGACCCGACCCGGTGTTTTTTATCGGCAAGGGCAAGGCCGATGAGCTTAAAGAGCTTGCTGTCAAAGCTAACGCACACGTTATTGTCTTCAACGATGCGCTCACGCCGGCGCAGGCGCGCAACCTCGAGGAGCGCATTCAGAAGAAAATCATAGATCGCGCCCAATTGATCATGAATATCTTCGCGCAGCGGGCGCGCTCCAAAGAAGCGAAACTCCAAGTCGAGCTGGCGCAGTTAGAGTATTTATTGCCCAGATTGCGCGGGTGGGCGCCGGCGTTGGGGCAGCCCAGCGCCGGGATCGGCACGCGCGGCCCCGGCGAGACTCGATTGGCTCAAGAGCGCCACGCGATCCGCCAGCGCACGCACACGCTCAAAGAGC
>JAOAIA010000006.1 GCA_026414955.1 Candidatus Bipolaricaulota bacterium
CGTCATGCCCCATCGCCCGCAAGCCTTCTATAATCTTTGGATCGGCGTCAGACTCGATCTCGATCTCTTTGGCTTTCAGCCATTGCCAACGCGGGGCATCGAGACTCGCTTGCGGGTTCATCTGATAATCTACCGTGTTGACGATCACTTGGATATGCCCTTGGGGCTGCATAAAGCCCCCCATCACCCCAAACGGCCCCACGGCTTTGCCGCCTTTGGTGAGAAATCCGGGGATGATCGTGTGATACGGGCGCTTCCCCGGCGCTAGACAATTGGGGTGCTCTGGGTCGAGCGAGAAGCACGCGCCCCGATTCTGAAGAGCAATTCCCGTGCCGGGAATGACGATCCCAGAGCCAAAGCCCATATAATTAGACTGAATGAAGCTGACCATCATGCCGTCAGCGTCCGCCGTGCAGAGATAGACCGTCCCACCAGCGTAAGGGTCTCCGGGAACGGCATCGAGAGCTTTGTCGGTGATGAGCGCGCGACGCTTTGCAGCATACGCTTTGCTCAAGAGCTTCTCTGTGGGCACGGGGACGAACTCGGGATCGGCGATATAGCGCAGCCCATCGGCGAACGCGAGTTTTAACGCCTCGATCTGCAGATGAAACGACTCTGCTGAGTCTCTTGGGTGCTGAGCAAGCTCGAAGCCCTCTAAGATATTCAGCCCAACGAGCGCGATAAGCCCCTGGCTGTTTGGGGGGATCTCCCAGACGTCATACCCTCGATACGAGGTCTTGATCGGCTCGACCCACGTGCTTTTGTGCGCTTTGAGATCGCGCTCAGTGAGCAAGCCGCCCGTCTCTTGGGCGAAGCGCACGATCTTCTGGGCGAGTTCCCCCTGATAGAAGTCGTCACAATAAGACTGAGCAAGCCGTCGCAGCGTGCGGGCGTGATCGGGGCTGGCCCAGATCTCCCCGGCTTCTGGAGCGCGCCCGTTCACCGTAAAAGTCTTGGGCCAGCCCGCAAACTCTGGACTCGTTAGCTGGGCATATACGTGGACGGCATAGCCCCAATACTGGGCGACGATGGGCGCGACGGGATGGCCGTGCCCGGCATAGAAGATCGCCGGCTCGAAGAGTTCTTCAAAGCGCAGCTTCCCAAAGCGCTTGTGCAGATCGCGCCACGCTGCTGGTGCCCCCGGCACGGTGACGGACAGCCACCCCCGCCAGGCTTCGCCTGGACTGTACGCCTTTGCCGGCCTATGGCCGGCAAAGATGACGGAGTCTGGAGCGCGCCCAGAGCCGTTCAGCCCAGAGAGTCTCTCCCCATCCCACACGAGCGCAAACGCGTCACCCCCAATCCCATTGGAAGTCGGCTCGACGACTGTGAGCGTGATCGCCGTCGCCAGCGCCGCATCAACGGCGTTGCCCCCGCGCCGGAGCATCTCGAGGCCCGCTTGAACGGCCAACGGATGGCTCGTAGCGACCACGCCGCGATGGGCGATGAGAGGGCTGCGTGTCAGGCCATATGATGTGCCAGGCATGACGCTCTATTGTAGAAAGTCCTTGACGGTCTGGCAAAGATTTGTTACACTCAAGGCACATTCCGCTCCCATCGTCTAGTGGCCCAGGACGCTGGTCTCTCAAGCCGGAAACAGGGGTTCGAATCCCCTTGGGAGCGCAGAGGTTCCCTTGACAGGGCTTCGAAGATATGCTATGGTGGCACATCTGAGCGCAACCCAAGACTGATGAGGAGGTCGCCTATCGCCGGACCCTATAGTCGCATTCGCAAGAACGAGGAGATTCGGGCCAAGGAAGTTCGAGTCGTGGACGAAAACGGCAAGCAGTTGGGCATCATGCCCCTTGCCGAAGCGATCAAGGAGGCGCGCAAGCGCAATCTCGATCTGGTCGAAGTCGCCCCGCAAGCGACCCCGGTCGTCTGCAAGTTCGTCAACTTTGGGAAGTATCGCTATCGTCAGGAGAAGCGCGAGAAGAAGCGTCCCAAGGGGGGCAAGCTCAAAGAGATCCGCATGACGACCCAGATCGAGAAGCACGATTTCGAGACGAAGCTCCGGCACATTCGCAAGTTCTTGACCGACGAGGACAAAGTGCGCGTGACCGTGATCTTCCGTGGGCGCGAGATCGTGCATATCAACCGTGGGCGCGAGTTGCTCGAGCGCATTGCGCGGGAGACCGCAGACATCGGGCGCGTGGAGCAGTACCCCAAAGAGCGGGGTCGGTCGCTCCAGATGCTGCTCGTGCCGGGGAAGGGCGCGGCCACCGCTCCCACGATAACAGCGCCAGCGCAGTCCGCCCAGTACGAGACAGGAGGTTTTGACGATGCCGAAGAAGAAGACGCACAAGGGGATCGCCAAGCGCTTTAAAGTCACACGGAACAAGAAAGTCTTGGGGTCAACGGCGGGGTATCATCATAAGTTGGTGAAGCGCAGCCCCAACCGCAAGCGCCAAGCGCGCCGGGGTTTTCAGGTCCCCCCAACTTTAGCGAAGACCTTTCGAGACCAGTTATCGAGCTGAGATGCTCTAGAGATGGAGGATCAGTATGCGAGTGAAGGGCGGCAATAAGCGTCTCTGGCGACGCAAGAAGATTCTCGAAATCGCCAAGGGTTTCAAAGGGAAGCGGCGCACGTGCTTTCGCATCGCCAAGCAGCGGGTGATGCATGCGCTGCGCAATGCGTATATCAGCAGAAAGCTGCGCAAGCGCGATTTTCGTCGGCTCTGGAACATTCGCATCAACGCGGCAACACGCGCGCGGGGGCTGCCGTACTCGCGCTTCATCAACGGGTTGTCCAAAGCGGGGATCCGGCTCAATCGCAAGATGCTCGCGGAGATCGCCATCCACGACCCCAAGACGTTCGATACGTTAGTCGAGAGAGCGAAAGCGCAACTTGTGCACTAGTGCCTACAGTAAAAGTCCATCAGACAGAACTCTATTTCGCGCGAGCGGGGCAGGGCCAGCCGGCCCTGCTCTTCGTGCACGGAGCCGGAGGAGATCACACCCTGTGGGGGCAGCAGCTTCGTGATCTCGCTCAAAACTTTACAGTAGCTGCTCTCGATCTGAACGGTCATGGGCGCAGCCCGGCACGTGCGGGTGACGGCGTGCAAACCTACGTCGCGGACGTGCTTGCGGTGCTCGAAGCGTTAGCAGCACCGACTGTCTTAGTCGGGCACTCGATGGGTGGCGCGATTGCGCTCACCGTGGCGCTTCAGCGCCCGAAAAATCTCATCGGCTTAGGCTTGGTCGGCACTGGAGCCAAGCTCAAAGTCCACCCACAGATCTTAGAGCTGTGTCAGACGGACTTTGAGAGGGCCGTCGAGCTTGTCATCAGTTGGGCGTTTGCGGAGCACGCCGATCCCGCCCTGAAAGACAAAGCGCGCGATTCTATGCATCGCAACGGGCAAGCTGCGCTCTCTCGGGATTTTCTCAGCTGCTCGACGTTCGACGTGATGAATCGGCTGAGCGAAATCTCTGTGCCAACAATAGTGATCTGCGGGCGGGAAGACAAGCTCACGCCCGTCAAGTACTCAGAGTATCTCCAGCAGAACATTCCCAGTGCCCAGTTGAAGATCCTCGAGCGGGCGGGACACATGGCGATGCTGGAGCAGCCCACTGCTATTGCTCAAGCCTTGCAAGAATTTTGTGAGCAGTTGCTCTAAGCAAGCGCACGGTGTACACTCATCCCATGCGAGCCAAGTCACGGGCCATCAATCTGCCCAACGGACTGACCCTGCTGCGCGTGTTGTTCATCCCGGCGATTCTCTATTTCGTGCTCGTCCCCGGCTCGTATAACGGGGCTATTGCGCTGGTGCTCTTTGCGCTCGCGGCGCTCTCCGATGCCGTGGACGGCTATATCGCGCGTCTCCGAGAGCACGAGACGAATCTGGGGAAATTCGCCGATCCCATCGCCGACAAGATTTTAATTATCTCCGTGCTCTTGGCATTTGTGCAGTTGCAAGAGATCTCCGCCGTCCCTGTGATCATTATCATTGCTCGTGAGTTTTTAGTGACGGGGCTGCGCACGGTGGTCAGCACCCACGGGGTAGTGCTCAGCGCGAGCCTCTGGGGCAAGCTCAAGACGATCTCTCAGATCGGGCTGGTGTGTGTGCTGCTCAGCCAAGAGGCGTTTCGCTGGGACGCCGACGGCGTGAAGGCTGTGCTTGTCCCTATCGTCGTCGCCGTCACGGTGATCTCTGGAATAGAGTATTTTTATCGCTTCCGCAAGTTACTGGGGCGGATCTCGTAGAGAGAAATTGCCGAACAATCTTGCTCATTAGTGAAAGGGGGATAGCAGAGCAGATGCAGGTAAACTTACGGATTTCTCCAGAGCTATTTTTCTTAACGTCGCGAGCGCCGGCGCTGTACCAATAGACTCTGCATCTCCGTCGTCGGCTCATACGAAGCGATCAAGAGCGTCTGCTTGCCCGCCGCCTCCATCGCGGAGAGATCTATAAAGTAGCCGAACATCAGCGGGACGACCTCAGCAGAAAGTTGGGGCTTGAGCCTCTCAACTAGGCTGTGGAACTGGCTGACCTCGCGCCCGTAGATGCGCGCCTTGGTCTCACCGAGCAGGACGATCCGCTTGCGCCCGCGCTTGCCCTCGGCGTATAAGTCAATATCTACGGGCTGCCCATCTATCTGAAAGAGCCGGCGCTCCAAGCGCTCAACCTGAATCCCGTAGCGATAGCGCAGATACCCCGGCAGCACCACGCGCGCAATGTCTTCTAACCCGTAGCCGATGTTATCGCTCAACGCTTTGACTTGGGTGGTCAGCTCAGCCAGTACTCGCTCGGTGCGCTCGAGAATTCGCTCAACGCGCGTGAGACGCTCCTCGCTGCGGACTTGGGCTACTTCAAGTTGGCTAACGCGCTCCTCGGTGCGCGCTTGAGCTTGGGCGAGGCGCTCCAGCGCTGCCTCCACCCGATCCATCCGCCCTTCCAGAGCAGTGACGCGCTCCTCGGTGCGCGCCTGGGCCTCAGCTAAGCGCGCTAGGGCTGCCTCAACTCGACCGAGGCGCTCTTCGGAGCGGGCCTGCGCCTGAGCGAGCCGCTCCAGCGCCGCCTCAACACGATCCATGCGGCTCTCTAAAGCCGAGACCTCAAACTCTTTCACGCCGCTATTATATCAAAAATCAGGCGACTACGAGAGGAAGGCCCAAATTAGATTTGTCTGCCCCGGCGGGCAGCTCCGTCCTGGATGCGATTTGCCTTCGAGGGGGGGAAGTCTCTAGAATATGTGAAGACCTAGATAGACAGCCCTCCTTCGCCGGCATGGAGGCTGTCTATCGGGTTTATTACCGATCACAAGGGGGTATTGCGCCATGAACAAGGCGGAGTTGGCGGAGTTGGTAGCCAAGCAGACGGGCTTGAGCAAGAAGGCGGCCAAGGAGGCCGTAGACGCGATGTTCAACACGATCTCCAAGACGATGTGCGACGGGGAACCCGTGCGGATCACGGGCTTTGGCACGTTTGAGGCCCGCGCGCGCAAGAGCTCGATGCGCATCAACCCGCAGACGGGCCAGCGCATCATGGTGGCGTCGAAGGCTGTGCCGGGCTTCCGCGCTGGGCGTGAGCTGAAAGATATGGTGCGCAAGCGCTTGAAGGTCGTGGAGGCCGGTGGCAAGCTCTCCGTCAAGCGCGGCTGAGCTTTATCTCTCCCCCATCCCCTCTCCCGTACGGGAGAGGGGAGCCGCGGGGTGAGGGCTTGGGGCAAGGGACGCGACGGGTCCTGCGACTTACATAAGGTCAGTCAATCTGGGTGACCTTGCCCTGGAGCATGAGGGCGCGCATGATGTCGTGCTCGGTGACCCACTTCTTGGAGAGGAGGATCTCGCCGAGCGTGCGGCTGCCCCCTTCTTTCTTCTGGATCTCGAGGGCTTGATTGAGCCTCTCCGGGGTGAGCTTCCCCAAGTCGCACAAGATCTCGCCCAGCTTCTTCTTGCGCTCAAAGTATTCTTCAATGATCGAGAGGATGACGGAGCTTTTGCTGCGTCGTTCTCGTTCGGCCTTGGCCTCGACTTGGTTGATGAGATAGATATCATCCTTGGTGTAGTAGATCGTGATTTGCATGGTTTTCTGCCCCCTTTTACGCATATAAGATATTATACTATATCAAACGGCAGGGCTTTTGTCAAGGAGAAAAAACGATTTTTAAGCAGACAGCCCTCGCACCGAGCAAGCTCGCGAGGGAGTATAGGGCTTGGGGGCTGTCTTGTTAAGGCCCGCCGAAGAGGAAGCGCAACTCGACGCCGAAGCGCCATTCTAGCCCGGAGCCGCCGGGGCAGTCCGGCCCAAAGCAAATCTCAGTAAACGCGCGGAAGAACGCCAACTCGAAGAGCGACTGAAAGACTTGTTTGCGGAAGGAGAACGCCCCGCCCCCCGGCCCCGGGGGAGGCGGATCGGCCAGGAGCGTGAGGCTGCGCCACTGGAAGAAGCCCCAGCGTAAATATAATTCGATGGGCAAGAACGTTAAGAAGACCGCAGGCGGAACGAACTCCAAGGTCGAGCCGACCGTCATGCGCAGGTATAAGTCCGCCGCCGGCACGTTGACTTTTACGGCCAGTGTCGGAATGAGCTTCTTCAGCCCGCCCGGCGTAAAGAGCGTCAGCACGCTGAACGAAGCGATATCAAAGATATAAAATTCAGCAGCGACGATCTCTTCGGTGAAGACAAAGGGCGCGGTGACGACGCGATCCGGCTCGCGCTCGCTGAACGTGTCGAGCTTCACGATTCTTGGCTCAAACCCGAAGGGTTCGTTCACGATGGGCAATTGATCTAGGTCTAAATCTTCGACGACTTGCTCGACGCCAAACCCCGTGTAGCTCGCTATGGTGAACCACGGTGTGGTGGCAGCCGCTTCGATGACGAGGCCGATTTCGAGCACGGGGATTTGGTTCTCTAAGATCAGTTCGACGCCGATAGAAACCCCGCCGAAGCTGAGCGCCACGACCGTCTCGTTTCTATGGAACGTAAACCCAGTAATGAACGTGAGACGATTGCGTGCCGCGAGGGGATTGATGCCCACCGAGGCGATGAACTTCTGCCAGCGCAGCGGGGTCGCGCTGACATCGAACTTGGTGTCTGTAGCAAAAGCAGTCCCAGCGACGCTGATGCGCGAGAGAATGCGAAACTCGGCGTTCAGAAAGAACGGGGCGACGTTGTTGAAGCTCAGTTCGCTGATGAAGCGTCCGAGCACGGACTGGGCAAGTGTTATTTGACTCAAGGAAGCAATGAAGACGAGAGCACAGATCCCGCCAACGATGCTGCGCCGTATCTGGTTCATACGGCATAGACTCTATACGGCATAGGGTGAACTGCCAAGGAAGCCTGTGCAGGGCACAATTGGCTTCGGTCTGATTGCTAAGTGACCGATGTCACTAGTAATCTATCAAGGCCGACGCTGAAAACCTAAATTGATCTGTACGAAATGCTTGTCATCAGTCAAGACATCGCTGATCTGGAGTTCTTGCATGACCACGAAAGACGTGAAGTCGGTGAAGGAGATCTTAGGTTTATCTTCGTATTTCAAGTGCATCTGCCAAGCTTTTTCAAATCGTTCTGGGGTGATACTTTCGAGTGTGGTATAGCCTTGTTCAATGGATTTCAACAAGTTCAACACAAATTTTCTAGCTTCAGTAAAATGACCTTTCGTGAAGACCAACGTGATAAGCTCGTCAAGCACATAATCTGTTGTATAGATTTGAGAATGGGCGGCTTTCCATAGCTCCTTAGCTCTTTGATGAGATGGCTCATCCTCTGCATACAAGGCATACCATCCCCATGTGTCTATGAAAAGCTTCATAGCTTCTTGCGACTTCTGTGGATTGAATAGATGATCTTGTCAATTTGCTGACTTGAAATTCTCCCCCCGCTTCCAATGCCGATGACACTCCATAGAGGGTCTTTTTTGTAACTGGGGGATTTCGCTCTACGAGTTAACCAACCTTCTAAAGGGATTGGCTCCCACAGCATCGAAGGCACTGGAAGAGGCTTGCTCAGTATTTTAAGCTTGTTTATGGGCCTCATGATTTGCCCTTTCTAAGCTATAGATTGCTGCTTTAAATCTAAACTCTCTCCAACCGTTAGGGATTAGAAAGTATAAGGGAGCTTCTCCTTCATCAGGATGAGGATAATACTTGCGTTCCATATTCATTTTTATTAGAAACATGAGCCAGTGTATCTTGCGCGCCATCTCAACCAGATGTTCAGCACTTATTTCAACAAGTCTAAGAGCCACGCGATTTGGGGGAACGTTAGGGTTACGAACAGGGAAAAACACGCTATCAAACCTTGTTTTTGTTATAACTTCTTTAGTGATTTTGCCTGCTGGGCGGAGTGGTATCTTGTACCCGTGCTTATATTGTCTATACAGCTCCATGTGCTCACGATAGAATTGAGCAATTTCCTCAAGACTCTCTCGAAATAGCTGACAACTACTCTGTATAAGCTCTCGCAACTGCAAACGATCTTCTTCACGAAGCTTGGGCACTCCTACGCTACTATAGCTGTCACGCACTTCTTCTTCCACTGCTTTTTGCAGTTCTTCATCATAGGGGTATCCCAACATCTGCCGCAGGCGTCTTTCAGAGAGATTTGAAACCTCTTCAATATAGAATTTCGTAACCTCACGGGTATCATAATCAATGAATTTACGTAGAAACTTATCCCTATGCCCTTGAATAACAGTCTCCCATGCTTTTATGAAAGCTCCGAGATCCTCTGCGTAAGCAAAAGCTGTATTAAGTAGCTCTGTTAACAAACCAAGCCTTATCGTATACTCTCGATAAGCTTCAGCATTCTCATAATAGGCTTGATAAACATATAAGGCCTCTTTAAAGTGAGGGTCAGCAAGCACAGCATTTAGCACGGGCATCGAAGATTGGTCGAGTAGTTTGGCTAAAAGCAGCGCCTTGAACAACCGCCACTCTTCAGAGTAAGACCGCAAGAACGTCACCTGTGGGAAAGGTCCTGCATCTTGGATCATCACTGTACCACTAGACCCCACAACGCGTTCAGCTAGCCCTTGGTTTAAGGCCACCTTGAGAGATGGGTCTATGAGAGGCGCAGGAATCCTATAGCCGCTATGTGTTTTTTCGACAAGCTGGCGTTGCTCGAGCTCCGCCAGGTGCTTCTCTACCTCTGGTAAAGGCTTATCTAATTGTCGGGCTAGCTCTGTGGCCTTCATGCCTTTACCGCCTCGCGGAAGAGTATGCAAAATCTCTTGCTGGAGCTTGGGAAATCGCTTCATAGCTTCCTTTGACTCAGATCAATTATAAACCTTGATGGGTATCAACGCACAAGGGGCTGTAAGACTTCCTCCAGCGTGGGATGGCCGATCTCTTGGAGTTCGTAGCGCACGCGCGTCGTGGGCACGTCAAATTTGATCAGTCTCTTCAGATCAATGGGCGTGCCGATGATCACGGCGTCGCAGTCGGTGCGCTTGATCGTCTTGGCTAAATCTCTGATCTGCTCCTCGCCGTAGCCCATCGCCGGCAGCAGTCTCCCAATATGGGGATATTTCTTAAACGTCTCGGCGATGGAATTGACAGCATAGGGGCGCGGGTCTACGAGTTCCTTGGCGCCGTACTTTTCAGCGGCGAGCGTCGCCGCACCGTAACCCATCTCACCATGGGTGAGCGTTGGCCCGTCTTCGATCGCTAAGACGCGCTTGCCCTCGATCACCGACGGGTCTTCGACGAAGATCGGCGAAGCCGCTTCGATGATCTTCGCCTTGGGATTGAATTTTCTGATATTCTCGCGCACGCGCTCGATCTGCGCGCGCGCTGCTGTGTCAACTTTATTGATCACCATAACGTCAGCTAACAGAAGATTAATATGCCCAGGGAAGTACGTCACTTCGTGTCCGGCGCGCAGCGGGTCGGCGACGACAATATTTATATCTGACACAAAGAACGGGAAGTCGTTGTTCCCCCCGTCCCAGACGATGACGTCGGCTTCGCGCTCGGCCATGCGCAGGATCTTCTCATAGTCTACCCCAGCGTAGACGACCGTCCCTCGCGCCAGATGCGGTTCGTACTCCTCGCGTTCTTCAATAGTACAGTCGTATCTATCTAAGTCCTTGAAACTGGCGAAGCGTTGGCACTCCTGCTTCACTAAGTCCCCATAGGGCATAGGATGGCGCACGACGACGACGCGCTGGCCGTGCGTGCGCAAGATATCGGTGACACGACGGGTCGTCTGGCTCTTGCCGGAGCCGGTGCGCACCGCCGTCACGGCGATGACGGGCTTTTTTGCCTTGAGCTGGGTAGATTTTGGGCCAAGCAGCATAAAATCAGCGCCGGCGGCCATAGCCCAGCTCGCCCGCTCCATCACGTACTGATGGGAGACATCACTATAGGAGAAGACGACAAGATCGACGTCGTGCTTGGCGATCAGTTCGACTAAATTTTCTTCGGACTCGATGGGGATGCCCTTGGGGTAGAGCCTGCCCGCGAGCTTAGCAGGATAGCGACGGTCGTCAATATCCGGGATTTGTGTGGCGGTGAAGGCGACGACTCGGTAGTCGGGGTTATCGCGGAAATAGACGTTAAAATTATGAAAGTCGCGCCCGGCGGCGCCCATAATGAGAACGTGCTTCATAGGGATCACTCCTTAATTGCTAGGCTCAGCACATCCAGCAGACGATGCGATGTCGAAATGAGCGTTGTAATCTTAGCAAATCAAGGGCAGCCTGTCAACGCGACGCGAGATTTGCAAAGCCGTGCAAGATGATTTATGCTTAGCCGTGCTATGGATCTTCAGAACAAAGTGGCTCTCGTGACCGGCTCCAGCCGTGGGATCGGGCGCGCCATTGCGCTCGAGCTGGGCCGACGCGGCGCTGATATTGTCATCAATCACCGGCGCAACAGCACCCGCGCCCAGGCCGAAGCCGTCGCTCAAGAACTTCAATATCTAGGACGACGCTCGCTCGTCCTGAAAGCCGACGTCGCCGACCCCCAAGACGTCACCCAGATGTTCTCAAAAATTCAGAGCGAGTTCGGCAAGCTCGATATTTTAGTGAATAACGCCGCGTCCGCTGTCTTCCGCCCGCTGTTACAATTGGAAGAGAAGCACTGGGAACACGTGTGGGACGTGAATCTCAGAGCGATCACGCTGTGCATCAAACACGCCGTCCCGCTGATGACCACGGGCGCGATTGTGAACATCACGAGCTTGGGGAGTATCAAATACTTGCCCAACTACGGGGCGCTCGGCGCTGCAAAAGCCGCGATCGAATCGCTCACGCGCAGCTACGCCGTCGAGCTTGCTCCCGCGATCCGGGTGAACGCCGTCTGCGGGGGGCTTGTGGACGAGACGGGCTTCAGCGAGATGATGCCCCAAGACGAGAAAGAGCGCATTGTACAGCGGACCCCCGCAGGACGCATGGTCAAACCCAACGATATCGCGAAGGTCGTTGCATTTCTCTGCAGCGACGACGCCGAAATGATCCGCGGACAGAGCATTATCGTGGATGGCGGCATCGCCTTGGGATTACTGAAGTGAACGTTGTAACGAACGCCAAGACCCTCAAAGACTTAGAGTACAGCAAGCTCAAAGAGATTTTAAAGAGCTTTGCCTGCTCGCCCTTGGGGCGCGACCTGATAGAGAACCTGCGCCCTTCAGCCGATATCGAGTATCTCCACAGGGAATTCCAGCGCGTCGAGGAGCTGCGCACCGCGCTGCTGGAGACGGATCTGTCGCTCGGCCCGATCTCTGATATTCGCGCGATCCTGCACCGAGCACATCAGACGACCGCCCTCAGCGGCGAGGAGTTCCTTGCTCTTGCTGAGGCTCTCGGGCAGATACGCCGGTTGCGAGACCGCCTGCTCGGTGAAAAAGAGTTTCCGAGCTTGCGCGAGCTGGGCGAGCGGATGCACGTCTTTCGCGAGTTAGAAGAGAACATCGCGCGTGTCTTCGACGAGGACGGGGAAGTCCGTCCGACGGCCTCGCCGCGCCTGCGCGAGCTGACCGCGCGCAAACGCCTCTTAGAGGAGCGCGTGCAGCGCCAGCTCCAATCACTTATTCAATCGGGCCAGCTCGCTGGAATCTTACAAGATACGGTGATCACGCGGCGCTCCGGGCGCTTCGTCATCCCCATCAAGAGCAGTGCGCGCTACGAACTCGATGCTGTCGTCCATGACAGTTCGGATTCGGGCCAGACGCTCTACGTCGAGCCGACCTCCGTCGTCACGGATAACAATGAGATCCGCGAACTCGAGGGAGAGATCCGCGATGAGCAGCTCAAACTCTTGCGCGAGCTTACCCAGAAGCTTCAAGGCGAAACCCGCAAGATCGAAGAGACTGTAAAAGTCTTGGCGTACTTTGATCTGCTCTACGCCAAGGCGCAGTTCGCGCTGCACTTGAGGTGCCAGCGCCCCCAGATCGCCCTCGATGGGCCTCTGCACTTGGTCGAGGCGCGCCATCCCTTGCTCGATCAGACGACGGTTGTGCCTATCGAGCGTCGTCGGGGGGGCCCTTTTCAGGGAATCGTCATCACCGGGCCGAACACCGGGGGCAAGACCGTCTCGCTCAAGACTGTTGGCTTGCTGACGCTGATGGCTCAATCGGGCATTCCCATCCCCGCTGCGCCGGATTCTTCTCTTGTGCTCTTCCAGAAGATTTTCACAGATATCGGCGACGAGCAGTCCATCCAACAGAATCTCAGCACATTTTCAGCTCACATGAAGAACTTGATCGGGGTCTTGCGCGAAGCAGACCCCCAGACGCTCGTGCTCATTGACGAGCTGGGCGCGGGCACCGACCCCACGGAAGGAGCAGCCTTGGGGATCGCGATCTTGCAGGCGCTGCTCGACTCCGGAGCCAAGCTCATCGTGACGACACACTTTAGCGCGATCAAGCATTTTGCGTACCAGCACCCGAAGCTCAAGACGTGCTCGGTTGAATTTGACATCGAGACGCTCTCACCGACGTATAAGATCATCGAAGGTATTGGGGCGAGCAATGCGTTCATCATTGCGGAGCGTCTGGGGTTACCATCGTCCGTTGTGTCGCTGGCGAGGGCGCATCTGACCGAGGGGCAGGTGCGCGTCGAAGACATCATTCAGAAGCTCCAGCGAGAACGCAGCGAGCTGGCGCAGGAGCGGCTGCGCGTTAGCCAGCGTGCCGCAGAGATCGAGCAAATACAGTCTGAATACGCAGCGAAGCTCAGCGAGCTGCGCGCCAAGAAAGAAACAGCACTTACCCAAGAGTTACGCGACGTCGAGAGTCTCTTGAAGCGAGCGCGAGCGGAACTCGAGCACGCGCTGCATCGAGCCAAGCACGCAGCCGACGAAACTCAACTACGAGAGGCGCTGCGCCAGGTGCAGGAGCGCGAGCGCCAGTTGACAGACGCTCGTCAGCAATTGCGCGCAGAACCGGTGGATCTCCCGTTAAAGCTGGAAGAGCTTCGCGAGGGGATGCGCGTGCAATTTCGGGGATCGAAGCGAGTGGGAACTGTGCGCCAGATTGTTACTACGGAGCGCATCGAGATAGACTTGGGCGGGCTGCGCGTCTGGGCCAGGCTGTCGGATTTGGTTCAGCCGACGAGCAAAGATAGAAGCGAACTCCAGAAGGTCTCGGTGAGCGTGGAGCCAGCAAGCTCTTCGGCGCCGCAGTTGGAGCTGAACGTACGGGGGATGACCGTCAGCGAAGCGATACGCGAGCTTGATCTCTACTTGGATCGCTTAGTGTTAGCGGGGCTGACGCGGGGGTATATCGTGCACGGTAAGGGGACAGGGGTCTTACGCCGCGAGATCCGAAAACACTTAGCAAAGCTACCTATCGTGAAGGGCTTTGATTCAGCGCCGCCCAACCAAGGGGGCGACGGTGTGACGATCGTCGAACTTGCGAGCTAACCCCAGGCTACCGCCCAGATGAATTCTTTCCATCGTCCCCACCGAGCCGTCAACGAGTGATCTCTTAAGAGAATTTCAGCACATCCTAGCTCTGTCAGTGTGACGGAGATCTCACGTAGCGGAGGGGCTGGCCGAGTGCGCTGGGCTTTGATCGCGGCTTCTTTGAGCGCCCAAAAGACAAGCAGCCCTTCTCGCTCTCGCTCAGCAAAGCGATCTGTGAGCTGGGCGCGCTCGCGCTCGCTGAGCGCGCGCTTAGCCAGATTGGGACGCACAGGACGGATCTGTTGGAGATCTACACCGATAGAGCCACGCGTCGCCAGGGCAGCAAAGCCGTGCCCAACACTATGGGCAACGGAGATGGGAAGAGCCAGAGGAGAAGTCACGACAGGTGCTCCGTGCTCGTCATTGGTGATCTCGATCTGAGAAAGGGCTAGCTCCAGGCCAGCTCTTTCGCGGAAAAATCGTTGGATCAGCTTTTTCGCGGCCAGCCGTCCTGCAAGCCAGTCCCTCCGATGAGCTGCAGCCTTAACCTTCTGAAACACATGGGTCTCGTGAGGGGTTAGCCAATCTCCATCCTTGAGAGACTCTGGCGCGACAAAGCAAAGGTGGATTCCCATCAGCGCAGATCTCTCTTCAGAATCTTGCCCACGATGCTCTTGGGCAGCGACTCGCGAAATTCGACGATCGTGGGCACTTTGTACTTCGCCAAGTGCTCCGCGCAGAACGCTTTAATTTCATCGGTCGTCGGGCTTGCGCCGGGCTTGGGCACAATAAGGGCCTTCACGGTCTCCCCACGATAGGGGTCGGGCACCCCGATCACGGCTGCTTCCAAGACTTTGGGATGTTTATACAAGACTTCCTCGACCTCGCGCGGGTAGACCTTCAAGCCCGAACAGATGATCATCTCTTTGAGACGGTCTACGATGTAGAAATAACCGTCTTCGTCCATGCGCGCTAAGTCTCCCGTGTGGAGCCAGCCGCCCCGCAGGGTCATCGCGGTCTCTTCGGGACGATTCCAGTAGCCGGCCATCACTTGTGGGCCTTGGATGACCAGCTCCCCGATCTCGCCGACGGGCAGCTCTCGGCCCGACGTCGGGTCCACGATCTGCGCGTCGGTGTCGGGGAAGGGAACGCCGATGCTCCCAGAGATCTGTCTCCCATAGAGCGGGTTGCAGTGCGTGACGGGCGAAGCTTCCGAAAGCCCGTAGCCTTCGACGAGCACCGCGCCGGTCAGTTCTTCAAAGCGTCGCTTGACCTCCAAGGGGAGCGGGGCCGAGCCGCTGATGCAGGCTTTGATCGAGCTGACGTGATAGTCCTTCACGCGGGGATGGTTGGCAATGGCAGCATAGAGCGTAGGCGCACCGGGGAAGAGCGACGGGCGCTCCCGATCTATGGTCTTCAATAGATCGTCTATCTGGAAGCGCGGGACCAAGATGAGCGTGGCGGCGAGCGCCATGGAGAGATTGAGCGCAACGGTCATCGCATAGACGTGGAAGAGCGGGAGCACGCATAGGCACGTCTCTTGAGCAATGCGGGCCCGAGGGAACCACGAGCACGCTTGCAAGGTGTTCGCGACCAAGTTCTTATGGGTGAGCATCGCGCCCTTGGGGATGCCCGTTGTCCCTCCCGTATACTGAAAGAGCGCGATGTCGCTTGGGCGCACGGGGATCTCTGGAGAGTGTGCCGGGGCGCTGCGTATGAGATCGGAGAAGAGATAGACGCTGGGAGGGTTTGGACGTATGCGCTTGGGGCGCTCCTTGAGCAAATATCCCAAGCGCAGCAGTCCGGGGAAGAACTCTTGCACTCCCGTGACGATGAGGCGTCGTAAGTTTGTCCGTCCTTGGATGTGCAGGACTTTTTCGTAGAAACGATCTAAAGTAATAAGCGTCTCGGCGTGAGAATCCCCCAAGACGACTTGGAGTTCGTCTTCGGTGTAGAGCGGGTTGGTCTGGACGACCGTTAAGCCTGCTTTCAGTGCCCCGTAGAAGGCGATGACAAACTGCGGGATATTAGGCAACATCAGCGAGATTTTTTCACCGGGCTTGGCTCCGATCTGCACGAGTGCCGATGCAAAGCGATCGGTCAGCTCGCGCAACTGTCCGTAGGAAATACGTTGGCCGAAGAAGATCAGGGCTGTTGCTCTCCCGTATTGTTCTGCCGAGCGATCCAAGAAGTCATAGAGCGGCGTGTCCGGGTACGTGAGGGTGTGTGGGATATCTTCGGGATAGTAACGGAGCCAGGGCTTGGCGGTCATAGGGCTTCACCGTCAAGAGTATACGCGAAGCGACCATGAGTGCGCAAATCTTTTTGACTTCTGAGAGCCGAAGAGACTAGAATAGACCCCGATGAAGACGAAGATTCTCTATAGCAGCGGGTCGTTCGCTACGACGCTGGTCTACCAAACATTCACGACGCTCGTGATCTTTTTCTATGTAGACACGCTCAAGCTCGACCCAGGGCTGGTGGGGCTGGGATGGGCATTCTATGGGATTTGGAATGCCGTGAACGACCCGCTCGCTGGATATATAGGGGATCGCACGCGCACCCGTTGGGGGCGGCGCATCCCGTATATAGCATGTGGGGCTGTGCCCTTGGCGATCTCCTTTGCGCTCTTGTGGAGTCCTCCCGTCCCAGCAGAGTCGGGCTGGGCGCTCTTTGGCTATTTTCTGCTCATAATCTTCTGCTTCGACACGCTCTGGACTCTCGTGGCGCTCAACTATACTGCGCTTTTTCCGGAGATGTTCGTGACTGTAGCAGACCGGGCACATGTATCGGCTTGGCGGCAGGTCTTCAATGTTCTTGGGGTCTTCTGCGCTATGGGGCTGAGTCCCGTTATCTATAGCTTCTGGGGCTGGGCGGCGCTGGGCTGGCTCTACGGGCTATTGACGGCAGCCGTGCTCTTTCTGACTGTCGCGGTCAGTCAAGAGCGTCCAGAGTTCGGCCGCGAGCAGCCCCTCAAGCTCTCCGAAGCTTTGCGCGCAACTATAGTGAATCGCGCGTTCGGAGCGTTCATCGGGACGTTGATCTGTATCTGGCTGGCTTTCCAGATGATCCAAGCGACGCTCCCGTTCTTTGCGGCGTATGTGCTGCAGATCCCCAAAGATGAGCCGATGAAGCTCTCGGCGTTGCTGGCTCTCCCGTTGATAATAGTTCTGCCGACGCTGCCCTGGTGGCGCCACGCTGCGGTGCGCTGGGGAGCGGCGACGGCCCTCGCCTGGGCGATTGTGCTCTTCGCGCTCGCGTTGATCCCCCTGTGGTTCGTGCAGGATTTTCTCGGCGCTGTCATAGCTCTTGGGCTCTTAGGAGTAGGGCTTGGCGGGCTTTGGTTGCTGCCCGACCTGCTCATTGCAGACATTATAGACGAAGACGAGCTGACGACAGGCGTGCGCCGCGAGGGCTTATATTTCGGGATGAACGGGCTTTTGATTCGGTTCGCGTTTACGTTACAGGGGCTGATTATGGGTGCGATCTTTCGCTGGAGCGGCTATCAGCCCGATCACGCGCAGCAGACCCCAGAAGCCTTGTGGGGCTTGCGCCTCTTGATCGCTGGAGTACCGTTGGTCGCCTTGGGAGTGGGGTGGATGATCTTGCGTTGGTATGATCTCACAGGCGAGCGACTCGCCCTGATGAAAGAACAACTCGAAAGACTGCATGCGCAGAAGACGGAGCGTCTTGCGAAATTATGAACTCAATACTGCGAGTCTTTTTGTTTCTGCTGCTGTTAGCGTTCGGGGCGCTGCTCATGGGCACGGCGCTCACGCCAGGGCTGGCTCTGCTGTTGACCGTGGTGAGCGCAACCGAAGGGTGGACCCTGTGGGCACGGGCGTTCGGTATCAGCATCTCGGTGATGATCGGCTATTTTCTCTACGGCTTTACTCTGATGACTTTGATTGTTCTGCTGAGCAAGCTCATCCCCAAGCCCGACGAGGGCGAGTACCCGTATTTTTCGGCCCCAGCGATCCAATGGTTTCTGAATGATGCGCTGCTCTTCCCCGCGTCGAAGACGTTCATAGACTTTGTGCCCCTGAGCGGGATCAACGTGATCTATTATAGACTATTAGGGGCAAAGATCGGGAAGAACGTGCAACTGAACGCGCAACTGATAGACTGCTGGCTGGTGGAGATCGAAGACGACGCGGTGATCGGTGGCGGGGCAGTTATTGTCTGCCACGTGGCGGAAGGGGGCCTGCTCAAGCTCAAGCGCGTGAGGATCGGCAAGGGCGCGACCGTGGGGATGGGCACGCTTGTTCTGCCGGGAGTACAAATTGGCGAAGGGGCGCTCATCGGAGCGCATTCGCTCGTGCTGAGCAACAAGAGGATCCCATCGCATACGGTGTGGGTGGGCACTCCCGTCCGCCCTGTGCGACGCCAGCGTTGATTTTCTTTGGTCTGCTCGCTATACTGAGCCTAATGAAGCTCTATAGACTCTTGGCCGTCGCTGGGGTTGTCGCGCTCGATCAGGCGAGCAAGGCGCTCGCTGTGAGATCGCTAGAGCCGGGGCGCCCCGTCGAGATCATAGACGGCTTCTTGCGCTTGACGCTCACGTCCAACGATGGCGGAGCTTTTGGGCTGTTTCAGGGCTTCGGCGAGATCATCGCGTTCCTAGCAGCGGTGGTGAGCTTGGGGATTCTCAGCCTTTTGCTGTGGGGCCCGCCGCAGTGCAAAGCTATGACCGTGGGCTTGATCGGCATCGCTGGGGGGGCTTTGGGCAATCTGACGGATCGCCTCGCTCATGGCGCAGTCATTGACTTTCTCGAACTGCGCTGGCAGAATTTCACCTGGCCCGTCTTCAATCTCGCCGATACTGCTATCGTGATCGGGACGGGGTTGGTGCTCGTTGCTCTCTTCACTCACGAGCGCCGGAGCGCGCACGAGATCGAACCATGAAGGGTCTCTTTATCGTCTTTGAGGGGATTGACGGCAGCGGAAAGTCTACGCAGCTGCGCGCCCTGCAGGAGCGCCTGCGGCAGCACGGCATAGACCCGTTAGCGATTCGCGAGCCAGGAGGCACGCCCGTGGGGGAACAGATCAGACAAATTCTCTTAGAGCGTCCCTGGGGCATGGAGCCGTTGACCGAGCTTCTGCTCTATGAAGCGTCACGGAGCGAGCTGACCCGCACCGTGCTACGACCGGCTTTGGAAGAAGGGCGCGTCGTCTTATCTGATCGCTTTGCGATGGCGAGCTTGGCGTATCAGGGCTATGGCCGGGGCCTCGACTTCACTTTGGTGCAGAAATTCAATAGAATAGCGACCGACGGCATCGAGCCGTCGTTGACGATAGTGCTCGACGTGCCCGTTGCGGTCGCGCTGGCGCGCAAGCGAGAAGCGTTTGACCGCCTGGAGCGGGCGGGCAGGGAGTTTCACGAGCGCGTGCGTGCGGGCTATCGGGAACTGGCGCAACAGATGCCAAACACGTTGCTGGTAGATGGAACGCGGCCAGCACACGAGCTGGCCGAGCAGATCTGGCAGAGAGTCTACGAGAGAGTGCGAGGAGGACGATAGACTATGGAGTTCTCATGTGGACGAGATGAATTTCTCTCCGGGGTGAAGATCGTCAGTCGGGCGTTGGGCCGGGCGACGAGTATGCCCATCTTGGCCGGCCTGAAGCTCGAGACCAAGAAGAATCAATTGATGCTCTACGCGACTGACTTGGAGCGGGCCATCTGGTGCTCTGTCCCTATTGAGAATCGCGGCGGCGACGAAGCGCTGGTGCTCAACGGCGAGTTATTAGTCAAGATCGCCAACACGCTGCCCGCCGAGACGCTGGAGCTGAAGACGATCTCCGGCACGGGGAAGGTCGAAATTACCTCAGGAGGCGCGACGTTCGATCTCTTCCGGCTCTCGCTCGAAGATTATCCTGAAGTGCCGTCCCTGCCCAAAGATCCCATCTGTGTCTTGGGCAAGCACCAATTGGAGCGCAGCTTGGAGCTGGTCGCCTATGCGGCGCTCTCGGCGCGCGAGACGTCGCGATTGAGCTTAACCGGCGTCAATTTGGTCTTAGAGAAAGAGACGCTCAAAGTCGTAGCCACGAACGGGTATCGGCTGGCGCTCAAGGCCGAGCACTTAGCGCACAAAGCCGCCCGCGAGGGGGAATTTCTTGTCGCTGCCGATTCCCTGCGCGATCTCGCCAGTATCTTGGCGCAGCTCGACGCAGAACACGCTGAACTCTATCAGTCAGAAAACTATCTCTTCTTCAAGGTCGGCTCGGTGGTCTTCGTGGGGCGGCTCATCGAAGAAGCTTATCCGGACTTTGAAAAAGTCATTCCCAAAGAGAACCCCATCGGCATCACTGTTGAGAGGAAGCTCTTCTTAGAAGCCCTGCAGCGCGTGCAGATCACCGCCGCCGAAGAGTCCGATGCCGTGATCTTAAGCGTAGAGAACAACCAGCTCAAGCTCAGCTCCCAGGCGGCCGAGAAGGGCGAAGCCCACGAGACGCTGCCCTTAAAGAAGAAAGCCCAAGCTGTTAAGATATCCTTCCGCGCGGAGTATCTCATAGACGCGCTCAAGAGATTGCAGAGCGACGACGTGCACGTGTGGCTGGCCGATGCAGAGAGCGCGGGGTTGGTGGAGCCGGGGGAGAGCGAGGCCGATCAGGGCTTCTTGTACGTCTGTATGCCCATCAGAATGGACTTCTAATCGTTCTTGCGCTTGCGTAAGAACGTGGGGATATCCCAGTCGTCGGCGTGGGCTTGGCGGATGCTGCGCTCGACCTTCTCGATGATCTCGTCTTCGTCGTCTTCGAGCACGTCTAGGCCGCGCTCGAGCTTCTCTTCTTGGGAAAGCTCCTCGCGCTCTTTGAACCCCGTGGCGATCACGGTGATCCGCACGCGGTCATAGCCCTCGCGCACCACCGCGCCAAAGAAGATATCCGCATCGTCGGAGAGCGTATCGCGCACCAGCGATGCTGCCTCGGTCACTTCCTCGAGCGAGAGGTCCGGCCCACCCGTGATATTTAAGATCAAGCGTTGGGCCCCCTCGATAGACCCCTCAAGCAGCGGGCTGGTGATCGCGTTGCGCGCGGCATCGCGGGTGCGGTTCTCCCCTTCGCCCTCGCCGATGCCCATGAGGGCTGTACCGGCGTTGCGCATCGTCGCCTCGACGTCGGCAAAATCGAGATTGATCATGCCCGGCGTCGTAATCAGATCAGAGATACCCTGTACCCCTTGGCGCAGGATGTCATCGGCGAGTTCAAATGCTTTCACTAAGGGGACATCCGGGGGAGCGACCTTGAGCAGACGATCGTTGGGAATCGCGATGAGCGTGTCTACATATTGGCGCAATTCTTCGATGCCCTTGCGGGCGCGCTCCGCCCGCAGCCGCCCTTCAAACGAGAACGGCTTGGTGACGATAGCCACGGTCAAGACCCCGGCTTCGCGGGCCAGCCGCGCGATCACCGGCGAGGCTCCTGTCCCCGTGCCGCCGCCCATCCCGACTGTTAAGAAGACCATATCGGTGTCTTCCATCAGTTCGGCCAGCTCGGCCTCGGACTCCTCGGCGGCCTTGCGGCCCACCTCAGGGTTGCCCCCAGCCCCTAACCCAGCCGTGAGCTTCGCGCCGATCTGAACAGTGCGGTCGGCCTCGAGAATCGAGAGCACCTGCGCGTCGGTGTTGACGATGATCAACTCCACGTCCTTCACTTTGGCCTTCTTCATGCGGTCCACGGCGTTGCCGCCGCCGCCCCCAACCCCGATCACTTTGATCCGTGCCAAACCGTTGCGGCCCATACAACCCCCCTAGCCTCGGAAGAACCGGCTGAACCAGCGCATGAGCCTCCCCAGCAGCCCAGAGAACCCACGGCTGTGCGTGCTGCTAGCCAGCCCCCACGACCGAGGCCGATCACCAAATCTGTGAATATACTCTTTCGATTCCACCGCGTACTTCACCAAGCCGATCACCGTCGAGTAGACCGGACTCTCAACAATGTCGCGCAACCCATGAATCCCGTGGGGGGTTCTCCCCCGTCTCACCGAGATATCATAGCGTTCGGAGACGAACTCCGGCAACCCTTTCAAGAGCGACGTTCCCCCTGTCAACACAATGCCCGCGGGGATGAGATCGCGATACCCGACGTTCTCGATCTCCCCCATAGCCAGATCAAACAGCTCTTCCAATCTGGGTTCGATGATCTTGGCTAATTTTCTCTTGGCGATGAGCTTCTTCTCTTCGCTGATGGTAGTGATCTCGATGCGCTCTTCTTCAGCAGCTTCGTCGGTCAGCCTGGGGAGGCCCTCTTGAATCTTGATGCGTTCGGCTTCTTCATAGCTGACCCGCAGCCCCACAGCAATATCGTTGGTGATGTGTTCGCCAGCGATCGGGAGGATCTTGCTGAACCAGATATCGCCGCCCCGGAAGATCGCTATATCCGTCGTCCCCCCACCGATGTCCATCAAAGCGACTCCCAGCTCCTTCTCGGCTTCGTTGAGAATAGCATAGCTGCTGGCCAACGGCTGGAGCACGATCTGTTGGACTTCGATCCCCAAATTCTCGACGCAACGCCGAATATTATGCACGGCGGTAATCGAGCCGGTCACGATGTGCACGTCCACTTCGAGCCGCGTTCCGGTCATGCCCACGGGGTCTGTGATCCCCTCTTGTCCATCTACAATATACTGCCTTGGGATAACGTGGATGAGCTGGCTATCTGGGCTGATCTGCACGGCTTGGGCGGTGTCAATCACCCGTTGCACGTCATCGAGGGTTATAATCTTAGTATCGCGCGAGATCGAGACCGTCCCGGAGTTGTTGATGCTCTGGATGTGCTTGCCCGCGATGCCCGCGTAGACGCGCTCGATCTTGACATCGGCCATGTTTTCGGCTTCTTCGATGGCGCGTTTAATCGAAGCCGTCGTCTCGCCGATGTCGACTACAACGCCCTTCTCTAGGCCGTGAGATGGGGCCTTGCCCATCCCGATGATCTCGATCTGGGAGTCCTCGACGTTACAGACGAGGGCCACGACTTTCGTGGTGCCTATGTCCAGCCCGACAATGATCTCCCCCATTCCCGTATCACCATCCTCACCGTTTTTCGCTCACGACCACTGCTCGGTCGAAGCGCAGGTCGACCCGCTGGAGCGTACGCCCAGCCAGGGCACGCAACACGCGCCGCAGACGCGACAATGCTTCTTGGACATCGTAGGCGTTCAGCCAGACGTCTGGGCCATGACGCAACGAGACTATCATAGTGCTCCCTTCAAAACGCACCGTCGTGATGTGATTCAGCAAATTTCCCGATATAGCCATCAGGGCGCGGATGGGCACGAGCAAGAAGAGATCGGCCAAGCGCAAGCCGCGCTCGGTCTCTCTGACGTCCGGCTCGACGATGACCGGCCCGAACACGCTCGCAGCCGGCTGATAGAGAACCCCTTCGGTGTCCATCCAGAAGAGTTTTTTGCCTAACTGAACGACGGCCAACGGTTGCCGCTCCACGAGGGTAACAAGCACACGCCCCCACAGCGCCCTCCGGACGTGCGCGTCGCGGACGTCGGGGAGACGCAAGAGGGCTTGCCGCGCGGCTTCTATATCGGCCGTCAGCCAATTCATTCCGATCTGGATCGGAAATCCCTGCAGGACCGTCTCGGCTTGGATCCTCTCACCACCCTTGACGGCGATCTCTCGTATCGCTAGGTACTCCTGCCACGGCACAAGATTCACCAGAGCTGTGCCGAGCGCGAGTACAAGACTCGCTCGTATGATCAACCGCCGCACATCGGTCAGGCGACGACGGCGAGCTCCAGCTGCAACTCCACCCCCCAATATTTAAGCACAACCGACCGGGCGATGTCAATTAGCTGGAGCACATCTCGACTGGTCGCCCCCCCTTCGTTGACGATAAAGTTCGCATGCTTTGTGGAAATTCTTGCTCCTCCCACCCGATAGCCCTTCAGCCCCGCGCGGTCTATGAGCTGCCCGGCGGTGGCCCCCACCCCCACGGGGTTGCGGAAGACGCAGCCGGGGCTGGGCATCCCCAGGGGCTGGCGCTCCTTGCGCCGTCTGAGCAACTCCTCACCATCCCACGATTTCCCGCTTCCCAAGGCGAATTCTCCCTCAATCACGATCACTCGTTCTTCCTGAAACCGGCTCGACCGGTAGCCGAAACGACACTCATCGGGAGTAAGAGTAATAAATTTTCCGTCAAAAGTCAATGCCCCCACCCGGGTGACGACCTCGGCGATGGCCCCCTCGGGGATCCCGGCGTTCATCACAATAGCTCCGCCGACGCTCCCCGGAATCCCCACGAGAAAGTCCAGATCGCGCAGCCCAACAGAGCGCACTTTGGCTATCAGGGCCGCGAGGCTCGCCCCGGCTTGCGCCCGCACACGGTCCCCCGTGAGAGTAATCTGCCCTAGGGCCGGCCCAAGCTTGATCACAATCCCTCGGTAGCCTTCATCGGGGAAGAGCACGTTTGTGCCGTTCCCCAAGACGACCCACGGCAGCTCGCGCTCATGAGCGAAGTCGAGCGTCTCACTGATATCTTCTAGGGAAGCGGGGATGACAAAATACTGCGCGGGGCCGCCGATGCGCAGCGACGTGTGCCGTGCGAGGGGCTCATCTGTTTTTACGATCCCCTGGAGACGACCTTGCAGGTCTGTAAGCTCGCATCTCTTACTCTCCAGAAGCTTCATGCGAATCACCGCGATATCTCTGGTTCCAATCCTGGGCGAACCGATGCAGCTCTGTTCCCAAATCTCCGGCACTAAAGCCGATGACAAAATCCCCAGGGCGCACGAACTCGTTGAGCTTGTGGGCGAGATCAGCGCGGCGCGGCAGATAGGTGACCGCGCTATGCCGTCGGCGCAAGGCGTCGAAGATCAGCTCGACGCTCACCCCGGGGATGGGGCGCTCAAACGCAGGGTAAATATCGGTGAGCACGACCATATCGGCGAGGTCGAACGATGTGCTGAACTCGCGCCCCAGATAGTACGTGCGCGTGAAGCGATGGGGCTGGAAGAGCGCGACGACGCGTGCCGGGTGCCAGCTCTGGCGGATCGCTTGGAGATTGCGCTGGATCTGTTCAGGAAGGTGCGCGTAGTCGTCTACCACGGTGATCCCATTGTTCACGAGAACCTGGAAGCGCCGCTCCGGAAGCTGGAAGTCTCTCAAGTGTGCAGCCATATCGGCGAACGATAAGCCCAACTGGCGCCCGACCAAGAGGGCTGCCAGGGCATTGTAGACGTTATGAATGCCCGGGGCGCGCAGCAGCTCGACGTGGCCGACGCGCCGCCCGCGCCACGAAACATCAAACGTCGTGCGAAATTGATGAAACGAGATATCATGGGCGACGAGATCGGCGGGGCGTTCGATGCTATAGGTGAGCGTTGCGGGAAGCTGGGCGATGACGGCGCGCCGTGTGCCGGGGTCGTCGGCGCAGGCGATACACAGATCGCTCTGGCTGGCAAACTGGGTAAAGCTTGCCAGAAGGGCCTCTTCGCTGCCGTAGAAGTTCAAATGATCCCGCCCGATATTGGTGATCACGGCGATCTGGGGATGGAGCTTTAAGAAGTGCCCATCGCTCTCGCAGACCTCGGCAACGAGATACTTGCTCATGCCTAAGCGCGCATGAGCGCCGAGCGTAGGGGAGACCGCGCCGATGACAAACGTCGGGTCGAGCCAGGATCGCTCTAAGAGCGTGGCGATCATCGCCGTCGTCGTGGTCTTGCCGTGGGTGCCGGCAACGCCGATAGTGTAGCGTTTCTCTGTGAGATTGCGAAGAAGTTCGAGTCTATGGAGGATCGGCAGCCCCAGCCGGTGGGCCTCGAGCAACTCTATGTTGTCTGGGGGAATGGCGGAGGAGACGACGACATGAGTAGCGTTCCGGAGATGTTCTGAAGAGTGCCCGATGGTGACGGGCACACCCAGGTCGCGCAGCTGCTGGGTGCGTCGGTTCTCTTCGAGGTTGCAGCCGGTGACACGAAATCCCAGCTCAGAGTAGACTTTGGCCAGCCCACTCATGCCGTCGCCGCCGATCCCGATAAAGTGCAAGTGTGTCTTGGGTTCTGGTCGCATCGAGAAGCACCTCGCTCAAGATAATATCGAGAGAGTTTTTCGCAGATTGTAGCTCCCTCATCCCTGTCTTCCCTCTCCCTCGCAGGGGAGAGGGGCTGGGGGTGAGGGTGGACTCGCGAACTCGCGAACTTTCGAACTGATTTGTGATCTCTTGGGCAAGCCGTTGTGGGGTGAGTTCGGACTCTGGGACGATAGAGAATAGACCGAGACGGGTAAGCTGTTTAGCGTTGGCCGTCTGGTGATCGTTGGCGGCGCCGGGCCAGGGGATGACGATAGCGGGCTTGCGCAGGGCAGTCAGTTCGGCGAGCGTCCCCGCGCCCGCACGGCAGACTACTATGTCAGCCGTGGCCAACGCCGTGCCCATCTCGTGGATGTAAGGGATGAGAACAACAGTACCGGCGAATGAATTCGCCGGCTCAGCAGATGGGAGCGTGCTAACGCGCGCTCTGTCATTCTGAGCGCAGCGAGGAATCTGAGACCCTTCGTTTCGCTCAGGGTGACAGCCAGGCGCTTCAGCGCTCGGCTTTTGCTCCCCTGTGACGATTAAAAACTGAACGCCTTTGAGCTGCTGTTGCGCAGCGAGAGCGACTTCCGTCAGGGTCTGTGACCCCCGGCTGCCGCCGCAGACGAGCACGGTCTTCATGCCCGGTCGCAGCCCAAATCGCTGATGATCAGGCCGAGCTGAGAGGATCTCTGGACGAACGGGAAGCCCTGTCACAACGACGCAGCGCGCTCGCAACCAGCGAGCCGTCTGAGAATAGGTGAGAAAGACCTTTCTCGCCCACGGCGCGAAAAGTCGCGTCACTATTCCCGGAACGAGATTCTGCTCGTGCAGGTAGCACGGGATTCTGAAGAGAACTCCCCACAGCAACGGCGCAAACGCCCCGTAGCCACCAACCCCGATGATGAGATGGGGGCGCACAATTAAGAGAAGCAAGAGCGCCGCGACGAGCGCGACCGGAAGCTGCACGAGCGCCAGCAGCGCCCAGAAGAGCCAGAAAGAACGTTGCCCCGGACGCGCGATCCCCCGGATAGGAAGGGCATAAGACTCAACCCAGGGGTAGCGCGGCATCACTCTTGTTTCCAAGCCATACCAGCTCCCAACGTAGACAAGTCGGGCGCTCGGCTCAGCGCGCCGCAGCCCCTCCAAAAGAGCCAGAGCGGGATAGAGATGCCCTCCCGTCCCGCCCCCACAGACGAGCACTCTCATATAGTCCCTTTCGTGAGATATTGCACAAAATTCCAGTCATGGCGAAGGAGACGAGCAACGATGAGCCGCCATAGCTGATGAACGGCAGGGTCAGCCCGGTGACGGGCAGAATCCCCGTAGTGACGCCAAGGTTGATGCACGCCTGCGCAGCTATCGTGAGCGTAATCCCCGCGGCGAGCAGCCTGCCAAACGGATCCGGCGCGCGCGATGCGATGGTGTATCCTACCCACGTGAGATACGCAAATAGCCCAATGACGAGAAGCCCGCCGATCAGGCCCAGTTCTTCTCCCATAATCGAGAAGATAAAGTCATTGTACGGCTCCGGGAGGAAGAGCAATTTTTCGCGGCTATTTCCCAGACCCCTCCCCAATACCCCTCCCGAGCCGATGGCCGTCAGCGACTGCACCAACTGATAGCCCTCGGTCGTGCTGTACTTGAACGGGTCGAGAAACGCAAGCAATCGTCCGAAGCGATAGGGAGCACTGATGAGCAACAACGCGAGCGCGGGCACAGCTGCTAGGGCGATCCCCACAAGATGCCCCAGGCGTGCTCCCCCAAGAAAGAGCATGGCGAAAAGTATAAGAAAGAAGATGAGCGCCATAGCGAAGTCGGACTGCTTGAGAGCTATCAAAGCAGCGACGGATGTGATGAGCAGGGGGGGCAGGACGCCGTCAGAAAATTCTGTGAGGCGCTCCCCCTTGCGCACGCAGAACGCTGCCAAGGAGATGATGAGCGCGAGCTTTAAGAATTCCGTCGGCTGGAGTTGGAACGGGCCGGGCAGGCGCAGCCAACTCCCGCGCACCGACAGCCCCGGCACGAGCGTCAGCGCCGTCAGCCCCAACGCTATCAGCAAGAGTATGTGATCTATCCTGAAGAAGACCCGATAGTCCACACGCCAACAGACCCAGAAGAGGAGCACTCCCACAGCGAGCGCGATGAGGTGCTTGGTGAGCAGATATGAGGGTTTTTCGTAGCGAAGGGCAGCGATGGGCAGGCTGGCGCTAGCGACCATGACGACGCCCAACAAAGCCAGCGCGACTACGACAAAGACCACCTTCGATGTGCCCACGTGCGCACCTCCAGGCTTCGCCTGGGCCGTATGCCTTCGCCAGCCTTGGGCTGGCGAAGATAAAAATCCAGCGAAGCTTGTCCAGGCGAAGTCTGGTTATACACGATGGGAAGGGGATTTTGAAGGACCCCTGTCGAAGCCCCTCTGGCGATTTGTCTTGGCAGCATAGGACGGGTGTCCTTGCACAGCTCTCTGTTCGCCTCTGCTGGGGTTTTCGGATATAATCGGCTCCGTTATGAATACGCATACGGTCCGGCTCGAACGGCTTCGCGACAGCTTGCGACGCAAAAAGCTTGACGGGTTCTGTTTGGTCAACGTCGAAAGTTCGGATCGCTCCAATCTCTATTATCTCACGGGCTTTGCGGGGTCATTTGGTGTGCTCATCGTCACGAAAGACCGTCAGGTCTTTTTGACCGACTCTCGCTACATCACTCGCGCCGAAGAGATCGTCTCAGGCTATGAAGTCCTTGAATTGAAAGGGCGGGTGACGACCGTCGCGACGCGGATCAATCGCTTGAAGCTCAAGAACATCGCGATCAACAGCCCAACGACCAGCACCTGGCTCTTCCATCAGTTGCGCGACCGATTAAAGAGAACAAAACTTGTGCCCGTTGCGGGGCTGGTGGAGACGCTGCGCACGGTCAAAGACGACTTTGAGATCAAAGCGATTGAGCGAGCGATCCGCCTGACGGATAAGACCTTCGAGTTTATCTTAGGCAAGGTCAAGCCCGGCGTGACCGAGCGCGAGCTGGCGTGGGAGATCGAGAAATATATGCGCACTCATGGCGGCGATGGCTTGGCGTTTGGGAGCATCGTGGCGACGGGGGCGACGACGGCCATGCCCCATTACGAGCCGCAAGATCGAGAAGTCCAGAAGGGCGACTTCGTGCTCTTCGACATGGGGGCCACAGTAGATCACTATTGTGCCGATCTGACGCGCACGGTGGTCGTCGGGCGCGCCAGTGCGGAGCAGAAGAAGATTTATAAGATCGTTCTTGAAGCCCAAGAGCGCGCTATCAGAAATTTACGGGCGGGGCTGACGAGCAAACAAGCCGACGCGCCCGCGCGGGAGACGATTGCCAAAGCCGGATATAAGAAGAACTTCGGGCACGGCACAGGGCATGGCTTAGGATTAGACGTCCATGAAGCGCCGCGGCTGTCGCCCTTGGGGAAGGATAGACTTCAAGCAGGCAACGTCGTCACCATCGAGCCGGGGATCTATCTGCCGGGCTGGGGCGGGGTGCGCATCGAAGACGTCGCCGTCATTGAAGAGCAGGGCTGTCGCGTCCTCACGCAAGCGCCGAAGAAGGAGCTGATCGAGGTCTAGCGATGTGCGAGTTTTGGATGTCTCGCTTTTGTACCGGATGCTGAAGCATCCGGCTCAGTAGAGAGAAGCCCGCTGAAGGGGGCTTATAGAGCGTGCTTGAGCACGCTTTCATCTGCTCAGCCGGCGACTTCAGTCGCCGGCATCAGCTACTTTAGCTATAATAAAGCCATCCGTAAGGAGGGTGATAGAATGCTCAAAGAATTTCGTGTGACGTTGCCCAACAAGCCGGGCGAGCTGGCGAAGCTCACAGGGCTTCTTGGCAAGCAGGGCATCAACATTCACTCGATCGCGGGACTGGCGTTCTCTGCCCCGCGAGCCACGGTCTGCTTTGTGGTCAAGGACGACCGCAAAGCCGCAGAGGTCCTGAAAGAGAACGGGTTCAAGTTCACCGTGAACTCGGTCTTCAACGTCCGGATGGCCGACAAGCCGGGAGCCTTAGCGCGCGTGGCGAAGAAGCTCGCCAAAAGCCAAGTCAACATCGAGGGGATCTATCTGGTGAGCCGAACGCCCAAGCGTGTCGAGCTGGCCATCGCCGTAGACAAGCCCAAGGCCGCTGAGAAGATCCTATGATCTTCCGAGTTGCTTGAAGAAGTCTCGGACTTTCTCCTGAGGGACGTCAAGGCGCTGGGCGAGCTTTTCTATATCCTCGGGCGAGACGTCCTCATCGAGCCATTTCTCTAATTTCGCGAGATCGACGCGCCAGCGCCCTTCGATCTTCTCCGCGGGAAGTTCCCCGGACTCCATCATCTCGTAGACTTTCTCTATGGGGATGCCCAGATACTGCGCGACCTGCCACGGGCGCAAAAAGCCTCCCAGACTCTTGCCTTCAGGCATAATCGCCTCCTGCTGTGTCTAGGATTTCGGCTCAAATATAGCTAGCTCGTAATCGCTATCTAAGCACAAAGCTTGAGGGTGAGCGCGAAGGCAGTGCCAGGCCATCCAGAGATCGCCGCTCGCCCCTACCGCGTTCATGGCGATAACAAAATAGATCCAAGGTGCCCAGCTCGGCACAAGATTCCATATCAAAATCCCTCCTACCGTGATGCCAACCAAGGGGGTCAGCCCCACTATTATAAATCTCCAACGGCTCAGCGCGCAGTTGGCCGTAGCATAAGCGTAGAGAATGGAAGCTCCAAAGCGCAGCTTAAAGCCGGGCCTATCGCGCCCTACGAGTAAAAAAGCCAACCCATGAAAGCCTTCGTGGACAATAAGTATGAAAACCAACAAGAACGCCAAAAGTAAAGAGCGTGGCACAAGAATCTGCAACCCCCAAACTTCCACGGTGAACCGTCGAGGGGCATCAGGAAAGACAAGGGGGAACGACGAAAAGATTATCACGGCGAGCACTAAAGCCGGAAGCCAGAACTTCCAAGAGCGCAGCTCTTTGCTCAAGCGCACCCGAACAGTGCGCTCATAATGGGAAGGCACTCCTAAAAATTCGAGGTGCTGGCGCTCTGCTTGCCCTAGATGCGCGCGAGCTTGCTCTAAGAAATTTTCAGCTTGTTGGATCGCTTCTTTCGTTGATGTGTCTTGGATATGAGAGATCGCGTTCAGGGCTTCTTCGATATGATCTAAAGCCTCCGGGAGCAAGGCAGTTGCTGTTTTCATCTTCCTTTCCCCCTTGTGCTTTACAGCCTTGGCATCTTGATGCCCTTCTCCCGCGCGACTTTGATAGCTTCTTCGTAGCCCGCGTCGGCGTGACGCACGACTCCCAAACCGGGATCGGCTGTCAAGACGCGCTCGAGGCGCTTGTCGGCTTCTCTTGTGCCGTCGCAGACGATCACCATTCCCGCGTGAATAGATTTCCCGATCCCCACTCCGCCGCCGTGATGCACCGAGACCCACGTCGCCCCGCAGACGGCGTTTAACAGAGCATTGAGAATGGGCCAATCGGCGATAGCATCCGAGCCGTCTTTCATCCCCTCGGTCTCTCGGTAGGGCGATGCAACCGAGCCCGCGTCCAAGTGATCGCGACCGATCACGATGGGCGCTTTCAGCTCGCCCTTGCGCACAAGTTCGTTAAAGTATAGTCCGGCCTTGGCGCGCTCGCCGTAGCCGAGCCAGCAGATGCGCGCGGGCAGCCCTTGGAACTTCACGCGCTTCTGCGCCATCTTAATCCAACGAGTGAGCGCTTCGTCGCGGGGGAAGAGTTCGAGAATCGCCTGGTCAGTTCTGTAAATATCTTGTGGGTCTCCAGAGAGGGCTGCCCAGCGGAACGGGCCTTTCCCCTCGCAGAATAACGGTCGGATATACGCCGGGACAAAGCCCGGAAACTGAAAGGGATCAGGGTGTCCGCCCCGCTGGGCCTGCCCACGCAAATTGTTCCCATAGTCGAAGACCACAGCGCCAGATTTTTGCATCTCGATCATCGCCTGCACGTGCTTGACCATCGACGCAAACGACAGCTCGATATATTTCTGGGGATTCTCACGGCGCAATCGTAACGCTTCGTCGTAGCTCATGCCGCCGGGGACGTAGCCGTTCAGCTCGTCGTGAGCAGCCGTCTGATCGGTCACAACATCGGGGATGATCTTGCGGCGCACCAGCTCCGGGTAGACACTGTCTCTTATACACATC
>JAOAIA010000073.1:0-5683 GCA_026414955.1 Candidatus Bipolaricaulota bacterium
TATAAGAGACAGAGCTTACACCATGAACGCTATTGAGGTCCGGGATTTGCATAAGACATACTACGGGCTTTTGCGACGGGCTAAGATCGAGGCGCTCAAGGGGGTAAGCGTGAGCGTCAAGCAAGGGGAGATCTTCGGGCTGCTCGGCCCCAACGGCGCGGGCAAGACTACACTGATTAAGATTCTCTTGGGCATCGCGTTTGCCGATAGCGGGCAAGCCCTGCTCCACGGGAGAGATAGCCGCGACCCACAAGCGCGACAATATGTCGGGTATCTCCCTGAAGAGTACCAGCTCCCGGAGTATCTCAAAGCATGGCGCGCTTTGGACTTCTTCGCGAAGCTCTACGGGCTGCGAGAGCGCCGCTCCCGCGTCGAAGAACTCTTACAGTTAGTGGGGCTCGCCGAGCGGCGCAATTCCAAAGTCAAAGAATTTTCTAAAGGGATGCGCCAACGCCTGGGCATAGCTCAAGCCCTACTCAACAACCCGAAAGTCTTGATTTTAGACGAACCTACAGCAAATCTCGATCCCCTGGGGCGCAAAGACGTCAAAGATCTCTTGCTGCGCCTGAAAGATCAAGGGACGACCGTGTTTATTAGCTCGCACGTGCTTACGGAGATCGAGCGTGTCTGTGATCGCGTGGCGATCTTGCACAAGGGCCAGCTCCTCACCGAGGGCACAGTCGACGAGCTGACTCGTGAGAAGAGCCTAGAAGACGTCTTCGTAGAACTGATTCGCGGTGCAGAGAGCTTAGAAACAGTATGAACAGGGCATTGATTTTCTCAGCGATCATCGAAGACAGTTGGCGGGAGTCTTGGGCGCGGCGAGCTTCGCTCGTGGTGAGCCTCATTGCGTTAGCGCTCTTGTTGCTCTTTGCGTTTGGGGTGGGCGTGCGCCCTGACGAAGCTCAGCCTGATCTGATCAGGGTTTCGCTCTTTGGGGTCGAGCTGAGAGAGCTGCCTATCTCCAAGGATGTCTTCGCGAATGTTATAGAGATAACGGCGCTGGGGTTAGCCAACCCCTGGGGGATCTTTTTGGGGCTGTTCATCACGATAGGGCTCTTTTCAGGGGTGTTCGCTCGCGGCCGGATTGATCTGGTGCTCTCCAAGCCGATTGCGCGCTGGGAGCTCTATCTGGCGCGCTATCTAGGCGGCGTAGTCTTGGTCGGCGTGACAACGATGCTCTTTTTTATAGGGACTTGGGTTCTGCTCTGGCTCAAGGTGGGTACGACAGATTTGGGGTTGATCTGGGCGGGCGTGGTCATCGTCTTTCTCTTTGCAGTGCTCTATAGTTTCGCTGCATTTCTGGCGCTGGTGACGGAGGGGACGGGCGCCGCGCTCGTCGCGACCATAGTGTTATGGGGACTAGCAGAATTTGCGTACGCGCGCGCTATCCTACGACAGCTCTCGCCCACGCTGGGGGACATCGCGGATGTGATCTATTATCTCTTGCCGAAGACGAACGATCTCGAGATGGTGACTGCACGGCTCGTTGGGGCAGAGCAGTTTCTCACCGATATAGGAGGAGCATCAAGTGCTGGCTTTGCGTTTTGGACTTCAGGGCTCTTTGCCGTAGTTATGCTTGCGTTGGGGATCTATCTCTTCTCGCGCAAGGACTATTAGCTTGACAGTGTATGAGCAGAAGAGTATCATACAAGTATGAGAAGGCTCACTCTGTACGTGAAGCCGGAGCATCACGAGCTGCTCCACTGGGCTCAAGAGCACACGCAGGCGAAATCCCTCTCGGAAGCCGTCTTTTCTGCGTTGAGTGAGCTTAAAGCTCTCATCAAGGAGAGACAGCTCCAAGCCCTCGAACATACCCACGGGCTGTGGAAGGACGACCCTAATATTGCGAGGGCCTTCAAAGACCTTGAGAAAGGCTGGGAGAGATGGCGCAAACAGCTCGAGGGGTCTTGATAGACACGTCAGCACTGATCGCCCATTTGCGAGGGCGGCTCTCATTACAAGAACTCCTGCGCGACTACGAGAGCATCTACGTGAGCGCCATCACGTTATATGAGTTGGAATACGGAGCAATCAGAGCCGGACGGGCCTCGGACTTTGCCCAGCTTGCTCGCGTACTCCAGCCCGCTGTTCTCGCTGTGGGACGCCTCGAAGCGGAACGAGCCGCTCACCTGAACGGGAAATTGGCTCGGAAGAACCGGCAAATCGGCCCTCGAGATGCCCTCATCGCCGGGACAGCTCTACAGTGGGGGCTTGATCTCCTCACGCTCAACGCCAGCGAGTTCCAGCGCGTGCCCAACCTGAACGTGATCGTTCCTTCTGACTAACTATGTATGATTTTATCATCATCGGCTCTGGGACGAGCGGCGGCGTGCTCGCGTACTATCTGACCAAAGCCCGAGCCAAGTGCTTGCTGCTCGAGGCGGGCAGAGCCTTCAGCGCCAAGACTTTTCCAGAGAACGAGATGGACTACTCAGCCCAGATGTTCTGGAACGGCGGGCTAGAATTCAATGCTGACGCCACGCTCGCGTTCTTGCGCGGGAAGTGTCTTGGCGGCGGCTCCGTCGTCAATCAGTGTCTGTTGGATCGCTTCGACGACATGGCTTGGGAAGACTGGCGCAGCGTCTCAAATATTGGCTTTTTCACGAGCGCCCAGATGGCCCCGCACTACGACGAGATCGAGAGCAAGCTCAGCATCCAAGAGATTCCAGAGCGTCACTTCAACCGTAACGCGCAATTAACGCGCGCGGGCTTCGAGAAGCTCGGCTATCACTGGAGGCCGTTGCGCCGAGGGCAGACGGACTGCAAGCTCGACGAAGGCAACGACTGTATCGTGTGTTTGGGGGGATGCCATCGCGATTCAAAACAAAGCACACTCGTCACGTTTATCCAGTGGGCACGCGACGCGGGCTTAGAAGTCTTGCCAGAATTTCACGTTCAGCAGATCAAAGCCACTCCCCAGGGCGTCACCGTGATCGGGATTCAAGGGGAGCAGACGCGCCGAGAGCTTAGTGCTCTAAAAGTAGTTCTCGCTGGGGGAGCGCTCGGCACGGCGGCGCTGCTCTTGCGCTCCGGCTTCAAAGAGAGACTTCCAGCCCTAGGGCAGGGTTTCTTCTGTCATCCCCAGTGGATGGTCTTCGCGCTCTTCGACGAACCCATAGACGCACATAAGGGCGCGTTCCAAGCGATCAAATCTGACGATGCTCGTTTTCGCGCTCAGGGCTTCAAGCTCGAAAACGTCTTTGCTCCGCCCATCGCCGTGGCGATGCTCTTGCCCAGCTTGGGTGTGCAGCATCACGCTTTAATGAAAAGATATCGTTTTATGGGCTGTATCGAAGTCTCCGTGCGCGACACTGTCTCCGGCGAGCTGAGATTGGATCGCGCCGGGCGGCTGCTCATCCATAAAAAGCTAGGTACTGAAGAGCATCGACGACGCCAAGCCGGGCTTGCTGTGATAGAAGAGATCTTTCGCGCCGTCGGCGCCAAAGATATTATTATCCCGACCCTGGGGCTGGGGCTGCACTTGATGGGCGGCTGCGCCATCGGGGCTGACCCAAAAAATTCTGTTGTCAACGAGCGCTTTCAATTACACGGGTTCCCCAATATTTTCGTGGCTGATTCGAGCATCTTCCCGGCAGCGCCGGGGATCAACCCCGCGCTGACGATCATGGCTTTAAGTCACAAAGCGAGTCAAGCTCTTGTGCGAGGGTGGGGCATCGCTACTTCCTGAACCCTGGTGGCTTGGCTGGTGACGGTAGCACGCTCTATGATTGATTGAACCTTCCCAGCGATCCTAATGCCGAGCTGCTGGGCTTAATGCATTTCTATTCTACGGAGTAATTTTTACTCTAACGAGATCACCGTCGCCCAAATCTTTTCTCAAGCTCTTCCAGCGAGTACGCCAAGACTATCGGCCGCCCGTGCGGACAACTGTAGGGATTCTGCGTCTGCTTGAGCTGCCGAATCAATTCCGTCATCTCCTCGGGACGCAAGGGCTTGTTCTTGACAACAGCAGCTTCGCAGGCGACGCGCGCCGCTAATGTCTTGGCAAGCTCTTCGAGACTCGGCTCAGCTTCGTGCTCCAACACCGCGAGCACACGCTCAATCGTCTCCGTGAATTCTGTCTTGCTCCACGCGCTGGTCAGCACCTGCGGCCAATCGCGCAGAATAAACGTCCCGCCGCCAAAGTGCTCGATCCCGATCCCCACGCGCTCATCTAACTCCTGGAGATGCGCGGCAAGTAGTTCAGCTTTATCCGGAGGCATCTCGATCGTGATGGGGATCAAGAGCCTCTGTCGCATGACTTTGTGCTCTCTAAGCTGCGCAAGAAATTTCTCGTAGAGAATTCGTTCGTGAGCGATGTGTTGGTCAATGATCTCCAAGCCCGACTCAGTCTGAACTAAAATATACGTCCCGTGGAGCTGGCCGAGAACATGACCCTCACCCCCGGCCCCTCTCCCCTGCGAGGGAGAGGGGAGCAGGGGTGAGGGGGCTTGACGCAACGCTTCGATCTCCTCACCCCTCACCCCACTCCCCTCACCCTGACCTCTCCCCCCAGCCTCTCCCCTCAGGCCCCTCTCCCCTCCGCGGGAGAGGGGAGCAGGGGTGAGGGAAAGAGGGAAGGGGGCCAGGGGGTGAGGTTCGGAGGTGATGGCCCTCTCCAGTCTGGGCACGGCATGAGCCGACGCCAACGCCTTCGTGATCGCTTGTTTCACAACAGCTTGGACTTTGATCGGCTCGGCGAAGCGCACTTCGGCTTTCTGCGGGTGCACGTTCACGTCAACAGCCCGTGGATCAATCTCGATAAAGAGAAAGATATACGGGTACTGATCGCCCTTGATGACGCTCTCATACGCTTGCGAGATCGCGTAGTTGATCTGAGAGTCTTTGACAAAGCGCCCGTTGACAAACAGAAACTGCTCGGTGCGGTCGGAGCGCGTCAATTGTGATGGACTGACTAAGCCGCGCACGGTAACGCCTGGGATCGCCGTGTGCACGTCGAGCAAGGCGCGGGCGAGATCGACCGTATAGAGCTGAGCGACCGTCTGGCGCAGATCGCTGCTGGGGGTTAGATCGAGCACGGTCTTCCGGTCGTGCTCCAGGCGAAAGTGCACGTTAGGGTACGCAAGCGCGAAGCGTTTCACCACGCGCACGATGTGAAAGAACTCGGTCTTTTCGGATTTCAAGAATTTTCTGCGCGCGGGCTGCCGTGCGCCTGGAGACACAGCGCGCGCAGTCGCCGATATTTGCGGAACGCCACCCGCGCCTGCATGGCGGCGACCGCGACACCGGTGCGGCCGTCGAGAAAACCCAGCCTCAGCACGAAACAACGCAGCCATGCCCAAGCCGCATGCAGCCACGGCGCGGCAGCGTGCGCACATGCACCCCGCGCATGCAGCTGCCGGGCGCCAAGCTCGGCGTAGGCGTCCGATTTGCGCTCGACGTCGGCGCGCGTGACATAAGTCTCGTGATACAAATCGCCGGGCAGCACGGCGCGCGGCAAGTCGCACTGCAGTCGCTCGTGCACCAGGGCGTCGTCGTAGCGGGCCGATCCGCGCGGAAACAGGCGCCACACCACGTCCTTGCGCCAGTCACCCCAGCGGACGGCGCGGCCAAGAAAGGTCGAGCGCCGGCGCAGACCATAACATCGGGGTTCGCCCATAATGGCACGTCGCAGCTCGCGCCCAAGCCGCTCGCTGACAAATTCATCGGCATCGAGCAG
>JAOAIA010000073.1:5693-5979 GCA_026414955.1 Candidatus Bipolaricaulota bacterium
GCGGTTCTTCTGGCGCCCGAATCCGGGCCAATCGGTCGTCACCTGCACGCGAGCGCCCTCCGACCGGGCCAGCGCGACGGTGTCGTCCTCGCTGCCGGAATCAAGCACCACCCGCTCGTCCGCCCAGGCGACGGAGCGCAGACAGCGAACGATGCGGTGAGCCTCGTTTTTCGTGATGACGACGACGGAAAGCTTTAGGCTCATGCGAGCGGACAAGCTCGTGTGCGCACGGCTACACACCGGCCGCCTTTATAGTAGCGAGTAGCGGGCGCGCTTTCCCTTGCCT
>JAOAIA010000074.1 GCA_026414955.1 Candidatus Bipolaricaulota bacterium
GGAGAGAGGGGACAAGGGTGAGGGTGTTTACAAGATCTCTCGCTTGGGTTCACGGGTCATGAGCGCATTGAGCTGGTCGAGGGGGTTCGCGCCCTCATAGAGTACTGCATAGACCGCTTCGGTGATCGGGACCTCGACCGCGTGTTGTCGCGCGAGTGTGCGCACGGCGTGAGTCGCGTAGACGCCTTCCGCGACCATAGACATGCTCTCCAAAATCTGCTGAAGCGACTCCCCCTGGCCGAGCCGATACCCCACCCGACGATTGCGTGAATGCTCGCTCGTGCACGTGGCTATCAGGTCACCTACACCGGCCAGCCCAAAGAACGTCTCGCGCCGCGCGCCCAAGTGCACCCCCAGCCGCACCATCTCCGCCAAGCCGCGCGCGATGAGCGCCGCTTTCGCGTTGTCCCCGCCGTAGCCTAACCCGTCGAGAATCCCCGCGGCGAGCGCGATCACGTTCTTCACCGCCCCACCGTACTCGACCCCAAGAAGATCATCACTGAGATAGACGCGAAATCGCTCGGTCATCAGCGCGCGCTGCAACTGCTCTCCTAGCTCAAGATCTCTGCCGGCGAGCACCACGCTTGTGGGGAAGTCTCGTCCAACCTCCTCGGCGTGGCTTGGGCCGGAGAGCGTGAAGATATTTGCAGTATGCAGCTCTTCTTGTAAAACCGCAGACATCGTGAGCAGCGACTCACGCTCCAGCCCCTTGGCAAGATTAATATACGCCTTTGGGTCAGCAGAGATCGCTTGCAGCGCGCGCGCCGTCCCGCGCATCGCAAACGACGGCACGGCGAGTAAGACAACATCGGCGTCCGCGACGGCATGAGCGAGATCGCTGGTGATCACCAGACGCTCTCTAGGCAAGGAGACCCCCGGAAGATACTCTTGGTTCTCCCGGAGCGCGTCCAGCTCTTGGGCAAATTGAGGGCGGCGCGCCCATAAGCGCACGGGGTAGCCCTTCTGTGCCAGGAGCCGGGCGAGGGCCGTCCCCCAGCCCCCAGCTCCAATGACCGCAAAGTTCATACGTTGAGCTTAATATATCTTAGTCACAAGAGCAAACGCCCTTATCTTTGGTCTATCGGGATATAATGGCCCAGCGGCGGCCCAACGTAGCGCGTTGTTGGCCGGAAGAGCCGATTGTCCGAGAGATATTCGATCATGTGCGCCATCCACCCTGCGATGCGACTGACGGCGAAGATCGGGGTCAGCAGCGCTGGCTCGATGCCCAGATAGTAGCAGACCGTCCCGGAGTAAAAATCTACGTTGGGGAAGATGCCCTTGGCGCCGAGCGCGTCAATGACGGTCTTCTCGACGATTTGTTCGATCTCAAAAAGCCGGGCATCGTGGGCCTGTTGCGCGAGTTGGTGAGAGTATCGTTTGAGAATGCGCGCGCGGGGATCGTAGGTCTTGTAGACGCGATGGCCAAAGCCCATGATGCGCTCGTGGCGCGCGAGTTTCTCTTGGATATACTGTTCGGCCCTGGCTGGGTCACCGATCTCTAAGATCATCTTGATGACTTGTTCGCTTGCGCCACCGTGGAGCGGGCCTTTCAGCGCGCCCAGGGCTGCTGAGATCACCGAGTAGACATCGCTCAACGTCGAGGCCACGACTAAGCTTGCGAAGGTCGAGGCGGGGAACTCGTGATCCGCCTGCAAGATCAGGGCGACGTCGAAGACGCGAGCGGCGGCAGCATCGGGCTTCTTGCCGGTCAGCATATAGAGAAAATTGGCGCTGTGGGAGAGCGTGGGATCAGGGGCGATGGGCTCTTGGTCCTTGCGGAGTCGTCCGATAGCTGCTGTGAGCGTCGCCATCTGGGAGATCAGTTTGATCGCTTTCTCTCGCAACGCTGTCGAGGAGACGTCGTCGGGGGTGGGGTCGAAGTGTCCCAATACAGAGATCGCGGTGCGCAGGAGCGCCATGGGGGAGGCTTGATGAGGCAGGGCCTTGAGAACGTTCATAACGTGAGTATGCAGGGGTCGCTGACTGGCTAACTCCTCCTGGAATTTCTGAAGCTCAGCGCGCGTGGGCAGACGCCGATGCAGCAAGAGAAACGCCGTCTCCTCGAATGTCGAGTGTTCAGCCAGCTCTTCGATGGGAATCCCGACATAGGCTAAAATCCCCTTCTGCCCGTCAATATATGTCAAGGCGCTCTCGGCAGCGATGACGCCCTCTAAGCCGCGAGAGAATTCCGTGCTCATGGCGACCCTCCTGCTATATTATATTTCTTCAGTTGATCATGGAAGAGTTGAGCAAGCTCTTGCGCTTTAGCAGAGTATGCTTTGGCGTCCTTCCAAGAACTTTTGGGGTTGGTGACGAGCGCCGACAGCCCTGGGCAGTACGTGGGGAAGCACAACCGAAAATGCAGGTCTTCTTCAAATGAAACGCGCTCCAGCGAGCCGTCCAGCGCCGCGCGCACCAGAGCACGCGTGTACGGCAGAGAGATTCTCTTCCCGACGCCATACGGCCCACCGGTCGTGCCCGTGTTGAGCAACCAGACCTTAACCCCAGAGCGCGCGACTCTATCGCGCAGCATCTGGGCATAGACTTGGGGAGACAAGGGCCAGAACGGCCCGCCAAAGCATGGGCTGAACGTGGCCGTGGGCTCGGCCACCCCGCGCTCGGTGCCCGCGACCTTGGCGGTGTAGCCCAACAGAAAATAGGGGATCACTTGATCGTCGCGCAGGAGCGAGATCGGCGGCAGCACCCCGAACGCATCATACGTTAAGAAGAAGATCGTGCGCGGGGGCGGCCCCATGCCCGTGGGATTAATATGAGATAAGAACTCGATGGGGTAAGCTGCCCGTGTGTTTTCAGTGATCGAAGCATCGTCGAAGCGAATCGTGCGCTGTGGTTCTTCTAAGACGACGTTCTCTAAGATCGCGCCAAACCGCTGCACAGCGTGATAGATTTCGGGTTCGGTCTCGCGGCGCAGCCCGATCACCTTGGCGTAGCAGCCGCCTTCAAAGTTAAAGATGCCCTCGTCGCACCAACCGTGCTCATCGTCGCCGATGAGGGGGCGATGCGGGTCGGTGGAGAGCGTGGTCTTGCCTGTGCCGGAAAGCCCGAAGAAGAGCGCGGTCTGGCCGTCGGCCCCTTGGTTAGCTGAGCAATGCATGGGCAGAACGCCTTGTTGGGGCAAGAGATAATTCAAGAGCGTGAAGACGGACTTTTTGATCTCCCCGGCGTACGGTGTGCCGCCGATCAAGATCGTCTTTTGAGCAAGATGTAGAATAATAAACGTCTCGGAGCGGGTGCCGTCGCGCTCGGGGATGGCGTGAAACGACGGAGCACAGATCACAGTGATCTGCGGCGTATGATCTCTCTGGCGAGTACGCAAGAAGATATGGCGCGCGAAGAGGCTATGCCAGGCGTATTCAGTGATGACGCGAATCGGTGTGCGATAGCGCGGTGCGGCGCAGACTTCTAGGTCTTGCACAAAGACTTTCTTCGTCTTCAGGTGCTCGCATAACCGTTGGTAAATCTGTTCGCAGTGTGCGGGGCTGATGGGGCTATTGACGGGTCCCCACCAGACTTTTGCGGCGGTTGAGGGTTCCTTCACGATGAATTTATCGTGCGGGGAGCGTCCGGTATGGCGCCCCGTGTAGGCGACGAGAGCGCCGCTGGAAGCTAGGCGCACCTCGTTCCGTCGGATGGCCTCCTCGTACAGGGCCGGAGGCTCCAGATTCCAGTAAGCTTGAGAGAGCACATACTCGAGTTCTGTGATGGCCTTGAGGCTCACGGAGATCTCCTCCTATGCACGAACCGTGCCGGAGAATTTTTCGATTGTACACAAAATTGAGGGTCTGTGCATCTGGGGGCTTCGCTTGACTTTCTTGGGAAAACCGTCAAAATAGCTGCCATGAGGTGAGTTTTTCTATGAGGCGATTTCTTCTTGGTATCGCTATAGTCTTGGTGTTCTTCGGGGCGTTAGGGGCCCCAAGCTTTGTCTCTCAGCTCTCGGTTGCTGAAGCGGCACTGCAACCGAGAGACCCATTTATTGCTCAGCTTATCGAGCATGTGCAAGAAGCGCAACTGCGTGAGCACATCTGTCAGTTGCAGTCTGCCGAAGGCGGCGAAGCGTGCAACGCCCAGGGGTCGCGCTGGTCGTGCGACAGCGCAGCGATTGATCGTGCTGTCGAGTACACGCGCCAATACTTCGAGAAGCTCGGCTTGTCAACAAAGCTCGACCCGTACTCGCTCGCGTGCCGGACGGGGGTGTCGCATAACGTCGAGGCGATCTTGCCCGGCACAGACCCCGGAAGCTCTGAGATCATTTTGATTACAGCGCATCTCGACAGCGTCGCGCAGGGTGTGAGATCGAGCCGAGTCGCCCCCGGTGCTGACGACAACGCCAGCGGCAGTGCTGGAGTGCTCGAGGCCGCGCGCGTTTTAAGTCAGTATAAGTTCAAACGCTCTATTTATTTTGTGCTCTTCACCGGAGAGGAGCAGGGGCTAGTGGGCAGTCGGTTCTACGCAGCGCGGCTCAAGCGTGAGGGTGCTAATATTTTGGGGGTTTTTAATATGGACATGATCGGCTACGATAGCGACGACAAGGCGGTCTTCGAGATCCAAGCTCCAGATGAAGACTCGTATCAGCTTGCGCAGCTTCTTATGACTACGACGCATCACTACGGCTTAGCGTTAGAGCCGGAGGTGCCCGATCAAGCGCCGCCGTGGAGTGATCACGCGTCGTTTGCGCGGCAGGGCTATCCCGCGGTCTTACTGATCGAAGACACGGAACTAGGCGAGACTCAAGATTTCAACCCGTACTATCACACGACGGCGGACACGCTGGAAGCAATCAATCTCTCCTATGCTAAGCGAATCGTGCAGGCGCTTGTGGGGACGGTGGCGCAGCTTGCGGAGCCGGTGCAATAAATAAAAGTCATGCGGAGGGGGGGACTCGAACCCCCACGGGTTGCCCCACAGGATCCTAAGTCCTGCGCGTCTGCCGATTCCGCCACCCCCGCCCAGGCTTCGCCTGGACCATTCGCCTTCGCCAGCCTCCGGCTGGCGAAGATGAACAGTCCAGACGAAGTCTGGTGGCGCGCCCGGAGGGACTCGAACCCCCAACCCTCGGTTCCGAAGACCGATGCTCTTCCCATTGAGCTACGGGCGCACAAGCTAGGAGCTTGAGCCTCGCCTTGGCCAGCCTCCGGCTGGCCAAGAGATAGAGAACACTTAAGTTTAGTCAACGAACTCACTACCGTCAACCCTCACTGAACCTCTCTCTTCTCTTTGACGACTTACAAGTGCTATACTCTAACGGGAGCATATAGATGCACGATGAGATCGCATGGGTTCGCCAGATCGCTCAGGGAGACGAAGGAGCATTTGAAAAGCTCTTTCGTTGCTATGCGCCAAGGATCTTTCGCTTCGCTATGAGCTATCTCAATGACCGTTCTCACGCAGAAGAGGTCGTCCAGGAGACGATGATAGCCGTCTGGAAGAGCGCGAAGAATTTTCACGAGCAGAGCCAAGTGTCGAGCTGGATCTTGGGGATCGCTCGAAATAAAGCATTAGATCGCGCACGGGCGCGCGAGCGCGAACCAAAGCTGGTAAGAGAGAAACTTGACCGAGGGGTGTCGGCGCGCGCGACCCCTGAGCAGATCGCCCAGCGCGAAGTCCAAGCCGAGCGCGTGCGCGCAGCTTTAGAGAAACTCTCCCCAGAGCACCGCGAAGTGATGCTGCTCGCGTTCTATAACGATCTCTCGTACGCGGAGATCGCGCAGATTTTAGGGTGTCCTGAGGGCACGGTGAAGAGTCGCGTTTTCTATGCGAAAGAGCAGCTCAAAAAGATTTTGAGCGTAGACGGTGAGACGCTATGAGATGGCACTGTCCTCAAGAGCTGAGAGAGCTTCTGCCCTGGTACGCCAACGGCACGCTGGCAGAAGCAGAGCGCGCGAAAGTCGAGGCGCATCTGGCGCGCTGTGCGCGCTGCCGGCGCG
>JAOAIA010000075.1 GCA_026414955.1 Candidatus Bipolaricaulota bacterium
GTTCGTATCAGGGTTTTGCGGGCTGACGCGAAAGTCAGCGCGGGGCGCGACATTGTTCTGCGCCTCAGCCACAAGACTTACTCCCAGGGTTGCCAGCAGCGTCAGTGTTGTGAACAAGCTTCTCATCGCACAGACCTCCCGACAACAGTGTGACAGTTATTCAGTTCTAAGTTTTTCAGTTGAGCAGTTCAACTGAGAACTGTCTCACGGCAGCGGCCCGAAGACCGACGCCCCCGTCAGCCAGTAGGCGACCAGGATTTGGAGAGTCCTTATATCAATCCTACCGAAATTGATTTTGCCCTCTTCTGCTCCATTTTTGTTCCTCACCTCTTTATTTGGTATCCAAAAGAACGAGACAGCTGCCTGAATCTGCTCGAAGCTGATCGTCGTGGTCTCCAGCCAGAGATTGACCTTTGGGTTAGCGGCATCGCTGACGTCCATGCGCGCGAAGATCACGGGGAAGGGGAGTTTCGTGACAACTTTGATCTCGGCCTCCCCCGTGATCGTGTATTCGAACGCTGGCGAGGCACTGCTGATCGAGCCAGAAAGTTTGATCACGCGAGCTTCAGGAGGTTTATCCGGTGCGGGGGTTTCGGGTATAGTTAACTCGTACTCGATGGTGCGCACCAGGCCGGGGTCCAGAGCCTCTAAGAAGACCCACAGCACCTCGCCTTGGCCTGGGCGCGCCGTGCCGCTCTCGGTCGAGAGAAGCTTAAACGTCAAGTCGCTGGGAAAACGCTCCAGAACAACCAGACCGTTGATGCGATCCAACGCTTGGATCACGATCTTGACTTTGACGCGCTCACCGGGAATAGTCTCGTCGTTGGGCAGATTCGTGTCAATCGTTCTGGTCACGGTAGCTCGCGGTGTGAAGACTTTTATACTCTTAGTCGCGCTGGCTTTTTCGCCGTCGGTGTCCGTGACTGTGAGCGTCACGGTATAGCTGCCGTCGGCGCGGTAGCGATGAGTGGGGTTCTGTTCCGAAGAGCTGTTCCCGTCGCCAAAGCTCCATTCCCACGCGACGATCCCCACGTCATCGGTCGAACGGTCCACAAACGCAATAGGCTCATTCGCTTTGGGCTCCGCGGGCGCAAAGTCGAAGCTCACCGTGGGCGGGCGATTGCGCTCTCGCACCCTGAGAGAGATTGGGCTTACCGATGGGGTGACCAAGCGCCCACGCGCGTCTACGTACGAGAAGCTCGGCTGAAGCGAGGCTGTTCCTGCTTGAGCGGCAAGGACCGTGAAGCTCGCCTCCCAGCTCTCGCCCGCAAGAAGACTCTCCAGCTCCCACAGCAGCGTCGTGGTGTTATCGGGGTTCTTGGTGACGCGATTGGGCGCATTGAACGTCGCGACCCCGTAACTCAAAAACGCCGGCAACACCAGCGTGATCTTGATCTGTCGGGCTAGGATCTTTCTCCCCAGCGCTTGAGCGATCTCCCTCGGCACTGTATCGGCGAACTGCTCGAAGAACCGTCCTTGGGTAAGCCGAGCCAGCTCGCGTAAGAGGGTTCTATCGGGGGTGCGCCCCGTCGCGATAGTGAAGATCACGACGCCGTTCTCGGCGGCACGCTGGGCTTGGGAGAGGGGCGTGCGCCCAATATTTGATCGGCCATCGCTGATTAAGACCATCGCCCAGGACGCTTCCTCGCGCCCATTTATAACAAGCGTGTCGAGGGCTTTGGCGATGCCTTCCCCAACGGCGGTCTTGCCCAGGGGCCTTAAGAGCTTCAGCCCCTGGCGAACGGCCTCGTGATCAAACGTCAGAGGGACATCTACGCGGGCATCCGTGCCGAAAGAGACTAACCCCACGCGATCTTGCGGCGCGAGGGCTTCTATAATGCTTGAACCGATGCGCTCCATCTCGCGGACGTTGGCGGTCGCGGAACGATCTACGACGAGAAAGAGATCAGCTGGGGGACGCTCTCCCGCTTGTCCTGTAGCAAGACGCAGAGTGATCGTGCCCTCTTGGTTGACAAAGAGCGCTGCTGGGGAGATGCTCACCGTGAGCTGCACCGCAGTTACTTGTGCCCGCCCGGTCAACGCGAGAAGACCGAGCGCGCTCGCTAGGAAGAGTAGTCGTCTCATCGTCTCTTGCTGCTCCTTTGCGGGGCCTCACCCCGTCCTCCGGCTTATCGTGTCGCGGCCGGCAGCGGTTGATCCACCGGCGTGTCCGTGAGCCAGTACGAGATCAGCGTCTGAAGCATCCTAAAATCTATAGTCTTGCCACACGTCCCGACGACTTCTTCGTCTTCGAGCCACAGCGCAATCGCTGTCTGGATCTGGGCGAAGCTGATCTTGTTCGACAGCGCGACGTCAATCGCATTCTGCTCGACGTTCAAGTGCGAGATCGCCACGGGGATATCCAAGCACTCGACGACGTTGACGGTCTGGTCTTTGCCGACCTCGCTCTCAAAGCGTGGCACAAAGGACTCAATCAGCCCTTGGATCGTGTATGCGCTGATGATCTCATCGGTAGGCACAGTCACTTCATAGAGGACGCTGCGGCGCGCGCCCGCGGGAATCCGCTCCGTGAAGATCCACATGCGGGCGTCAGCTTTGAACGCCGCGCCGATGGTGCCCTCAAGGGGCCGCACTTCCCAGCGTTCGGGCAGCTTCTCGGTCAGCGTCAGCCCGAGGATCTCTTTCTCGGCTTGGACTTCCACTTTGACGCGGAAGATATTGCCGCCCGGCGCGCGCAAATAGACCTGATAGAACGGGAACGGCGTCAAGAGCGAGCGCAGCGCCGTCCCGCCAATCGAAGTGTCTTCGGGGAGAGTTCGATCTACGGGCACGCCCGCCAAATGATGGGCCACGATCTGCTTGAGAGACTCTAAGCCGAGCGGGGCATCGCACGTCCCTGGCACGGGCGTGTCCTCCTGCCAGAACGCGACCGCCCGCTGCATCTGGTCGAACGCGATCTCCTCGGACATCCGGAGGTCTACCGTATTGGTCGCGGTATCTAAGTGTGCAATCGCCACGATCGCCGGCAGGCATGTCACGATAGCGATCCGCGAGAAAGGCTCATTCGTCTCGCCCAGCACCGGGATCTCTTTGATGTCGGGGACAGTGCTGGAGATTCTCCCAACGATGTCGAAATCTTGGGGCAGCGGCCCGCCGATGAGTTGATCCGTCTTCGGAATAGTGACGTCATAGACGATACGACGGGTCTCGCCGCTGCGCACGATCGTGGGGAAGACCCACTGGGTCTGTGCCGCTTTGAACGTCGCTCCGGCGCTGTCAATGGGGGTGACTTCCCAGTTGGCGGGGAGATCTTCGTCTAATCCCAAGCCACTCATAGACGTTCGCACCCTGATGGTGACAGTGACTCGGAACGTCGTCCCCGGCGCAGCGTGGGTCGTGGAAACAGTGCGCGTGGCGAACGCGACTTCTTTTTCTACGGTGATGGTCTTGGTAATTTGGCCGATGGCCCCTCTGTCGTCGGTGACGCGCAGTGTGACTTTCACCTCCCCGACCTGGGTGAACGTCCACTGCACCGTCGGCTTGTCCGTAGAAATCTCGAAGACCCCGTCAGAATTGAAATCCCACTCGTACTTGACGATCTTGCCGTCAGCGACTTGAGAAGCGCGCGCGTCGAACGTGATGGGCACGTTGACGCTGACGACCGCTGGGGAGTATGTGAAATCAGCTCTCGGTGGCGCGCGGCGCAGGGCGCTCAGCACCAGGGGTTCGACGGTGCTGGGCAGTTGAAATCTTTCTGGAGCGCCGGGATCGCCGCTGAGCACCTGCCAGCCATCAATGCCTCGGGTAAACGTGGGCGTGATGGTGATCTCGAACTCATCGGGCAGGCCGTTGATCACCACGCCGTCGGCGCGCTCCGGCAGCCAGCGCCAGGTCATGACGGCTACGGGCGGGTTGAACTCATAGGTATCGGCGGGGTCGTCGCGCAGGGCGATCCGTGCGGTAGGGGGCAACCCGTCGAAGCGCAGCGTGGCCTCTCCGCCCCCGACGTTGCCCGGCTTGCTCAGAATGACGATTAAGCTCAGGTCGCGGGTATTGGCGTCGCGATAGAGAAAGACCAGGGCTTGATTGGCGACCTCTAAGCCCGTGTTGGGCTGATCGTTGGCAAAGCGATAGAAGTCCACAGCCGAACCCGGCTGGGTGAGCGGGGTGATCGGAGTGGAGAACGCTCCTTGACGCGCCAGGAAGAACGAGGGAGTTTGCTCCAGAACAGTCCCTTGGCTTGCTCCGGTCACGGCGATCAGGGCCAGCACTATGAACCCACACAGAGATTGTCGAATGACACGCATCGCGGCCTCCTTCTGTATCATACCTGCCTCAGTATAGCGAGCGGTCCCCCCTGAGACAGTGATTCAAATTACCCACTGCGCGCACTCTCCTCGACTTGAGCATAGCACAGCTTTGCGCCAAAGGCAAGTGGGCGTAATAGCAATTACAGTCTACGAAGTCGTCACACGCGATTCGAGGTCGGGGGACAGAATCGAAGTGGGCGTTTGTCTGGGGAGGGGGTGCGCTCTGTCCGCTTAGGTTCTGGCCACGGGACAACGCACGTCTTCCGTCTCGACTGCGCTTGGGCGCTCAGTGACGATTTGGGGGTGCGCCCTCAGTCGCGAGCATTCAGACTCGATAAACTCTCGTAACTCCGCGGCGAGCGCCCTGTAGCACTCCAGCCGACTTGCGCGGGCCACCGTATCAGCGAAAATCCCAGCCCAGCGCCCTAAGTGCGCTTCCAAGAATTTCTTCTGCGCGTCGCGGCAGATTTCAGCTTCCTCACGAAGATTCTTCTGCAAAGCGAGGGCTTCTTTGTATGTTAAGATGCTCATGAATTCTAATTCGAGGGCCAGATGATCGGGGCGCTCGCTCACCGCAAGTTCTAGGCCAAACGCTCGGTAGAACCCGGCAATATCGGCGAGCGTCGGCCCCTGCGAGACCGCGCGATTCTTGTCGTACTCGACTTCGTAGATTGGGCAGAGTATCGTTGTGCGGTGGCAAAAGAGCCGGTCGTATTCTGCGGACCTACACCCACCCCCTTCCCCTTTAGGGGAGGGGCCGGGGGAGAGGTCCTCCGGCCTCCAAAACCCCTGAGCTAGCTCGGCATAGCGACGGCTGCACTCAAGAGCCAACTCGATCTCAATCACAGTGCTCACCCGATCTCCGGCTCCCGTGGCCGCGGATGATAGATCAGCCACACGACCATTGCCCCAAGGAGCACCCCTAACACGCCAATTACAATCGCCATCCAGCCAGGCACGCCGATCACGCGCACGACTTCTTTTGCCGTCGCCGGCACAGGCGTCCCGGCTAGTGCTGCGCCGGCGGGCAAGGCTTCGAGCGTCAGCTCGTGCCAGTTCAGCGAGACGGACTTCCTCGCGCCGCTCTCCCCGCTGGACCCGTCCCACACGGCAAAATTCACGAGATTCTTCTGACCAGCCTCAAAGCTCGCATCGCCCGCCAGCCCCGTGTGCAACGCCCGCACGAAGACCACCCTCCAGCGCCCGTTCTCCCAGACTCCCTTCCCTAACACGTGCTGTAGCTCTTGATGCGTGAGCGTGCCGAAGCCCTGCGCTATTAAGTTTTCGACCGGGGTCTTGTGATCTCGCTGGGAGCGCCAGTTGCCCACATCGCGCCCCACGTAGATGCCGTAGGGGACTTCCGACGCATAGGGCGGATAGGTTCGATCAACGTCGGCAAGGCCCCCTTCGTCAATGTCGCGCTGCCACGCTGCCTGCCATTGCCAGATGTTCACAGCGTTCCGGGCGTCCCCCATAAATGGGCTGGGATTGGCCTTGGGGTCAACGGGGAACTGCACGGCGACACCATCGCCGAATTTATCTGTCTGCGCCAGCTCTTGGTCTTTCGTGGGGTCGGCCCACTCCAAGAGAAATGCGATCAAGCGCCCGTTGTG
>JAOAIA010000076.1 GCA_026414955.1 Candidatus Bipolaricaulota bacterium
ACTCGACACCCGCGTACGATCCCGACACCAACGCGCTCTTTGTCGTCGCGGCCAACGGGACGCTCTACAAACTGAATTCCGCAACGGGGGCAACAGTGGGACAGTTCTCGTCGGGAAGCTCTAGCCCGCTGCCCTTGCCCCCAGCGGTCATCTCCGACCGGGTCTTCTTCTCGATGGGCACGCGCGTCTACGCGATCAACAAACACACGATGAGCCAGATCTGGTCGTACAACGCGAACGCCGCCGTGCACACGCCACCGGCGTACTCGCCGTCGCGCAATCGCGTCGTCGTCGCCACCGAAGATTTATATGTACACGCGATCAACAACGCCACGGGCGCCCAAGCCTGGCGCGTCAAGCCCACGGTGCGCACCGGCGGCGACCCCGGGGACAACAACACGACGCTGGCCGAAGTCAAGAACGGCTGGCCGGTGATCGCCGAAGCCCACGGCTATGTCTTGATCAAGCTGCGCTTGGACTGGAACGCCCTCTGGGACGCTAGCCCCTGGCCGGCCAACAACGCCGCGATGCGCAGCTACCTCCAGCAGAATCCCGAATATCAAGCGCTCTTCGTGCTTGATCTCGATGACGGCTCAGTGCCCTTCATTGCCAACGTGGGGCATGGGGGCTTCGGTGACGGCGGGTATCTGCCGATGGGACCGCAGCCCGTCGTCAAGCGCTTTCCCAACGGCCAAGAAGTCGTCTATACTGTCATTCGCGGCCGTGAGTGCGCTCCTAACGACCCAACTTGTGATGGCCGCTGGGATTCTCATCTCGGAGAGATGGTGCTCGACGACACGACCGTGCCGGGGTACTTGGCGGGCTACGTGCGCTTCATGCAGAACACCTTCTTCCCCACCGACGAGCAAGCCTATGTGAGCATGGCTGGAGACTATATCTTCGGGGGCCACTGGGAGGCGGGCATCGCGCATCGCATCGTAGACAGATCGCCCGCGCGCGGCACGTTCGCCAATCCCATCGTCACGGAGAACCTGCCCCATATTGCGACGTCGCAGGACGTGGACGTCTGCGGCACGGGCTTCAGCGCCACACACTACTGCGAGCAAGGGCTGATCAATACGCGCAACTGGCCCGGAGGATTCTATATCTATTGGCAGCAGGGCGCCGTCTACGATCAGTACTGGAGCGAGTACGCGACGTGGGTCGTCAGCAACAATACGATCTATTTCGTGAGCACCGATGGGGCGGTCGTCGCGTTGGAGAGCGCTGCGCCGGACCAGACGGGCGCGATCTTTCGCGTCGAGCGCACCACGGGGAACGTCTATGCCGATGGCCAATTCTACGCGGGTGGAGCCGACGTCGCGGAGCACATTCGCGTCAGCGAACCCGTCGATCCCGGCGACGTCGTCGAGCTTGATCCCGATCGGCCGGGGGCTTATCGCAAGAGCCGTCGGGCGTATTCGCCGTTGGCGGCCGGTGTCATTTCGTCCGCGCCGGGGGTTATCATCGGAGCCAAGGGCGTCGAGATGCTCTGGTCTCCAACGCTGGCGCTCGCTGGCGTGGTGCCGGTCAAAGCTACGACCGAGAACGGCCCCATCCGCCCCGGCGATCTCTTGACCACGTCATCGCTTATAGGACACGCCATGCGCTGCGCCTCTCCGCGCCATTGCGAGGGCGCGCTCATCGGCAAAGCCCTAGGAGCGTTAGAATCGGGTACTGGGGTTGTGCTCATGCTCGTCATGCGCTAGAGTATAAGCATAGCAGAAGTAGGAGGGTCGAGAATGCGCATCGTCGTGTTCGCGATGAGTTTAGTTCTCTTGGTATCGTTCACGGCTGTAGTACAGCCGGTAGACATCTCTGGGGTCTGGGCGCAGTTGGTCGTCAGCTCGCAGTTGAGCGACGTGCCCTTTGCCGGGCGCGTGCGCCAGCAGACGATCTCGGTCCAGCGGGTCAGTATCAAACAAGACGGCAGCACGGTGACGCTCGAAACGCAGACGTGTGCTTTGGAATTCGACAGCGGAACTCCACTCGTGCAGCTCCGGTTTCCCGAAAAGTTCGTTAATGCACTAGGAGTAGATATCAAGACAGCACGATTCGATCCCGGCACGCTGAACTTTGTGCAGCCGCGCACGACGTACTTACGGGGTGTGCGCTTGCAAGACCCCGTCAGAGACCCTCTGCCCACCGACCCCAAAGACCCGCGCATCTTCGATCAAGACGGCGACGGCAACCCCGGCATGACCTTGCAGATCACGGTCGTCGGGGTACTCAACGGCGAGATCTACGTCATCCAACGAGATTGGAATATTCTGCGCGGGCGGCTCACGTCGAGTATGACCCTCGATGGTCTTGTGGAGTGGGGATCGGAGCAGGTGATCATTGGCGCGACCAATCCGATCTTTCTCAATCCCAATCCAACGTTTCCCGATCCCAATCCCAATAACAGCTTCTTTCGCTCAACGCGAGTTAGTAACGAAACGTCGTGTGAACAGATCCGTGCGCAACGCGATCAGCTCTTTAGGCGATAGCGTATTCGATTTTCACGAGTTTGCTGAGAGTGGACTGCCATGGCAGGGCTGTTGGCAACTGGTGATGGGGGCAGAGCCTACTGCTAGCCCGAAAGTCCGTCTAACTTTTACTCAAAGAGCATAACTGCTCTCTGAAGATGACGTTAGTCAAAAAAATTATTTTACTGCCCGTCGCGCGCGGCGCGGCTTCTTCGTATCTTCGGAGATCTCTTTCAAACACTCGGCGAACTCACGCAGTCTCTTATCTACTAAATAGTTGATCGTCCCCTCAGGGAACTTGCCGTCGCGCCCGCGCTCCCCCGCCGGCACTCCTGTCAAAATCTCTATACCCTCGTCTATTGTGTCCACCGCCCAGATGTGAAATTTTTTCGCCCTCACCGCTTCGACAATATCTTCGCGCAACATCAAGTTCTGCGCGTTGCTCTTGGGGATGAGCACCCCTTGCTCGCCCGTCAGACCCTTCGCTTTACACACCTCGAAAAACCCCTCGATCTTCTCGTTGACCCCGCCAATCGCTTGGACTTCCCCGTGCTGATTGACCGACCCCGTCACGGCGATCCCTTGCTTGATCGGCACCCCCGACAGCGCCGAGAGCAACGCATACAGCTCGGTCGAAGAAGCGCTATCGCCCTCGACCCCCTCGTAGCTCTGCTCGAAGACCAATTTCGCTGAGAGCGTCAAGGGCTTGTCTTGCGCGTATCTTTGCGCCAAGTACCCGCTCAAGATTAGAACACCCTTGGAGTGAATGGGGCCGCCCAGCTCGACCTCTCTTTCGATGTCTATGATGCCCTCGCGCCCCGGCGCAACGCTCGCTGTAATCCGGCTGGGCTTGCCAAACGTATAATCCCCCAGATGAATGATCGAAAGCCCGTTCACTTGCCCCGTAGCTGTGCCCTCGGTATCAATGAGCAGCGTGCCCCGCGCGATCATCTCTTGGATGCGCTCTTGGATGAGATTGGAACGATAGACTTTCTCTTCTAATGCCCTCTGCACGTGGCGCGCGCTGATGCGCGATGCGTTCTCTCGCAACGCCCAATAGTTCGCTTCGCGAATGACGTCGGCGATGGCGCCAAAGTGCGTCGAGAGTTTTTTCTGGTCTTCGGCCAAGCGCGCCGCGTGCTCCAAGAGCTTGGCGACCGCCGAACTGTCCAAGTGCTTTAAGCGCTCTTTCTGGCAGAACGTACAGAGAAACTTCAGAAAATCTTGAATGCTCTCTGGTGAACTGTCCATGCGCGTATCGAAGTCGGCTTTGACTTTGAAGAGCTCAGGGAACTCTTCGTCAAAAGCGTGTAGCAGATAGTAATAGATCGGGGGCCCCACAAGCACGACTTTGACGTCGAGGGGGATGGGCTGCGGGCGCAGGCTCTTCGTCGCAATGAAGCCCAACCGCTCGCCAAGTTCTTCGATAAAAATCTCGCGGCTGCGCAGGGCGCGCTTCAGCCCGTCCCAGCTCAGCAAGTTTCTGAGAACATCTTCGATGGGCAGGACTAAGTAGCCGCCGTTGGCGCGGTGGAGCGAGCCGGCTTTGATCATCGTGAAGTCTGTGTAGAGCGCGCCGAACTGCGTCTCTTTCTCGATGCGCCCGAAGAGATGATGATAAACAGGGTTGAGCTCGACGACCACCGGCGCGCCCTGCTGCTTGCTATTCTCTACAAGAACGTTCACCGAGTATTTGCGAAAGGGCAGCTCTCTGGCCCACGCAGGAACGTCGCCCTCGGATTTCTGCTCGCCCTTGAACGGCTCGATGTTCTCCAAAATATCTTTCTGCACGGCGTTGAGATAGTCCAGCACGTCGGGAAGCTCTCGGTACTTTTCGCGCAGATCGTCCATCAAGCCGCCGACCATGTAGAGCGCGACTTGTCTATCGAGTTCGTGGAGCCTCTCTTGTGCTGTCTTTTCCAAAGTACGGATCTCTTTCATCGCAATTTTGAGGTCTTCTTGGAGGGCGTCGCGGCGGCGCTGGATGTCTTCTTTGGCAGCTTGGGGGAGGGCTTGGAACTCAGCATCGCTCAAAGGGCGCCCGCCGAGCACCGGGAGAATGAGAATCCCAAATGGTGCGGCTTGCAGCATAAAGCCCGCTTGAGCTGCGCGCTCCTGTACGCGATTAATAACAGCTTCGCGCTGCTTATTAAAAGCTTTCATGATCTCGTCGCGCTGAGCGTTGTACTCCTCGCTCTCAAAGACTTTGGGCAGCTCGCGCCGCACGTGATCAATGAGGCTCTTCATGTCTTGGGCAAACTGAGCTCCCCAGCCGGTGGGCAGGCGCAACGCCTTGGGCTGATAGGGATCGTCAAAATTATTCACATAGCACCAGTCGGGAGGCGTCTCTTTCTGTCGTGCGAGTTCTTCGAGAAAAGATTTGACGGCAGTCATCTTGCCGATGCCCGGCGGGCCAGCCACGTAGATATTAAACCCCAACTCTTGAATCCCCAAGCCAAATTGCAACGCCGACACGGCGCGCTTCTGCCCGATGATCCCCTCCAACGGGGGGATCTTCTCCGTAGATTCGATCCCAAGCTCTTTAGGATCGAAGGTGCGACGCAACTGCTCTGGAGCCAGTTCGTGAGTCATTCTGGGGTCACTCTCCTTCACGGCGCGAGCCTCTCTCCCTATAGCGCGGAATGGGAAGATATTCGACACCGACTTGATGGCGCACCGGCTGTGGATAGAGCGCCATCAAGTGCAAGAACTCTTTGGGAATCTCGCTGCGCACGTGCAATCCAAGTTCTTTGGCTTTCTCGTAGGTGATGGGATAATCA
>JAOAIA010000077.1 GCA_026414955.1 Candidatus Bipolaricaulota bacterium
GCGTGGGATTGACGAAGATGCTCACGACGACGAAATCGCTGTGCTATTGGGCGATGTCAATGAGCTTGAAAAGCCCCTCGTGCAGATACCCCATCGTGGGCACGAACCCGATGCGCTTGCCCTCAGCTCGCGCTTGTGCGATAGCCGCTCGCGTCTCAGCAATGGTGCGCGTGATGAGCATATTCACATCTTTCTGATCTGTACGCCCAGTTCGTCCCTCAAGCGCGCCTCCATCCGCGCCACCATCTCGTTCACTTCGTCGTCGCTGAGCGTCTTCGTCCAGTCTCTAAACGTGATCTCATACGTTAGGCTCTTCATCCCCTGAGGGATCTGGCTCCCGCGATATAAATCATACAGGAAGACGCGCTCGACCCGGCGCTCGCCCTCTAAAATCCGGCGCACGCTCGCTTCGGGCACGCCCTCCGGCACCAGGAGCGACAGATCCCGCCGCGACGCCGGATACTTGGGAGTGACCCGCTGTTGGATCTCCGACCAGATCGGCAACGTCAGCGTCTGCAATCGTTGATAGATCTCTTCGACGTTCATCTCGAAGAGATAGACCTGCCAGGGTAGATCATAGCGTCGCGCGATATCGGGGTGCAGCTCGCCCAAGATTCCCAACACATCATCTTTGGCCTTTAAGAAGGCTTGGCGCGTCGGATGCAAGACCTTTTCAGTGCTCGGCTCGAACGAAAAATTCTTGAACCCCAGCTCGAACAAGAGCGATTCGACAAGCCCCTTGAGGTCGTAGAACGTATAGAATTGCTCACGCCCTTGTAACGGGATCAGAGCGCGCCCAGCCACGATCACCCCTACAGAGACGCGCTCGCGCACCGTGCGCCCCTCACGGTGAAAGACCTTACCGATCTCAAAGAGCTTGACCCCGTCCACTTGTTGATAAGCGTTGTACTGCAAGTTCCGCACCAGCGCCGGCCACAAACTCGGGCGCAGCGCGTAAGATTCATCGCTCATGGGATTGCGCAGCTTCACCACACCGTCGCTATAGCCGAAGACCTCGCAGTCTTCTCCGGAGACGAAGCCGAAGTTGACCGCCTCGCTCACCCCTAGCCCTGTGAGAATCTTTCTGATTCTGTCTTTGAGTTCCTCGACGCGCTCGCGCCGACCGGCTACGAGCGGGAGCGCCGGGCGCTGCGCGGGAATCTTCTCGTAGCCGTAGATGCGCCCGATCTCTTCTATGAAATCTATCTCGCGCTCGACTTCCCGCCGAAAGCTGGGCACGGTAACGCGCCAGCGATCAGCGCCCTCGTGTTCTATGGAGAACTCAAGACGCCGCAAGATTCTCTCAGTGCGTTCAGCGGGGATGGGGATTCCCAAAATCTTCTCGATGCGCGCGGCCCGCAGGACTGCCGAGCGACGCTCGATCTTTCTGGGATAGACGTCAATCACACCGCGAGTGACGGAGCATCTCCCCCACTGCTGCAACAGTGTCCCCACGCGATCCAGCGCCGTGATGAGAACTTCTGGGTCCATGTCGCGCTCGAACCGATGGCTGGCTTCGGTGCGCAGCCCTAGACTCTTTGAAGTTCTTCGCACCGAGATCGGATCGAAATACGCCGACTCTAAGAGAACTCTTTGGGTTTGCTCAGAGACTTCACTCTCGGCCCCACCCATGACCCCTGCAATCGCGACGGGCTGGCGCGCGTCAGCAATGACTAAGTCCGTGACACGGAGCGCGCGCTCGACCCCATCAAGCGTTGTGATCTTCTCGCCGGGGCGCGCTCGTCGTACTATGATCTTGTGCCCTTCGAGCTTGTCATAATCGAACGCGTGCGTGGGATGCCCCAGTTCCAAGAGCACATAGTTCGTCGCGTCCACAATATTACTAATAGGGCGCAGCCCGCCCTTTGTTAATCTATGCTGAATCTTCAACGGAGATGGGCCCCAGCGCAGATCAGTGAAGACCCGACACGCGTAGCGCGGGCAGCCCTGCGCGTCCTCGATCTCAACCGAAGCGAGAGACTCGATCTTCGTCGCGCCCTCCTGCAGAGTGATAGCAGGCTTGCGCAGATCAAGATCGTAGAGCGCGCTGATCTCACGAGCAATCCCCAACACGCTCAGCGCATCGGGCCTGTTCGATTTCGTCTCCAGCACTAACACAAAGTCATCAAACTCCAGATGATGAGCAAAATCGTCTCCGACGCGGCAGCCCAGCTCCGGCTCTAAGAGCCACACGCCAGGGGATTTTTCTTCCAAGCCCAACTCGGCACGAGAGCAGATCATCCCATCGGACTTCTCGCCACGAAAGACGACGGCCTCAACCGTCTGCCCGTTGGGGAGCCGCCCCCCCGCGCGAACCACGGGCACGAGTGCATTCTCTGCTACATTAGGCGCTCCCGAGACTAATCTCACCGTCTCGCGTCCCAGCGAGACCTCGCAGATCTTCAATCGGTCAGCGTTGGGGTGGGGCTGCACCGTGAGAATCTTCCCCACGACAATCCCCTCGGGTCTCCCAATGCGCTCTACCGACGCGACTTCCAAACCCGCCAGCGTCAGCCGCTCCGCCAGCTCCTGTACGAACCCTTCTTCACTGGGAACCGAGACGAACTCCGTCAGCCATCTGTACGAAACGCGCATTATTGGAATGCCACCCCGAGAGAGATTACCAGGCGCTGCTCAGCGTATTCGACCCCCACGACCGGATACCCGATGCGCAGCAGCAGCGTGAACGGCAGCAAGCCACCGATACTCGTGCCACGCAGGCGAAACTCCAGCCCCGCTTCGACCTTGACATCGTCCATGCTCCAGAGCGTCTGCAGCGTTGGGGCCGTGCGCGCTGCGACCACATAGACTGCTTGATCTATCTCGTTCAGCAGCGCGAGATTGAACAGATTGTACCCCATCGTGCGCTGCAGCGGGAAGTTCACCTCGGCGTAGCTGAGCCACCGGAATCTGTCGGTGAACGGGAACCCTTCGGCGTCCTGAAAGCTGCTCAGCTCGCTCAAGTTGAAGCGGAAGCTCCCCTGGGTGTTGAACCCCAGCCCTACGTCTCCGGCGACGTCTAGGTAGACGTTGGGCCACAGACGAAGACGGGTAATCCCGTGGAGCGAGAGCTGGGTGAAATCCAGGCCCTGCCGCAACGACAGCCCGAAGACATAAAGATTCTTGAGCAGGTCACTGCGCTGGTAGTCGAACCCCGCGAAGACCACGGGGACGAAGGGGCCGCTAAGCCCCTCGGGGGCGTCGAGCAGCCGCGCCACGGTGAGCGCAAACTGCTCCTGCGGCACCCAGTAGACCCCACGATAGCCGATGTTGGGCTGGGCGAACGTCAGCCAACTGAGCTGAGCGATCCCAAAGATATCCGTGCCCGCCAGCGCAGCGACCGCTGAGAGCACCGTGCCGCGCCCCAGATTGAGCCATCCCCCAACATAGCCGTTGGCGAAGATCAGCCGATACTCGTTCAAAAAGCCGATCTCAATCGTCTGCCCTAGCGGATTCATGCGCACCAAATACGCATCCAACGGCAGGTCGTTATCCCCGTTGGTGATGACCCGCGTCCGCTGGGGAGAATAATTATTTAACCGATTGACATCAGGGGTCACTTCGTTGGGGTCAACGCGCACTTCTTTAATGGGGCGCCTGCTGCGAAATTCCCAGACTTCTGAAGGCTTATCGCTCTCGTAGATATACGTATATTCTTCATCAAGCTCGGAGACGGCGACGACCGTGACCGGCATGTGAATAGGGCCTTTGCGCTCCAAGAAGACGCGCACTGTGTATCTATCGGCGTCCTTGGGCGCGTCTTTGGGCAGCTCTAGGGGCTTGGTCTCAAAGCCGGTCACGGCGTAATCGAGATAGAGCGCGGGGTCATCGTCGCGGTGCAGCCATGCCGCGAAGAACTCTGTGAAATCTCTCCCAGAGATCTCCTCGACTAAGCCCTCAAACTCGCTCACCGTGATAAACTTATGTGCCCAACGCTCGTGAGCTGTTTGAAGAATCTGATTCATCATCTCGTGTCCCAAAAGCCCGCGCAGCGCCCGCAAGACTAAGTAGCCCTTGTTATAGAGCCGCACCGCGCTATAGTTCAAGTAGCGCACGTCCTGTTGGGGCTTGATGATCGCTTCATCGAAGCGGTTCTTGTGCGCCATCACGTATGGAAGCTCGCTCAGATGTCTCCGCAGATTGAGATACCCCAGTTGGGACTCGACAAATCTCTCCAACAGGCCGGAACGCTCCATGCGGATGAGATTAGGCTCAAACTCCCCGTACTTCTCTTCAAAGTACGTGATCGAGAGATACTCGGAGAACGCCTCGGAGATGAAGTTCTCAGCGTTTAAGTCCGCCCCGATGCCAATGCCCCACCATAGATGGGCGAGCTCGTGGGCCAACACGTATTCAGTCAGGCGGTCGAGCATCCCCGCGACCCCCAAGTCCTTCTCGAAGAAGAACGAGCTGCCCAGAATAACGAAGCCGTCGGCGGTCATGCCGAAGTATCCATCGGACGACGACTCAACGATAACTAAGCGTTTATAGTCATACGGCCCAAAGTGCGCCTGATAGTAGCGTAAAATTTCACTGGCGTAGGTCGCCAGCAGGCGCGCGTTTGCCTCGTGCCCTGGACGATAGTAGACCACGATGGGAATCTCTTCTTTCAGCTCGTATTTTTTGAGCTTCTCGCTGATGCTGATGGGAATAGAGCGCACGGGGACGTCGGAGGTGGCGCGCACGATCTTGTGGCCCTTCAATTCTGGGTGAGGCTCCTCGGTCTGATAGTCCGCACCCACAGCAACCGTGTACTCATCACGCAGCGTCAGCTCAAGCTCATAATATGCTGTAGGTATCAGGAACTTATAGTACGGCCTGGGCGCGATGTAGCGCCCCTCGATGAGTTCTAGCGCGGGCACGGGGATGGGACTCCAGCCGAAGCGCCAGGTGAAGATCCCGTCATGAAAACCCTCATCCGACCCGGCGATGTGCGGGAACTTCGTCTCAAAGTCAAGCACGACGGTGACGGTCTCGCCGGGTGCTACGGGCTGGGCCAGCTCGATGTGCAGCAGGGTTTCATCTGTCTCTTA
>JAOAIA010000078.1 GCA_026414955.1 Candidatus Bipolaricaulota bacterium
ACCGAAAATCCCATCACGCTGCCGGCCTCAAACGCGACCCGCAGCGCTCGGTTCAGACTCTGCTTGGCGGCCGTCGTGGTGCGCCCGTTGCTGGCGGTGGCGATCTTCATCCCCAGATACCCCGCTAACCCGGAGAACGCCCCAGCAGTAAGAAAGGCCCACGGTGCCCAGGGGCTGAGCAGCCCGCCCAAGCTCATGATCAGTAAGAGAACAAAGAGCACCGCGAGAAAGATGGCCACGACGAGATACTGGCGGCGCAGAAATGCTTCGGCTCCCTCGCGCACATACAGGGAGAGCTGGCGGATGCGCTCCTCGCCCTCGTCGAAGCCTCGCAGGCGCATGATCAAGTACCCGACGTAGCCGAGCGTGAGCACGGCGACAATCCCCGATGTGTAGACAAAACTCATATGCGAGTTAAACCCCCTTGAATGCTTCTGTGACCGAGATTTCGCTCATTATACGTAAAACAGGCGATCCCGTGCAACTCGAGATTTGCCTTCAATGACAAGTTCTGCTATGCTATTGAGGGATATGGGGAGGTTCTATCTAATGAAATTGGCGCTCACGGTGATCGCGTTTGGAGCAGTGATCGTGGTCGGTGTCGTCGGGTGCAATCCCGCGGAGCCTCTTCCCCCAGGAAAAGCACGGGAGTTCACGTTGGTCATCATGAACACGCGCTTCATCGGCGAAAGCCCTCTCGCGATCATGGGGGTGGAAAACCCGGACATCGTCGTACAAGTTGGAGATCGCGTCAGGATCACCATCAAGAACAAAGAGACCCAGCTCATCTTGCACGATTTCAAGATCGCCAATCATGACGTCGGCCTCGCTCAATATCTGCGCCCCGATCAGTCAGCAACCGTGGAGTTCACGCCACAGCGGGTTGGGGAATTTACGTACTACGACCCGCTGCATGCTTCCACGATGTACGGGCGCTTCATCGTGCTTGGTCGCTAGCCCTATGCCCACACCCAGTGCTGAAGACTATCTGGAGCGCATCTACGAGCTGATCCAACAGAAGGGCTACGCTCGCGTCATTGATATCGCGTCATCGCTCACCGTGCAATCGTCATCGGTCACCAAGATGCTGCAAAGGCTCGATAGCGAGCACCTCGTCAAATACGAGAAATATCGCGGGATTACGCTCACCCCACAAGGGGAAGCCATCGCCAAGTCGGTGAAGAATCGTCATCGTCAGCTTGAAGAGCTTTTAAAAATCTTGGGCGTGGACGAAGCGACCATCCAAAAAGACGTTGAGGGCATCGAGCACCATCTCAGCCCTCAGACGCTGGAGTGTCTGCGCGCCCTCGTGAGCTTCTTGCACGAAGACCCCTACGCGCTCCAGGCCTTTCAGAAGCACCGCCGTAGGAAGACAGTAATGAGTGACGAGTCATGAGTCACTCCCCACTCATCACAAGCTTAGCTTGAATTTCTCTCCAAATTTTTCTAAACTCTGGCACAGTCCTAGCGAAGAGGTGATGCTGGATGACCACGCGGTGGGATGACGAGATCGAACTCAAGAAGAAGCCCTGGGATGACGAAGACGACGACGAAGACGACTGGGATGACGAGGACGATTGGGACGACGACGAAGACTGGGATGACGACGAAGACGACGAGTATTAGAGCTGGGCGCGGATGAGAGCCTCGCCTTGGCGCAGGGCTTCGGCCAGGCCGCTGGGGTTGGAGCCGCCGCCCTGGGCGAAGCGAGCGTTGCCGCCGCCGCCACCGCCAATCAACGGGGTCAAGGATTTGAGAACCTGCCCGGCGTGAAGCTTCTTTGTCAGGGCCTCGCTGACTTTACAGACAAGCGCGACTTTTTCACCCAAAGCCCCGCCGAGCAACGCTACTCCAGGGGCGATCTCCGGTTCGAGCAAATCCGCGAGCGTTTTTAAGTCTTCTACCGAGAGATCAACCCGCGCGCAGACCACCGACGCTTCGTTGACTCTATGACGCTGGTGTAGGAGCTTGTCTTTCTCCCAGGCCAGCCACTGTCGCTTGAGCGCGTCGCGCTCGCGCAAGAGCGCCTCGCGTTCGGCAAGCAGCGCCTCGAGCTTGGGGACAAGCTCTCTCTCAGACGTCTTGAGCATGTGAGAGAGCTTCGATTCTACGCGCTCGCGCTCCCTCAGATACGCCAAGAGATTCTCGCCGACGGCCACGTGCACCCGTCGCACTCCCGCGGCGACGCTCCCCTCGCTCGTGATCTTCAACAGCCCGATCTGTCCGGTTCTTTGGACATGAGTGCCCCCGCATAGCTCGACGCTGAAGGGCTTGTCGTCGCCGGGGAGAGGGGCAACGGTGACGACGCGCACTTTTTCTTTCCCCGCGTAGTCTTCGGTGAAGAGCGCCATCGCGCCGCGGGCTTTGGCCGATTCTAGGGGTTCTTCGGCAATAATTACGGACAAGTCCGCGAGGATCGCGCGATTGGCCAGCTCTTCGACGCGGGCGATCTCTTCCGGGGTCAGCGGGGCCAGGTGCTTAAAATCGAAGCGCAGTTCATCTGGGGCGACGAGCGAGCCGGCTTGAATCCCCTGAGAATATCCCAAGACCCGGCGCAGCGCCGCGTGCAGCAGATGCGTCGCCGTGTGATTGCGCATTGTGCGGGCACGGCGCTCCGCGTCGACTTTGAGCAAACAGCGATCTCCAGCGTGAAATTCTCCTTCCGTCACGCGCACGCGATGGAGATAGACTCCGCGCTCGTCTTTCTGCACGTCCACGACCTCGGCTTTGCCGGGGCGCGAGAGATTTTCGATCCATCCCGTGTCGGCGACTTGGCCGCCGGCTTCGGCGTAGAAGGGCGTCTCGGGGAAGACCAAGAGCTGTTCCTCGGCAAAAAGAAGCTCTGATGGGTGCTCCAGGGTCTGGTAGCCTACAAACCGTGTAGCCGGGAGCGTATGGCGCGCTGAAGGGGCGCTCCCCATCGGGCGTGGCTCGAGGCCGCGTGAGCGCGCGCGCTGCTTCTCCATCTCGCGCTCAAAGCCCACACGATCTACGTGCATCCCGTGCTCACGCGCAATATCTTCCAGCATCTCCACGGGGAACCCATAGGTGTCGTGCAAGAAGAACGCCTCTGGACCGTAGATAAGTTTCTCGCCCTTGCGCTTCAGCTCCGAGATGATTCTTTCAGCCCGCTCCAGACCCTGATCGAGCGTGCGCTCGAAGCGTTCTTCTTCGTAGACGACGGCCTTGAGAATAAAGTCTCTCTGCGCTTTGAGTTCTGTATAGTGCTCGCCCATCGTCTCGATGACGAGCCGGGCGACCTGGGGCAAGAAGGGCATGGGCAGCCCTAATCTCTTGCCAAAGCGGATCGCCCGACGCATGACCATTCTCAGCACATAGCCCTGCTTCTCGTTGCTGGGCAACACGCCGTCGGCAATCAAGAACGTCATGGCGCGCCCGTGATCGGCGATCACTCTGTAGGGCACGTAGTGCTGGCGCATCTGCTCTGTGCTGTGCTTGGTGAGCGCGCGCAACCCCTCGAAGATCGGCCCAAAGAGATCGGTGTCGTAATTGCTCGGAGCGTTCTGCAAGACCGCGACGATTCTCTCCAGACCCATGCCCGTGTCCACGCCCGGCTTGGGTAGGGGAGTGCGTCTGCCGTCTGGCTCCTGATTGAACTGCATAAAGACCAAATTCCAGACTTCAAACCAACGATTGCAGTCGTTGTCCAAAGCCGGGGAACAATCCGAACGCCCACAGTCGCAGAACTCTCTTCCGCGATCCCAGATCAGCTCTGTATTGGGGCCGCAGGGGCCGGTATCGCCCATCATCCAGAAGTTTGTCTTCTCCCCCATTCGATGGATGCGCTCTTTAGGCGCTTGGGCGATCTCTTGCCAAAGCTGAAAAGACTCTTCGTCGTCTTTGTAGACCGTGAAGTGAAAGCGCTCTCTGTCTAGGCCGTAGATTTCCGTCAGCAGCTCCCATGCGAACGCGATGGCGTCGCGCTTGAAGTAGTCGCCGAACGAAAAATTCCCCAGCATCTCGAAGAACGTGTGGTGTCGGGGCGACGGCCCGACGTTCTCTAAGTCGTTGTGCTTCCCAGATACTCGCATACACTTCTGCGCTGTGGCGGCGCGGGTGTACGAGCGCTTCTCCAAGCCCAGAAAGAGCTTTTTGAACTGCACCATGCCGGAGTTGGTGAAGAGCAGGGTTGGGTCGTCGGGGACAAGCGATGAGCTTGGCTCGACCGTGTGCCCTTTAGAACGAAAGTACTCCAAGAACGTCTGGCGCACGTGGGAAGCTGTCCGTCTCTTATTCATAGGGATCAGAGATTAAGTGTAATCGAGCGGGCGAGGCTGTGCAAGCTTTATGGCGCTTGCCGTTGGTAGGCAGGCACTTCCAATGCTAGTCCAGCAATATCCCTGAAGTGTTTGTAATTCCCACTGACTAAAGTCGCCCCCTCGGTTAAGGCGATAGCAGCTATGAAAGCATCAGCTAACCGCAACCCGCTCGGCAGGGCATATCTTTCAATAAGATCTATTGCGAGCAGCGAAGTAGCTGGGGATAGTGTTAAAACGTCAGCGAAGGAGTCCCTAACGAATCTCTTGATTTGTCTTAAAGTCTTTTTATCCGGAGCGCCTTGATATAGCTCGATCAGGTTGACCACAGTAATATAACGCTGATAGTAGCAATTCAAGAGCACCTGATCTCCCCTTGAGAAAGTCAACCAGGAGTCAGTGTCGAAGATAGTCATGCAGAACGCTTTTCGTCGCGCAGCCTTCTGACCCATGCTGCTGAATCTTCAAGGTCAGCGCGCTCGGCCCAGATGCCAAAGTGCCTGAGGCAGCGACGATCGGTTTCCTCTAAGTTTTCAGCAATCTCCAGCAGGCGCTGGAGTTCTGCGTCAGAAAGCTTTTCCAATCTCTTCGAGATCTTCTCAAGAAGGATAGCTCGTGCCATAGTCTCAATCCTTGGGTATTGATTGTCTTAAAAG
>JAOAIA010000079.1 GCA_026414955.1 Candidatus Bipolaricaulota bacterium
ACTCTATGGCGCTCAAACGCACGCCCTTATACGAAGCTCATACACGCCTAGGAGCCAAGCTCGTCGAGTTCGGCGGCTGGGAGATGCCCATACAGTACACGAGCATCATTGAAGAGCATACCACCGTGAGAGCTGCTGTGGGGATCTTCGACGTCAGCCACATGGGCGAGCTCGAAATCACAGGGCCTAACGCGCACGATCTCGTGCAGAAACTTATCACCAACGACGCCAGCACCCTGAAAGAGTACCAAGTGCTCTACTCCCCCATGTGCTATGAGTCCGGGGGAACTGTTGATGATCTCTTAGTGTATAAGCTGCCAGATCGCTTCTTGCTCGTCGTGAATGCTGCAAACACCGACAAAGATTTCGCGTGGGTGCAACAGAACGCCAAAAATTTCAAAGTCACGGTAAAAAACGTGAGCGCTGAATACGGCCAGATTGCCGTTCAAGGGCCACAAGCAGAACGGCTCTTGCAACCGTTCACAGCGTGCGCGCTCAAAGACTTAAGATACTATTGGGCGACGCCGGCGCGCGTGCTCGGCTCTGAAGTCTTGCTCTCGCGCACCGGCTACACCGGCGAGGACGGCTTCGAGATCTACGCTGAGCCGAGCGTGATCGTGCGCCTCTGGGATGAGCTGATACGAGCTGGGGCGAAGCCCATCGGCCTCGGAGCGCGCGACACGCTCAGATTTGAATCGGGAATGCCCCTCTATGGGCATGAGCTTGATGAACAGACAACCCCCGTAGAAGCGGGCTTGGGCTGGACGGTCAAAGAGAAAGACATCGACTATAACGGCAAAGCGATCTTGCTGGCGCAGAAGCACCAAGGCCCCAAAAAGAAGCTGATCGGATTGAAGATGCTCGAGCCGGGGGTGCCCCGACAGGGCTATAAGATCTTTGCCGACGGCCGAGAAGTCGGAGCCGTCACCAGCGGGATGTTCGCCCCGTCGGTCAATGCGTTCTTGGCGATGGGGTTTGTCGCAGCCGATATCGCTGCAACGGCGGCACTTGAGATCGAGATCCGCGGGCAGAGAAAGAAAGCCCAAATGACCAAGCTCCCGTTCTATCGAGGCAGCGTGAAGAGATAGCGATATGAACGTGCTCGATCTTGGCGTGCGCGACTACGTAAAAGTCTGGGAGTTGCAAAAAGAGCTTGTCGCTCAGCGTCAAGCCGGCCAGATCCCCGATACGCTCATCGTGGTGGAGCATCCGCCGGTCTTCACGATTGGGCGCGGAGGGAGGCCCTCAAGCCCCTCATCCCTGCTCCCCTCTCCCTCCCCGGGGAGAGGGGCTGGGGGTGAGGGTGAAGAGAGGGTTCGCACAAGCAGGGTGAGGGCCTTCCTCGTCGAGCGCGGCGGAGATATCACGTTTCATGGGCCGGGACAGCTCGTCGGCTATCCCATTGTAGATTTAAGAGATCGCGGGCGAGATGTCCATCGCTTCCTGCGTGATCTCGAAGAGGTGCTCATAAGCACTCTGCGGGATTTTTCACTCTTAGCCCAACGACGGCCGGGGCTGACAGGCGTCTGGGTCGGCACGAAAAAGATCGCCTCTATTGGGATCGCCGTGCGACGCTGGGTGAGCTATCATGGCTTCGCCCTCAACGTCTCTGTAGACTTGAGCTATTTTCGCATGATCCGCCCCTGCGGCCTCGACGGCGATGTGATCACTACGATGAGCGAGCTTTTGGGCAGAGCAGTCTCTGTAGCAGAAGTGAAGCCCTATCTCTTGCGACATTGGGCAGAGGTCTTTTGTTGTCAAGATCACGCTCCGAGCGTAGCGCCGATTACGTTACAGTATTGACTCTGGCCCCCCATTTCGGTTAGACTCAAAGACGGTGAACGACTGTGAAGAAGTTCTTTATCACGGTGGGCGTGATCGCGCTCACTGCCCACCTTGGCATTGTCGCTCAGACGTTCGAGTTGCAAGTTGAACAAGTCATAGACCCAAACACGATTTTCACGAAGAGCAGTGGGCAGTCCCCCGATTCGGCAGCCGTAAAGATTCTGCTGCGCGGGTTCCCTGCGCCGGAGAGACCGGTGGACATCGTCTTCGTGCTCGATCGTTCGGCCAGCGTCAACCTCGCGACGGTGAAGAAGATCGGGAAGGAGTTCTTGCACCATCTCCACGAGGACGACCAAGTCGCCGTCATTGGTTTTGCCGAGACTGCGGAGATGCTGCTGCCGCTCTCGCCGGATCGCGCCCAAGCCTATCAGATCATTGACGGCGCGCAGCCGGGAAAAAAGACAGCACTAGGCGAGGCCCTCGCGCTAGCTATTGATGAATTAACAGCGCATGGGCGCCCAGAGGCCCTGAAAGCAATCGTGCTCCCTACAGATGGGAATAGCCTTGTGGGGCGCTCGCCCTTGCCGGAAGCGCAGCGCGCCGGGGAAAATCAGATCCCCATCTATGCAGTGGGCCTCAGCGGGGCTATGAACAGAGTCGCGCTCAGCCAGATCGCGCAAAGATCCAGGGGCGCGTTCTTTGGGAGTTATAACGCCCAAGTCTACGAAGGAATTCTGAAGAAGCTCGGTCGTCAAGCTGTGGCGCGCTTCGTGCGGCTGCGCGTCACGTTGCCGGAACAGGTCCTCTTTGAGGGCGCGTTTGAGCCAGCCCAAGTTCGTCGCGGCGCCAAGGGCGCAACGGTGCTCGAATGGAATTTTCCAGTTGTCGTCACCGGCGAGACCCGCACGGTCTCGTTTCAAATCGGGGCGCGCTCCGGAGGAACTTTTGAGCTGGGACAAGCCTCCGTCATCGAGTATCGCGATCCGAAAAACAAACTTCAGAAGCGAAATATTCCCACCGCAACGCTCACGGTCAACAAGCTCAACAAGCCCCCAATCGCGGCGTTTCGCTTCTCCCCTGAAACGCCCAAGATGGGCGACCAAGTCTGCTTCAACGCTTCGGAATCTCGTGATCCCGACGGCAAGATCGTGCGCTACGAATGGGACTTCGACGGCGACGGGACGTTCGATGAGACGACGACAGAACTAAGAATCTGTCGCGTCTTCGAGCTTGCAGGGAACTTCAACGTGACGCTGCGCGTCACCGACGACGACGGCGCGACGGCAGACTTCACCAAGACTGTGACGGTCAACGGCGCTGGAGCGATGCGAGCGGTGATCCCCAGCGCGCGGTTTACGTTCTCCCCCGCCGTGCCCAACGCTGGAGAGCCTGTGACGTTCGACGCATCGGCGTCGCAGTCGGGCAACGGCGAGATCACTCAGTACGAGTGGGACTGGAACGGTGACGGGATCTTCGACGAGACGGTGAGGACGCCCACAGTGCAGCACACGTTCAGCGACTCTGGGCCGCGTGCCGTGAAATTGCGCGTGACCAACAGCCAAGGGCGCACCGCCGAGTTTTCTGCTATTGTGACGGTCATGGGGCGAGTCCCCTTGGGATTCGATATAAATACTCTAGCGACGACGTCGCTGACGGGAGAGATTGCTTTCCCCAATTGGTTGCAGTATTACACTCGCGACGGGCGCGTGACGGACGAAGAACTCAAAGATGCGGCGACGCGCTTCGGCATTGGGGTTTACGTTCCCGGAACGCGCTATCTGCTCACCCAGCAAGACTTAGAGATGCTGAATCATCTCAATTATAGTTATAAAAGCTTCGCGCGCTATCGCGATCTGAGTGCGGCGCACGCTGAGGGATATCGTCCGTTGGGGTCTTTTGTTTCTGGGCTTGGGCAGGTCTATCTGAACGAAAAGATTTTGAACGCGCCGTTGGCGCTGGCGACGCCGCCGATCTTGCTCTACGACAGCGCCCAGAGATTAGTTGGGGTGCGCTATGTGGCGTTCAAGCTTGACGAAGGGCGGCTCTTTGGGTTCAGCGTAGAAAGCTGGCCTAAGGCTGGAGAAGCTTTTGTGCTGACGATCTGGCTTGTGCCTAATCCTAACGGGCCGTTTGCTGCAAGCAATCCGAATGTAAGATAAAGCTAGAAGTCATTTCAAAACCTCTTCTAGTCTATGATAAGCTGGAGGTATGGCCTGGAGAAAGCTAACCGATGAACAGTGGCAGAGGATTCGCGTCCATTTACCACCGCCCAAGCCCCACCCCAAGGGCGGCCGACCTCGAGTGGAGGATCGTCGGTGCTTTGAGGGCATCCTCTGGATTCTGTGGACCGGAGCGCCTTGGAGCGAGCTGCCCCGCCGGTATGGCAGCCCTAGCACCTGCTGGCGCCGCCTGCGGGAGTGGGAAGAGAGCGGGGTGCTCGTGGAGTTGTGGCGGGCCTTCCTGGCCCAACTCAATGACCAACAGAAGCTCCGCTGGGATGAGTGCTTTGCTGATGGGAGCTTCGCCCCTGCGAAAAAAGGGGGCTCAAGGTCGGCAAGACCAAGCGGGGCAAGGGCACGAAGTGGCTGGTTCTGGTCGATGGCGCGGGTACTCCGCTGGGAGCATACCTGGACGCGGCGACCCCGGCGGAGGTGACGCTGCTGGAGAAGGCACTGGAGACGGTGGCCGTGAAGCGAGCGGGCCAGCCTGGGCGGCCGCGCAAGCACCCGGAACGGCTGATCGCCGATCGCGGCTACGACAGCGACCCTTTGCGAGAGCGGCTGAAGAGGCGCGGGATCGAGTTGATCTGCCCTCATCGGAGGAACCGCACCAGATCGCCTGTGCAAGATGGGCGGAAGTTGCGCCGCTACAGACGGCGCTGGAT
>JAOAIA010000080.1 GCA_026414955.1 Candidatus Bipolaricaulota bacterium
CGCACCGACTCGCGCCGCGAACGCTATGCCCAACGACTCTACGAGCTGCGCTGTCGCAAAGGGGTCGCGCTCAATGAGGCCCACGAGCTGATCACCAAGCCCAACTACTTTGCTGCGGTGATGGTCGAGCTGGGCGACGCCGACGGGATGATCGCGGGCTTGGGCTTTCACTATCCCGAAGGGCTGCGCCCCATCTTGCAGATCATCAAGACCTGCCCCGATTGCAAGACCATCGCTGGGGCGTATTTGGTCACGCTCAAGAATAGAGTCTTGCTCTTCGCTGATGCGACGGTCAACGTCGAGACCGACGCGGAAAAGCTCGCAGAGATCGCGATCCTGACGGCGCGCCTGGCCAAAGACTTCGACATCGAGCCGAGAATCGCGATGCTCTCGTATTCAGATTTTGGTGGCGTGCGCCATGCGCGCACGGAACGTGTCCGTCAGGCTGTCGAGCTGGTGCGCCAGCGCGCGCCCGATCTCATCGTAGATGGCGAGATGCAGGCCGATACCGCCCTCATCCCAGAAATTCTTAACGGCGGGTATCCGTTCAATCGCCTGAAAGAACCTGCGAACGTCTTGATCTTCCCCAACTTGGAGTCGGGGAATATCAGCTATAAGCTCGTGCAGTGCTTGGCGAACGCGGAGATCGTTGGGCCGATCCTGATCGGGACGCGCAAGCCCGCCCACGTGTTACAACGCTATCACGAAGTCAAAGATATTGTGAACCTGGCAGCGATTGCCGTAGTCGAGGCGCAAAAGCTCGAAGAGTCTATTAAGGGGTGCTGTCCGGAGTGATGATTTGTGTAGGGGCGAACGGCCGTTCGCCCCTACGTCTTTTATCTCTTCTTCAGCGCCTTGAGGAGCTTCTCCAGCTCCCCTTCGACCATGTTGTAGAAGTGCTCCGGTTGCGGGAATCTTGCGCGCTTCACGTCTTCACGGTACTGTGAGAACGCTTCGAGCAAGATTGGGCTTAAGTTCGCATAGCGTTTGACGAACTTGGGTGTGAAGCGTTCGAACATCCCAATCATATCGTGGACGATCATCAGTTGGCCGTCCACGTCTTTGCCGCTCCCTAAGCCGTAGACGGGGATCGCGACGCGCTCGTGAATGATCCTTGCGACGGGGGCAGGGATGCACTCAAGGAGGATCGCAAATGCCCCGGCTTCTTCTAAGGCTTCGGCGTCAGCGATCAGTCTTTTCGCAGTCTCGGCGTCGCGCCCTTGGGCCTTGTAGCCCCCTAATTGAGTATATGACTGTGGGGTCAGCCCGATGTGCCCCATCACGGGGATCCCCGCGTCGGTGATCGCTCGGACTATGGGAGCCATGCGCGCGCCGCCTTCGAGTTTCACGGCGTCGGTGCCGCACTCGGCCATGAAGCGCCCAGCGTTTCTGATCGCTTCTTCTTTGGAGATTTGATAGCTCATATACGGCATATCCCCGATGACGAACGCGTACTTGACAGCGCGACAGACGGCTGCCGTGAATGTGATCATCACGTCCATCGTGACGGGGAGCGTTGTCTGGTAGCCGAGCATGGTCATGCCCAGCGAATCCCCGATTAAGATCATCTCGATGCCGGCGCGGTCCATCAAGAGCGCCGTGGGGTAATCGTAGCACGTGAGCCAACTGACCGGCTCTTTGCGCGCTTTCATCTCGTAGAGCTTGGGGATGGTGATCTTCTCGCGTTCGGGTTTTTCGGCTTTGGCTGCCATAGTGGGTCTCCTTTGGTCAGGGCTTGGGGATCGCTAAGTCTTTCGTGCCCGGCTTGGACATGAGAGCTTCGGGGTAGTTCTCTTGAATAAGCTCGTGAATCGTCTGGGCGTACTTGACTTTCTCGCGGGCCATCTCGGCTAAGAGCTGTGGGCTTGTCCAGGGCTTATAGAGTGCCCCTGGGCCGGCAGCACACGCTGGGCCGTGCTCGATCTTGAAATAACATGGCGCACAGACGCGCACCATCTCCGGTGTGTCGTAGAAGCGCAGATATCCGCCGAACGACTCAGTGAGGACGACGTGCAGGTCCATCGGGATATCTATGGCTTTGCGGATCGAAGCGAGCTGGGGCAGCGAGAGATCAGCGATGGGATTGAACGTCCCCGCGCCGAGCATCTGCAAGACTTTGCCGCCAGCAGCGTTGGCGTGCCCCGCGTAGATCGAGACTTTGAACGTGACGTCCTTGGGGATGTCGCCCTTCTGTTTCAGTTCGTTCAGCAGCCACAGCAGTCCCTCGTCAATCACTAAAAATCCCCGAAAGCCCAAGTCAATCGCGCGAAAGATATCGGAGATCACATAGCGCAACTGATCGGAGCCGCGAAATCTCAGTCCCGAAAATGCCCCTTCGGGCGTAACTAATTGTCTGCCCGTGTCCCACGCCGAGCGCGGCCCTGGCGTGAGAATCACCTCGAGCTTGGCTTGGGCCGCGAGCTTGGCGAATTCCTTCAGCTCTTTTGTATCTAAAAGCGTCGCGCCCATGACGACTGAAATGATCCGGTGAATGGGCATCTTGCGCTTCTCGCTCTCGTCAATGAGCGCGTCGAGCACGTTGGCGCGCTCGATCCCCGAGATCTCTATGCGATACTGGGCGCCATCGGGGAAGCGCTTTTCGCTGGTGGGCAGCTCATACGCATCCCGTCCGGGGATGCCGACCTTCTCCATCATCTTGGCGACGTGCTGCATCTTCATGGGAGCCTCCTTGCTCGTCCCCTACTAGATAATTAGATTAATTCGATTGTAGAGAGGGGGCTTCATGCGCACCATGACCTAAAGCAGTTTCTAAAATGATCGTAAGCATTGATGTCCAAAACGGCTCTGGGTATCTTTGCAGATGTGAGTCGGGCACGGCTATAATATACGTTGTTTTCAAAACGCGAAGGAGGCATCCATGCGTGATGTCGCTGTTCTTGGGGTTGGCTATACGGCGTACACCAGTCAGACCCCGGAGGTCAACTGGAAGGAGCTGATGTACGAGGCGGCCGTGAAAGCCTACGCCGATGCGCAGATAGACCCGCGGCGCGACGTAGATAGCTTCATCACGTGCGCCGAAGACTTCTGGGAGGGCTTCTCGATCTTTGACGAGTTCACGCCCGATCAGTTGGGTGCAGCCCTGCGCCCGATGATGACCGTCACTGGAGACGGCTTGCTCGGGCTGGCGAACGCCTATATGCAGATCAAGACAGGGCTGTTCAATATCGTTGTCGTTGAGGCCCACAGCAAGATCTCCGAGCTTCTAACCTATGAGCACGTCCTGGAGATGGCCTATGATCCCGTCTACGAGCGCCCGCTTTCGGCAGAGCGCAACGTGCACCCGCATTACGTTGCGGGCCTAGAGATGAATCTCTATCTGCACGCAACGGGGACGACCGAAGAACAGTGTGCGTTTGTTGCGGTGCAGAACCGCCGCCAAGCCCTGAACAATCCGTTGGCCCCCTATGGGGCGCGCATTGGGCTTCAAGAGATCTTTCGTTCGGGCTACGCGTTCACGCCGCTGAAGAAGTGGGAGATCGCCTCGCGCGCCGATGGGTCTATTGTCTTCGTCTTAGCTGCCGGGGAGATCGCGCGACGGCTGACGAAGAAGCCGTTGGTCTACTTAGAGGGGATCGGCTGGTCGTCGGAGTCTCCGTGGATCGCGGCGCGCAGTGCCGATGCGGGCTATGCGCGGCGCGCGGCGCAGATGGCCTATCGTCAGGCGGGGATCACCGATCCTAGAAGTCAGATTGACGTCATCGAAGTTGAAGATCGCTTCGCGTTCAAAGAGTTACAACACCTAGAAGCGTTGGGCTTTGCACGCCCTGGGGAGGCGGGCTGGCTGGCGCAATCAGGGGCTTTAGGAGTTGATGGCGAGCTGAAAGTGAATCTCAGTGGCGGCTCGCTGGGGTGTGGCGATCTGGTTGAAGCTTCTGCGTTGCAGCGCGCCTTGGAGATCGTGTTACAATTGCGCGGCGAGGCCGGAGCACGACAGGTGCCCAACGCGCGCGTGGGAGTTGCTCAGTCGTGGCGGGGATTGCCGCACGGGACGGGAGCTGTTGCGGTCTTTGCGAGAAGGGATTAGAATCTTCACCCTCACCCCCAACCCCTCTCCCCTCCGAGGGAGAGGGGGGAGGTCCTGAAAGAAAGGAGTCTCATGGATCTGAAGAAGATTCGCAAGGATGTCGCAGTAGTCGGCGCGGGGATGACCGTCTTCGCACGGCGCCTGCAAGAGACGGGCAAGGAGATGAGCTGGGAGGCCGCCAGGATGGCCCTCGATGAAGCCGGGCTTACTCTCAAAGACATTGACGCTGTCATTATGGGGTCGGCTCCGGATGCGTTTGACGGCGTGCACAAGAAGGGCGAGTATCTCTTAGATGGCGCGGGGGGCACCAATAAGCCCTATATGCGCGTCTTCATCGGCGGGGGCACGGCGGTCTTCGCGCCTATCGCGGGGTGGTGGCATGTCGCCTCGGGGATGTTCCAGAGGGTTCTGGTCGTCTGCGAGGAGAAGATGTCCTCGGTCCAGCCCCACGCCCAGAGCGCCTTCGGGCATATCTGGGACCCCATCTTAGATAGGCCGTTAAAGCCCAATCTCGTCTGGATCTTCTCCATGGAGATGCAACGCTACATGTACAAATACAACGTGCGTTATGAAGACATCGCGCTGGTC
>JAOAIA010000081.1 GCA_026414955.1 Candidatus Bipolaricaulota bacterium
CGAATACGGCTTCGACGCCGATCATTGTGGGGTGCTCGTCTCGATTCACGAGCAGTCACCGGACATCGCTCAAGCTGTCATCAAGAGATCTTCAGAAGACCCCTATGACGCCATCGGCGCGGGCGACCAGGGGATCATGTACGGCTATGCGTGCAAGGAGACCCCAGAGCTGATGCCACTTCCGATTATGCTCGCGCACGGTTTGGTGCGTAAACTCGCCGAGCTGCGCCGGAGCAACAAACTCCCCTATCTGCGCCCCGACGGCAAATCCCAAGTGACTATCGAATACGACGAGAAGGGCCACCCCGTGCGGGCGCACACGGTCGTGCTCTCGGCCCAACACGATCCAGACGTCTCGCAAGAGCAGATCCGACATGACTTAACTGAGTATGTTGTGCGCCCTGTCATCGGGCGGTGGCTCGACGCCAAGACCGTGATTCTCATCAACCCGTCGGGGCGGTTTGAAATCGGCGGCCCCTGCGGCGACACCGGCATGACCGGGCGCAAGATCGAGGTTGATACGTATGGGGGCTACGGCAGCCACGGCGGCGGCGCGTTCTCTGGGAAAGACCCCACCAAAGTAGACCGCTCGGCGAGCTATTACGCGCGCTACGTTGCTAAGAATATCGTCGCGGCGGGCTTCGCTTCGGAGTGCGAAGTCCAAGTCGCCTACGCCATCGGGCAGCCACGCCCACTGGCTATCACTGTTGATACGTTTGGCAGCGGAAAACTCCCCAACGGCGAGCTGGTCCAGCTCATTGGAGAGCACTTTGATTTTCGCCCAGCAGCGATCATCGAGAGATTAGATCTGCGTCGGCCCCTCTATGCGCCGTTAGCTTCCTATGGACACTTTGGCCGGAGCGATCTCGATCTGCCCTGGGAGCGCACCGACAAGGCCGAATCGTTACGAAAAGCCGCAGGGTGCTGAAGCCAGCGTGATGTGAGTTACATTGTCGGCCCAGTCTCATATGCTATAATGGTCTCAGAGCGTGATCAGTGAAGGAGGCTTTTCTATGGGTCGCATCAGTGTGAAGATTCTTCTCTTCAGCATGGGGTTGCTCTCTTTGCTCGTCACGGCACCGAACGCACAGCAAAGCAATACGGTCACGGTTCAGCTTGTGATCATCATGGATGGCTCAGGGAGCATCAGCAATCAAGATTTCGGGACGATGATCGAAGCGATCGCCAGGAATTTAGAAAACCCTGGAGTCGTCCCGCGTAACGGCACGGTTGAGTTCGGGATGGTGCAGTTCTCCAGCAACCTGCGCGATCGGCAGCTCGGAATCGACGGCGCTGCCGTGGAAGTCCCTATGACGGTGATCACCGAGACCAGCGTGACAACGGTAATCCAGCGGGTACGCAACACCCTCCAAGCGGGGGGCTTTACCCCCTTAGTCTCAGGGATTCGGTTAGCTACTCGGCTTGTCACCGGCGATGCCGCTCGCGCGGGAGCTATCCAGATCTTCAACGTGATCACCGATGGCAACCCCAATCTTCCTGGGGGGCGCGAGCAAGCCAAGCAAGCAGCCCTCCAAGCCCGCGATGAGGCCGTCGCTGCCGGCGTCGACCAAGTCGACGCCGAGGGCATCGGCGATGCCCTTCAAGAGCAAGACTTTGTGAACTTCCTCAAAACGCTGGTTTGGCCCCAGCCAGGGGTGCTCGTCCAGAATGGACAATTCCCCCCTAAGGGCCAGAACGGCTTCGTGATCATGGCCCGCACGTATACTGAGCTTGAGCTGGCTCTCCGCCAGAAGCTCGTCTTCATCTTGAATCAGCCCCCCGTGGCCGACCCCGGCCCCATCCCCGATGGAAAACCCGATACCGAGCCGTACCAGTGCAACGCCGGGCAGACGATCACGCTCGACGGCTCCGGCTCATTTGACCCCAATGGGCAGATCACAAAATATGAGTGGGATTTCAACGGTGATGGGAAACCCGATGCCACCGGGCCGAGAGTCAGCTTCACCTGCCCCACGACACCGGGAAGCGTTACCATTACGTTGACCATCACCGACGACGCCGGAGCTACAGCAACCGCCCAACAGACGATCACAGTGACGCAAGCTCCACCGCCCAACCGTCCGCCCCTCGCGCAATGTGTGACTGTGGCACCGGAGGTCCTCGTCGGCCAGACAGTCGCGCTGGACGGTTCAGGCTCCTCCGATCCCGAAGGGGGGATTTTAACATATCAATGGGCGTTCATCACCAAGCCTACCGAGAGCCAGGCGGTCATCGAAGACCCCAGCGCCGCCGTCACGTCGTTCAAAGCTGACAAAGAAGGCGTGTACTCGGTGCGGCTGACCGTCCGAGACCCCGAGGGCGCCAGCACTTCCTGCGACGTGACGACTACGGCGATCAGGCCCACTCCTCCCGGCCCAGGCCGCGATGAGCTCGGCGCGATGAAGCGTGATCTCATCGCGCATGGGCGCGAACTCCAGCTCTCTAAACCCTTGGAAGACCTGCGCTTGGCCCTCAGCTTGGTTGACGGCTTCGGGGCTCGCGAGCGCGCTCGCCAGCTCGTCAGCCAGACCCGCGAGACCGTCAATGAACTGCTCGTCTCCCTTGCTGATACTCGGCTCCTGATGGAGTCCTTAGCGGGGCGGGCCGAAGGCGTGCGCGCCCAAGTAGACGCCTTCGTGGAGACGAACACGCTCAGCACCGAGCGCGCCAATCGCATTCACAAAGCTATTGACGTATTCGTCGCATACGTGGAGGGGTCGAGCGACCGACTCGACGAGATCGAGGCGATGCTCGAAGAGGCTCTCGCTCTGCTAGCGGAAGCCGAAGACAGCCTCGCAGGGGCGGCAGGGCTTGCTGTGGACGTTGATCCCAGCGAGGCGAGGTCGCCCGCAGAACTGATCCGCAGCGCCCGCGATAAGCTGCTCACGGCGTTTGCGCAGTGGCGCGCTCTGCTCAACGGGGCCATCGCGCGCATTGACAAAATCTCTGCGCAGATGCGCGCGGCGTTGAAGCTCGCCGACCGACGCAAGCGCTTCCGCCTCGTCAAGCCCCAGGAGTTCGTCGAGCTTCTAGAGCACAGGGTGCGCTTTGCCCCAAGAGAGTTGCGCTGGAGCGTGCCACGCTGCCCAGGGTGCTCGCTGAAAGTGACGGTATACGGCTTAGATGGCCGTCAGATCACGACGCAAGAGAGCCCTGGGCCGACCCTCGCGCTCCACTGGGCACGCACTCCAGCCAATGGACTCTATTGGTACGTGCTCACAATTACGAGCCCCGACGGACAGCAAACTCGTCTGCTGAGCAAATTCGTGCTGTTGCGCTAAACGTTGCCCTTGCTCATTGGCGGAAACCCCTCGCGCACGCGGGGGGTTTTCGTTTTCACGAAATTTTCACTTTGCCGGCACAGACTCTGCACCCTCCCTCGGCTACACTGTGCATAGATAAAGAACCAAGGAAGGAGTAGTCATGAAGACGCTCTCACGATCACGGCAAGCTGTACTGGCAGGCACGGCAATCTTAACGATCTTTTCTGCGCTCGCTTCTTTCGCTTCGATTATTCAGCTAACCCTTCGATAGGCTCCAATCGAGGGTGCAGGCCCGCCCGGCAGGGGCCTTCCCTGCCGGGCCCTCCTTTTATAAATTCTATTTCGATGTCACCCTGAGCACAGCGAAGGGCCTGGACTTCGCCCTGAGGACTCAGTCCGAAGGATTCTTCGCTTCGCTCAGAATGACAAAGCGACACAAGTTAGTCTCACAATTCCGCCGAGCGCCTAGCGATCTTCTCTGAGATTTCCCGAACGACTTCAGCCAGGGGCTTGGCCCCCAAGTCCTGCCCCGTTCTCAACCGCACCGCGACCTGGTCGCTCTGCGCTTCCCGCTCGCCCACGATCAACATATATGGGACTTTCTGGGACTGATGGTGCCGAATGCGATAGTTGAGCGTATGGCTGCTGCTGTCAAGCTCGGCACGGATGTTGGCGTCTTTCAGTCTTTGTAAGACTCTTTGCGCGTACTCGTGCTGGCGGTCGGTGATGGGGAGCACCACAGCTTGAACGGGGCTGAGCCACACGGGGAACGCCCCCGCGTAGTGTTCTATTAAGAAGCCAATCAAGCGTTCGTGCGTGCTCAGCGGCGCGCGATGGATGCAGATGGGCGTCTCGTCCTGCCCTTGAGCGTTCTTGTAGACCAACCCGAAGCGTCTGGGGACAGCGAAGTCTACTTGATTGGTCGCGAGCGTGAACTCGCGCCCGATGGCACTCCAGACTTGCACGTCAATCTTGGGGCCGTAGAACGCCGCTTCGCCTGCAACTTCGACGTAATTGATGCCCCCGTGCTGGAGCGCGCGGCGCACCATCTCTTCGGTCTGCTTCCACAGTTCGGGTTCGTTGACGTATTTTTTGCCCAACTCTTTGGGATCGTGGGTGCTGAAGCGCATCAGATACTTTTCGATCCCGAAGAGCTTGAAGTAATTTAAATACATGCGACAGACGGCGAGGAACTCTTCTTCGAACTGTTCGAGCGTGCAGTAGATATGGGCGTCGTTCATCTGCATACTGCGCACGCGCATCAGCCCGAAGAGTTCGCCGGATTTTTCGTAGCGATAGCACGTCCCGTATTCAGCAAGTCTCAACGGGAGATCGCGATAGCTTCGGGGC
>JAOAIA010000082.1 GCA_026414955.1 Candidatus Bipolaricaulota bacterium
GCACGCCGGGGTTTCAACAGTGGGGAGACATTCCCACTCACCCGACTATGCTCTACGAGATGTTCGGCGACTTGATTATCTTTGGGCTGCTGATGTGGCTGCGCACGAAGAACTTCCAAGACGGGTTCATCGCATCGCTCTATATTGTGCTCTATTCGTTCTTGCGGTTTTGGATGGAGTTTTTGCGGGTAGACGCGCTCTGGCTCGTGCCCGAGGTGCTCCGGGCAGCCCAGGTCATCAGTGTCATTCTCTTTGTCATCTTTGGTGCTTTTATCTTGGTGAAGAGACTCTACACGCGCAAGCCCACTATAGCGCCGTCACTAGAGTCATAGCTGAAAATCTTCGCCAAGATAGTATTGCCGCGCCAAAGGGTGTGCGGCAATCTCTTCCGGGCGCCCGCTCAGCAAGAGTTTGCCCTCGTTGAGCAGATACGCATAATCAGTGACGCTCAACGTCTCACGCACATTGTGATCCGTCACGACGACGCCGATCCCCTCAGCAGCAAGCGCACGGATGATCTCTTGGATATCAGCAACAGAGATTGGGTCTATCCCTGAGAAAGGTTCGTCAAGCAAGAGAAATTTCGGCGCAGTCGCGAGAGCGCGCGCGATCTCGACGCGCCGGCGCTCCCCCGCTGAGAGAGTATCTACTCGTTGCTGCGCCAGATGAGCAATGCCCAGTTTCTGCAAAAGCTGCAGCGCGCGCTGCTCCCGCTCCTTTGGCTTTGATTCCTCTTGCTCCAAGACGAGCAAGAGATTCTCAAGAGCACTCAGCTTGCGGAAGACCGAGGGCTCTTGGGGCAGATAGTGAATCCCCAGACGCGCTCGGGCGTAGAAGGGCCAACGCCCAATGGGCTTATTATCTAGAAAGATCTCCCCGGCTTCGTGAGCGATTAGCCCCGTGATCATATAAAACGTCGTAGTTTTGCCCGCACCGTTGGCGCCCAGCAATCCTACGACGGCTCCGCTCTCGATCTGCAGAGAGACGCCGTCGACGACCCGGCGTCCCCCGTAGCTCTTGACCAGCCCTTCTGTGCGTAAGATCATGGTTTTCGCAAGATCAATCGAGCATCGCGAAGAATCGTGGCGCGGCCCGTCTCCGCAAGGTACTCCAAGCCCTCCCCAGTCAGGACGAACTCCTCGCGCTCGATGCGCACGCTCGATTCTGTCTTCAAGAGCTTCTTGGAATTGTCCCAGATGAGATCTCTCGTGACAAAAGAGAACTCGCGACCAACAGCAGAGATTTCCCCGAGCAGCTCAATATCTCCCGTGCGATTATGCAAGCGCGCCTGAGGCGCCCACACGACGAGCACCTCACCCCCCTCGCTATCGAAGAAGCGCAGCGTCACTTCTTCACCAACGCTGACGTCCTCTTGCACCGTCAGAGAACGCCCCTTTAATTCCCACAGCTTCTTCCCGTGATCATCGTATCGGACAATACGAGCGCTCTCTGCGGAGATCGCTGGGGCGCGGAGTTCTCCCTCGTCTGACCATAGGCTGGGCATGGTCGCCCAGAGCCAGTAGAGCCCGCCAATCAGCCCTCCGATCACGAGGAGACCAAGAGCTTGCGACGCGCGAGACATGCTTGCACCAACCCTACAAAGAGCGGGCGCGGATGCGTCGGCCGAGACTTGAACTCCGGGTGGAACTGCGACGCGATAAAGTACGGATGCTCCGGGAGCTCTAAGATCTCCATGCGCCGTCCATCGAGCGACTTCCCAGAAAACTTCAACCCTGCTGCTTCTAAGTCCCTGATATAGCGTGGATTGACTTCGTAGCGATGGCGGTGGCGCTCCGAGATCTCGGTCGTCCCATAGAGTTTATGCGCGAGCGTGCCACGCTCAATAGCGACGGGCTGAGCCCCTAAGCGCATCGTCGCGCCCTTTTCTGTCAGAGATCTCTGCTCTGGCATCAGATCGATAACGGGGTGCTCCGTTGGGCCGAACTCGGTGCTATTTGCGCTCTCTAAGCCCAGCACGGAGCGCGCAAATTCTATGACGGCCAACTGAAACCCATAACAGATCCCTAAGAACGGCACATTATGCGTGCGGGCATAGTGAATCGCTCTGATCTTGCCCTCCGCCCCACGATGGCCGAATCCCACTGGTACGATTACGCCATCAACGCCCTCCATCTGAGACTCGGAGAACTCTTCGGCTTCGATCCAGACGATCTCGATCCCAATGCCCAGGGCCGCGCCGGCGTGCGTGAGCGCCTCGACGTAACTGACGTAGCTATCCCTGAGCATTGTGTATTTACCGACGAGGGCGACGCGCACCTGGTGCTGGGGATGGAGCACAGCATTGACGAAGCGCTGCCATGCGCTGAGATCTCTCGTCTTGGCTGAGAGCTTCAAGCGCACCAGCAGAAGCTCCGTGAGCCCCTGCTCTTCAAAGAGCAATGGGACTTGATAGATCGAGCGCACATCGGGGGCGCTGATGACTGCCTCGAAGGGGACATCGCAGAAGAGCGCGATCTTTCTACGAATCCCTTCGGCGAGGGGGAGAGTGCCGCGCCCGATGATCACATCGGGCTGGATCCCAATAGCCCGCAGCTCCTTCACGGAGTGCTGGGTAGGCTTGGTCTTCTGCTCCCCGACGACGGAGACAACAGGCACGAGCGTCGTGTGCACAAAGAGACAGTGATCGTCGCCCAGCTCTTGGTGCATCTGACGTAAAGCTTCTAAGAAGGGCATGGATTCAATATCGCCCACCGTGCCCCCGACCTCCACGAGCACGACATCAGCTTTATCTCTCTCTGCCACGCGCTTGATGCTCGATTTGATCTCGTCGGTGATGTGCGGGATGATCTGCACCGTCGCGCCCAGATAGTCCCCGCGGCGCTCTTTCTCGATGACGCTCCGGTAGATCTTCCCCGTGGTGATGTTGTGATCTCGTGTTAAGTCTATGTCTAAGAAGCGCTCGTAGCTGCCCAGGTCCATATCAACTTCGGTGCCGTCTTCGAGCACGAAGACCTCACCGTGCTGATAGGGGTTCATCGTGCCCGCGTCGCAGTTGAGATAGGGGTCTATCTTAATCGCGGTGACTTTGAGGCCGCGCGACTTGAGCAACAGCCCAATCGAAGACGCCGTGATCCCTTTGCCCAGCCCTGAGAGCACCCCGCCGGTCACAAAGATATACTTGCTCACCGAACACCCCTTGTGAAAAGTAAAAATATCCTGTCGCGTTTGGGAATCCACTACGGACGATCAAACACGCTCGGACCATCGTAATTATATCCCGCCCCCCACGGACAAGCAACTGGCGCGCTTGCGCGGGCGCGCGGGATATGCCATAATCTCTCTCAGTTATGAAGGACCGATTTGGCCGGGAGCACACGTATCTGCGCATCTCCGTCATTGATCGGTGCAACTTGCGGTGTCATTACTGCATGCCCCTGCACGCGAAGTTCTTCGATCCCAAGGAAGTCCTTTCGTTTGACGAGATCGTCACGGTCGTCCAAGTCGCGACAGAGCTAGGGATCCGCAGCGTGCGCATCACCGGCGGGGAGCCGTTAGTACGGCCCAATCTCCCAGAGCTGATCTACAGACTGAAGACCGAGTGCGCTCTTGAAGAGATCTCCTGCACGACCAACGGGATGCTGTTAGAACGATTCGCCAAAGACTTAAAAGACGCGGGGCTGGATCGCATCAACGTGAGTGTAGACACGCTGCGCCCCGATAGGTTCAGAAAGATCACGCGCTTTGGCAGCTTAGAGACCGTCTTGCACGGACTACGCCGCGCCGTCGCAGTCGGACTGACTCCCCTCAAAATCAATGCTGTGATCTTGAAGGGCTTCAACGATGACGAGATCGAAGATCTCTTGAAGCTCACGCTGACGGAGAACGTGACGGTGCGCTTTCTGGAGCTGATGCCCATCGGCGAGGCGCTCAGTCTCAATGGGCTTGGAGGATATCTCAATCTCACGAAGGTGCGGCTCTGGCTCACGGAGAGGTACGGTCTGGTGCCGGCAGAAGAGAAGGGGCACGGGCCAGCGCGCTACTGGAAAGTCCCCGGTGCGCCGGGAAGAGTTGGGTTCATCACGCCGATTTCAGACAAATATTGCGCGACGTGCAGCCGGCTGCGGCTCACTGCCAACGGGGAGATCCGCCCGTGTCTCGCTTATGATGTGCACGTCAATCTTCGAGACGCTATCCGTCGAAGAGATCGCGAGGCTATTGCCGCGGGGATTATGAAAGCGCTCGCGATCAAGCCCGCAGGGCACCACTGGGATGCGGGGCAGATCACCCAGACGGTGATGTCGAGCTTGGGGGGGTAGAATCGCGGAGGGCGCGGAAGAAACCACGGAAAACACTGAAAGAAAGAAGAAGATGTCAAAACGCAACCTAGCGAAAAGTGAGATTACTTCTAGGATTCTCAAGTGCGCTGTAGAAGTGCACAAGACTCTCGGACCGGGGTTCCAAGAGATTGGCTTTGTAGAAATCCTTGAGCGGGGGGATCACCGTCGAGAATGAGACGGTGATCCCCGATAAAGCATCCCTCC
>JAOAIA010000007.1 GCA_026414955.1 Candidatus Bipolaricaulota bacterium
CGTCTATCTGTTGCACGATCTGGGCGATCTGCGGGTCGTGGGCCGCGCGAGCCTTGAGCTGCTCGTATTCGATCAGGGCCTTGGGGTGAATCCCAATGTGCGAACTGATAATAAACTCTTCGCGGGCTAATCCCACGCCGTCGTTGGGAATCCGTGCTTGAGCAAAAGCTGTCTCCGGGATGCCCACGTTCATCATGATCTTGGTGCGCGTTCTGGGCAATTGTGCGACATCAATGCGATCGATTCTGAACTTCAATCGTCCGGCGAAGACGCGCCCCTCGCCCTGGGAGCAATCTACGGTGATCTCTTGGCCGGTCTGAATCTTGTGCGTAGCCCCCTCGGCGCCGATAACACAGGGGATCCCCAACTCCCGCGAGATGATCGCAGCATGACAGGTGCGGCCCCCGCGCTCGGTCACAATCGCCGACGCGATCTTCATGATGGGTTCCCAGTCGGGATCGGTCATCTCGGTCACTAAGACTTCGCCGGGGCAGAAGCGCCCGATCTGTGAGACGTCGCGAATGACATGCGCCCGCCCTTGGCCGATCTTGCTGCCCACGGGTTCGCCGCGCACCAGCAGCTCTCCCATCTCTTCGAGCACATAGCTCTCTAAGCTATTGGTGCTCTTAGCGCCGTGCACGGTCTCGGGACGAGCTTGCACAATGAAGAGCTTCTGCGTGATCCCATCTTTGGCCCACTCGATGTCCATGGGGCGCCCATAGTGCGCTTCGATCTGAAGAGCCCACCGAGCTAACTGTAGAACCTCATCATCGCTGATGGAGAAACGCTGCTGTTCTTCCGGGCTGACGCGCTCTTCGCGCAGGGCGCCGTTGGCGCAGACGAGTTTCTTCTGCTTGCTGCCCAGACGCTTCTCTATGATAGCTTGATAGCCCTTTTTCAGTCCCGGCTTGAAGACGTAGAACTGATCAGGGTTGACTCGACCCTGCACCACAAGCTCGCCAAAGCCGTAAGAAGCCGTGACATAGACGACGTTCTCCGCGCCCGATTCGGGATCAATCGTGAAGAGCACCCCAGAAGCAGCTAAATCCGAGCGCACCATCTGTTGCACGACCACGGCGATGTCGACGTCGCCGTTGGTGAAGCCGCGGTCACGGCGATACGAAATAGCGCGATCCGTGAAGAGGCTGGCGAAGCAGCGGCGCACGCGATCGAGAAGCATCTCCTCGGTCGTGACGTTGAGGAACGTATCGTGCTGGCCGGCGAACGAGTGCTCCTCGGAGTCTTCTATCGTCGCCGAGGAGCGCACGGCGACGTCAGTACAGCCGGTCTTGCGCACTAACTCGCGATACGCACGCCGGATCTCGCCCTCGAGATCAGAGGGCAATGGGGTCTCAATAATCAGATTTCTAATTTTTTGCCCGTACTCAGCGAGCATCTGGACGTTATGCGTATCGAGCTCACTGACGAGCGCGCGGATGCGGGCATCGAGCCCAGTGCGTTCTAAAAAAGTGCGGAACGCTTCAGCGGTGACGACGAACCCATCGGGCACGGGGATGCCGTGCAACGCCCGGCGCATCTCCCCAAGTGATGCGCCCTTTCCCCCAACCAAGCTCACATCAGCTCGGCCAACCTCATCCAACCATACAATGCTCTTCACTGGCTACCTCCTTGTAACTCAGTGAACTATAAATACTATAAAATATTCACAATGTGAAAGTCAAGTGAAGATCATCACGGCGGAAGACTTGACACAGTGAACGCCCATCGGTTAAGCTCAATGACGGGATTTGAATCACGGAAAGCGCGGAGGGAAACGGAAGACACGGAAGAAGACCTCAGCGTGCTCCGCGATTCAAGCAGCTTAACGGAGAAACGATGGCTGATCTCAAGAAGCTGGCCACTCTCTTACAAGCACACCGAGAACGGCTCGAGCTGACCAAGGCGCAGCTGGCGCAGCGTGCCGGGGTCTCTGCGAGCTTTGTGACATACCTCGAAAAAGAGCAACGCCGGCCCTCTCTGGAGGTGCTGGCGCGCCTGATGCAGGCGCTCGACCTGACCACCTCCGAGAAACGGGAGCTTGTGCGAGCGGCTGGCTATCACCCCGCCGAGGAGCTGACCCCGCGCTTGCACGATATCACCGAGCAGCTTGCGGAGCTACCTGACTCGGAACGCACCGAGCTGCTGGAAGAATTCTCGCGGATGATCGGGCGCTGGCGAGAACTGCGGCGCAAGCGCGTGCGCCACATCGTCATCCCCATCGCGGGCTGGCAGCCGCGCTTGCTCTCCCCAGAGCAGTTGGGCAAGATGCTCCGTCCTGCTCTGGAAGAGTCGGCCCTAGCGGGCTTGAGCGAAGTCATCTTGGTGCTGGCGCCCGGCAAGGCCGTCCCCACGTTCAAGCTGCCGCGCGGCCTGAAGGTGCGCACCGTCGTGCAAGAACCCCAGTTGGGGCTGGGCCATGCTATCTTGACGACCCACGGCGTCGTAGGTGATGAGCCCTTCGCGGTCATCTTGCCCGACGATATTCTCTTGGGCGAGGGCCGACACTGCTTGCGCCGCATGCTCGCCCTGTATGAAGAGTATCGGTGCAGCGTGCTGGCGGTGACGGGCGTCGAAGGAGCGGCCGATTTCAAAAATTATGGGATCGCCCAGCTCGGCAAGCTTCTACGTGAGAACATCTATCTAGTAAAAGAGCTGCGAGAGAAGCCAACGAGAAAACAACGCAGCGGCTTGACCATCGTCGGACGCTATGTGTTGACGCCCCAAATCTTTGAGGCCCTCCAAGTGACCACTCCCGATAAGAACAACGAGATCCAACTGACCGATGCGCTCAATCTCTTATTGCGTCGTCAGCGGATCAGCGCGTTTGTCTATACCGAAAAGCTCTTTCGGGTGACGCCGATCAAGATGCTCCTAGAGCAGCTCATTGACGCGCTCGACGAGTCGCGTCCAGAACGTCTTGAGCAAGCGATGCAGATCACCAAAGAAGCCCTGCAAGCCCTAACGACCCTGTAAGCCTCTGGTCAGCGCAAGGCCTGAACTTCAAAGACGGCTCTCATATCTTCGGTGCGAGCGCTCAGGCGCACCCGCACCGCGATCTGCCATCGTCCCGCGACACTGAGATAGAGGCCGTGTACGGCAAAATCACCCGCGCTCGTCGGCTCGGCAATCGCATGAACAGCGCCCAGCGCGTCGCTCTCAATGTAACGAAATTCTAGCATCACCTGTTGGACACCGGCAGAGACGGGCTGCCCTTGCGCATCACGGAGTTGCACTCCAAAGTGCGCCGGCCCGACGCGCAACGAACTGATGGTGAGGGTGATGCGCAGCCCATCGCCCTCACGCACCAGGACCGTCGGCATGGGCACAACGTTCGGAGGAGGGGAGAGCGCCAGCGCGCTCGCAGCCCCTATCGCAAGCACAACAGTAAAAAGCTCTCCCCACACCCGACGGCGCAAGGGCGCAAGATCCGTCTGCCCGTATTCCCCGCGAAAGTCGCGCCGCACCTGACGGAAGTTGAGCGCGGCCATGACCAAAATTACCGTCAAGAGCGCGATCTTGAACACTAAAAATTGCCCGTAGTCTGTGTGCACCAGGGCCGAGAGCGAGCTGATGTGCTGGAATGCGAGATAGACCCCGCTCCCAACGATCACGAAGACACTGAGCAAGGCGAAGAGCGAAAAGCGCGGCAGCACCAGACCCCACGGGGTGCTTCTCCCCCGACCGCGCAGGAGGAATCCGAGCGCGAGCAACCCTCCGGCCCAGCTCCCCACTGCAACCCGATGTGCCATGTCGAGCACCATAGCCATTGGGTCTTTCAAAGCTGCACTGTGGCTGCTGAAGGCTCCCATCCCCAATGCTCCTAAGCTCAGCGCCAGACGCACCCAGCCCCACGCCCCCTCATGGCGCAACACTATTCCCATCGTTGCAAGCATGGCTATCTGAGCTGACAGCGTCACGCCGACACGAGTGCCCCACAAGACACTCAGCTCCCCAAGACTGCTCGCGTACAGAAGAAGCTCCCCTGCACTTGCGAGCAGAGCTAGACCTAACAATCCCCACAGCTCAGCGAAAGACTCGTTCCAAATAAACTGGGCAAAGACGAACATCCCACACAGCAGCACAAGCGCGAGCGAGTGCCCCCACCGCACCAGCATTCTGACAAGATCAAGCTTGGTCTCGGCACTCAGTTTGCTAGCTGGCGCTACTCCCACCCCAAAGGGAAGCACCCCGGTTGTAATGTGCCCGTCTATCGCGGAGAGCACCCTCCACGCGACCGTGTAGGCCCCTGGGGCGAGCTGGGGAAGTGCGAGTACGGCGCGCAGCCCGCCCTCTTCGGTCGTGAACGAGAGCTTCTGTAGGAGCTGACCTTCGGCATCGTAGAGATCGAACGAGCTGAAGTGCGGCTCGATCTCCTCGCTGAAGAGCAGAGTGATCTTCTCTGGGATGGTCTGAAGAGATGCGCCCGCAGGTGGATCGGCGCTTAATAGATACGCATGGGCAAACAGCTCGCTATAGCTACTGAGCACGCCCAGGAGGACTAAAAGACCAGTCATGAAAAAACGCATAGAAAAGACAGTGATGAGTGGCTAGTGCCCAGTGACTAGCCACTCATCACTAAACTCTACTTGACGGCAAAGCTGTAGCTGCCCTCGGCGAAGCCCTTGTCTTGCAGCGAGACGGCGACCCACTTGACCAGATAGACCCCCGGCACGAGTCGTTCCTTCAGCTCGGCTCGCATGACGTTGCGGTCGGCCACGGTTAAGTCAACCCGGCCCACCACGACGACCTCGTCGGGGCCTTGTCGGACGACCCAGAAGAGACTCTGATCGGGGATCAGCCCCCCCGGCTCGACGCTGAAGACGAGCTTGACTTCTTTTGGTGGCTCGGTCAAGAGGGCACCCGGAGGGGGCACGGTATCGGCCACGCGCAATCGCGGATGGCCTGTCGCCCAGCTCACGACAAGCGCCCACACCAAGATGCAGCCCAGCGCGAGCCCATACCAACGCTTGGCCACCGTTCTCACCCGCTCAATCTCTGACCGCAAAGACAAATCCACCCTCGACAAATGCGTTATGCTCGGCATCTACCGCGATCCACCGCACTTGGTAGAGCCCGGCGGTGAGCTTCTCCTTGTCGAGGGCGACGCTGAGCTTGCTCTTGCCGTGACCGTGTCCGTGTCCGTGTTCCTTCTCGATCTTGACATCGCCCTTATCTACGAGCAGCGTGCCGCTCACGGTGAAGACGTAGACGTGGCTGCGCGGCGTCAGCTCCCCTTCAAACGTCAGTTCGAGCCGATCCGGTAGCTCCGAGACCCTATAGACTTTTCCGTTCTCGATGTTGCTCCCCACAAACTTCGCATGGCCGAAGACGAAGAGATCCTCCGACACCAAGCCGATGAACGTGCTGATCACAAGAACGAGTGTGGCAAGTATAAGAATGCGTAAAGAGCGCATACAGCAACCTCCTCCTTCATTAATGAACAGTTTTATGAAGATGTTCAGCTAGACCGTGAGAACCGTATGGTGAGAAGGAGATGCTGGCGGTCGCCAGGGGCGGTCACGCGAGGGCCTGTAAACGGGAGGGTACGACAGGATAGCGACGTTCTCTTCCCTTGGCCCAGGGGTGTACGCCGATACGACGGTCGGCAGATCCAAAGAGATGTCCAGTCCAGGCAGGATCATCACGCTTACAGTCCCTATGTCTTTGAACATGCACGATGCGCCCGCCCTATGACCGGGGTGAGGCCAGTGATCGTTCTGGGAGCTGAGGATTTCTCGATGCAACTCATACAAGGGGCAGCTCAGCGCCAGGACGATCACCTGTAAGCCGCTGATGAGCAAGAGAGTGACAACGCCGCAAGCCCTCATGCCTCGACGCATAAAGCAACCCAAATTATAAAACTGCCCTCAGGCACTTGTCAAGATGCCCTGTGTCGTGTATCGTTTAGTCTTACCGTGATAGAAAGTCATCGCGATCTTCAAGTCCGCACGCTGCGCGAGATGCAGTCGGTCGTCTACGATAAGAACTGGCTGCGCACTGCAGACTTAGATCAAGCTCTGTATTTGATGTACCGAGACTGCGTGCTCCCCGAAGATCGCGAGATCGCCCAGAAGCTCCAAGTGCGCTATGACATTACTGTGCTCCTGCCCGTGCGCTTGGGGCGCGAGCATAACAAGACGAAGGGGCACTATCACGCCGAGTACCAGCCGGGGCTGCGCTACCCCGAACTCTATCAAGTTCTCGAGGGCGAAGCCCATGTACTCTTGCAGAAGCAATCTGGAGATACCGTCAGTGACGTTGTGCTCGTCATCGCCCACGAAGGAGAGGTCGTGCTCGTGCCCCCCAATTACGGACACATCACGATCAACCCCACAGAAAAGATTTTAAAGATGGCCAACTGGGTCTCCACGAAAGTTCAGAGCTTCTACGAGCCGTTTGAAGCCAAGGGCGGCGGCGCGTACTTTGAGCTGTGCGATGGACAGATCATTCCCAATGTGCGCTATGGCGCATTGCCCTCTCTACGTGTCCTCTCGGCGTGCGAATACCCGGAGCTAGGGCTGCGCCACGGAAAGCCCATCTACGAGCTGATTAAGACCCCTGAATGTCTGCGATTCCTAAGCTATCCCGATGAGTTGCACGATCCTTGAGGAGTCGTCTTCCGTGCCTTCCGTTCTCTTCAGTGCTTTCAGTGATTACGGCTTGCTCGGCTCACGTCGCCTCGGCGAGAAGGCCGCCACGAGCACCCCCACGATGACTCCAATACCCGTTCCCCACAAGATCGTCTGCGCGCGATCCGGCCCTACCGGCCCCTGGGGCAGTTGCGCCGGCGTGACCAGCTCCACCGGCTCAAAGCCCTCTGCAAGCGGGCGCGCTTCGACTTGCGCTTGCGCCAGCGCAGCGATGCGCCCTTCAAGCTCTCTGACACGCTGGTACTCGCTCTCGAACGCGCTCATCCCCTTGGCTCCCAGCAGATCCAGCTCACGCTCGACGCTCTCCAGCCGTCGCAGCCGGGATTCTAAAGCATGGCGATAGTACCAGCTCTCCAGCGTTGCCCCCTGCTCGCTAACTCGCATCTGGCGGGATTTGAGAAGCTCTTGCAGCTCTTTTTCAATACTCGCTTTCTGGGCTTGAAGCAGGGCCTTGCGCTCTGCTAAGCGAGCTGTGAGCGCCTGAATCACCTGCTGACGATAGTTTTCCAATGTTTGTTGCAGCTCGCTCAATCGTTGGCTCTCTCGCTCAAGAGCTGCGCGCAGATCTCTCTTGAGCTTCGCTGAGGCTTCCTCGATGTACGCAGCGAGCGCATCGCGCACCACATTCTGGGCAAAGCCGCCGCGCAACTGCAACGTGACCAAGCCGTCTGTCTCTTTGATCTTGAGATTTTGATACAGCCAGGAGACGACGGGCCACGTCTCCTCCGGCTCGCCGGAGATCTTAATTTCCTTGGCGACCTGGACGGCCAGGTCCGGGCTACGCCAAAAGTCCTCGCCCCACCTGAGCTGCACTGCGAACTCCCTAGGCAGCGGGGGCGTCGTGACGCGCACCAACGCGCTCGTCTCGAACTCCAGCGGCTGACGGAGCACGTAGATCGTCGAGCCAACTAAAAAGACTACGACTGTTATAAGAAAGATCCAGCGTCGTTCAGCGGCCATCCTCTCATCTCCCTTGGTGTGCACACAATATCATAAATTGACGTGTTTCGTCAAAAACGCTCGCGCAGGATCTGCACGATGCGCTCGGCGGCGTGGCCGTCGCCGAAGGGGTTGACTGCGCGTGCCATCTGCTCATAGGCATCGCGATCTTCAAGCAGCCGCGCGGCTTCTGCAAAGATTCTCTCGGAATCCGTTCCCACGAGTTTCGCTGTGCCGGCTTCGAGGGCTTCGAGGCGCTCGGTGACCGTGCGCATGACGAGCACGGGCTTGCCCAGCGCCGGAGCTTCTTCTTGGATGCCCCCAGAGTCCGTCAGAATAAAGAACGCCCGGCCCATGAGCCAGACAAATCTCTCATAATCCAACGGCTCCATCAGCAAGACGCGATCCGTCTGACTTAAGACCTTGCGCACCGGCGCGCGCACGTTGGGGTTCAAGTGTACGGGATAGATCAAGATGACGTTGGGATAGCTTTGAGCGATCTTCTTCAGCCCCAGACAGATGCTCTCGAACTCCGGGCCGAAGCTCTCGCGCCGGTGGCCCGTGACGAGTAAGAGCTTTTTAGCGCCGCGCTCGATCTGCGAGAATATCTCTTTGGGGACGGAGAAGTGCTCGCGGAAGTCGTGATCTCTCACGCGCGCCCAAGTCTGCTGGAGCGCGTCAATCACGGTGTTGCCAGTGACGAAGATCTTCTCGGAAGATATGCCCTCACGCAGGAGATTCTGTCTGGCGCGCTCGGTGGGGGCAAAGTGAAAATCAGCCAGCTGATCGGCGAGCAGACGATTGATCTCCTCGGGGAATGGGCTGTATTTGTTATAAGTGCGCAGCCCAGCCTCGACGCGCGCGATCTTGATTTGAGCGTAAAAAGCAGCCAAGCTGGCGACGAACGCCGTCGTCGTATCCCCTTGGGTGATGACGACGTCGGGTCTTTCTCGCTGAATGACTGATGCGAGGGCCACGAGCGTGTCGGCGGTTACTTGATAGAGACTCTGGTTGGGACGCATTAAGTTCAGATCGTAATCGGGGCGGATCTCAAAGATGGGAAGGACTTGGTCGAGCATCTCGCGATGCTGCGCGGTGACGCAGACGCGCGAGGTGATCTCTGGAAACTTCTGAAGTTCTTTCAGTACTGGGGCGAGCTTGATCGCTTCCGGGCGCGTGCCGAAGACCGTCAGGGTTTTCATAAAGCTAAAGTTTATGCTAAAGCTTCATGGCGCATTTTGTCAAGGGCCTCCATGAAAGACTACAATGCTTTCGCTCGTAAAGGAGGCTCCCATGCGCACGGCAATCGTTATCGTGCTGTTGAGCTTGCTTGCTCTCGGGTGTTGTAGCTTCATTGGGGAAGCTCGATTGATCAGTCTTGGCGGCGGCGCGCTCGTTGACGTCACGGGAGTTTTGGGATCGAGTGTGCCCATCACGCCCATAGTCCGACTCTCTATCGGGATTCTTTTCGTCGGGGCCGATCTCGATTTATGGTTTCTCTCAAGCTCGACGCAGCTTGTGCCCTCTGGCGCGATCAGATTATCCGTGCTCTCGCTGCTTGAGCTGTATGGAGCCATCGCGCCGATGAGTTTTCAGATTTCGCCGACAGTGCAGACGGTGCCGAGGGCGACGATGCGCTGGGGAGCAAATCTGATTCTTGGGCTGATCTCGATCTTCGGCGAGCTTGTGACATTTGCACAATGGAGTTGGCCTGTAATTTGGCAAGGGCCAGGGGTGGGGCTGGGCGTGCAGGTGGGGTTTTAGTGGGCTAGTCGGATTCAGCAGATGCCACACGACACGTGTTGCCAGCTTCGCTCGTGCAGTTGTTTCAGAGCTTCATCTATCCCCTCTTCGTCGAAGATTGATATTTATAATTGTACCCAGCAAGAGCAGTTTAAGCTAGCTCAGAATCACGGAAGTCACTGAAAGGGTTACGGTTAAGCACGGAAAAAATTCAGTGCCCTCCGGGGCTCTTTCCGTGTAATCCGTGATTCAAAATACTTGTTTACCGACTCAGAAATAAAAGTGCAATCCCAACCCCGACGTCACCCCGCCCTTCGTTCCCCCTAGTCCGAAAATTCCAACCTCGCCGTTGAGCGCGACGCGCGGCGTCAGGCGCATCTCTAGCCCCATAAGACCTTGCAAGGGCGTATACAGCATCAGCGCGTCCTGCGGCGGCGCATAGGCGAAGAGACCCACCCCAAGACCAATATAGAGATCAGCGATCTCAAGATTGATCACTTTGAGAAACGCCCGCGGCGTGAAGCTCAACGCGCTGCCCACGACAAAGAAATTTGCTTCAAAGCCATAAGAGTCCGAGAGCCAGACCCTCACGCTCATCCCCGACGCCGGCAGCGCCTGCGGCGGCTTCATCGGGAACGTCAACTGCATTCCCGTGCCAAAGCCATAGTGACTTGACAGGTTCTCGAGAGCTGCTGTCGAGTACGCGCTCAGCGTGAGCACGACGAGCGCCAGACTCCCAATCTTGATGATGTTCTTCATCGTGTCCTCCTCATGTGAGTTACTCAGCCGGTGGCGGCTGCGGCGTGCGCACGAAGTAATAGTGCAATCCCAAGCTCACTGCTGGGGTGGCGCTCACCCGATCAGCACTGAATATGAGCGCCTCGCCAAACTCCAGGTTCAACGCCAAGCTGGGCAGAATGCTCAATTCCATGCCGCCCTTCAAAGCGATATCGCCGACGCTACGCGCCCCCCAATACTCCCCAATATGGAGATTCGCTTCAAACAGTACATAGAAATCGAAAATATCTGTATCGGCCAAACGCAGCAGCACCTTGCCCGCGACGCATCCGCTCGTGAAATCCCCCATCGAGATCACAAAGCCGTTCAGCTCTAACGCGAAATTCTCTGTGAGCCAGTAGCGAAAGCTGATGACACACGGCGCTTGCAACCCGATCCCCATAGTGCGATACTGCGATAGGTCTTGTGAAGGCAACTCCTGAGCGGCAAGCGAAGCAACACATACTCCTCCGATGATCCCCACAAGGAAGAGCGCTCTTAGCATACTCTCACCTCTCTGCCCCACAGTACGCGATCTCTCCTGAAAGTGTCAATGGCGCGCGGGCGTTTGCACCCAGACACCGATCACCCTGGCACTGGGTCGGCCCTTTGTGCTATAGTGAGATCACGTGAGAGGAATGGCTACTCGATATCCTCTGTATAGCGTGCTCGCCCTGGCCCTAGCGATTTCGATCTGGATAGGGCTGCGGCGCATAGCGTGGGATGCTGCATATCAGACAGTGGGCTTAGTTATCCCCGCTCAAGAGCTGAGCAGCTCCCTGAGCGACGACGAGCTGCGCGACTCGCTAGCAAGAATGCGCGCTCAAGGCGTCGTGGCGCTGAGTGTAGAGCTTTCCAATCTCCCGGACTGGGGTCTTGAAAGAACAGACTTTAGCGATACTGTTGCCAGAGTGCTTCACGCTGCCCAAGCCGTTGGCCTAGGCATAGCCTTCGTTGTGGACTCCGACCAGCAAGAGATGCCGTCATTCACGCTTCGGCCTGATGTCGTGATACCCATCTCAGAGCATGGTTCTGTCGTGCCCTCGTGGATGATAACTGACTTTCGCGATGCGATGCTAGGAATACTCGAATTTTCTGAACCATCGGGTCTGCGAGCACTCTATGAGTGGGGCTGGCGGAACTTCGTACGCGTCCACGCGATCAAATCCCGCGAGCTTGATCGTCTGGAACTAGAAGGCGCGCTGGCGCGTTGGGAGCGCGCCGTCCAAGAGCGCACCATCAGGCTCTTGTGGGTCACCGAGCACCACCGATTCCCACAGTATCTGGAGCGCCTCAGTCGGCGACTTACTCGGCTGGGCATGGAGCTTGGTCAGCCATCAGCGCCGACGCCATTTGAGAACTCATATCTGGTCTATCTTGCGATAGGGGCGGGCTTTGTCAGTTTGATTGTGCTCGTGCTCATGAACTTCTCGCAACTTCCGGTAATCGTGCTGCTTCTTGTGGGAGTGATCGGCGTGGGCGCGCTGGCGCTTTTAGGGGGTTGGGATTTTGAACGAGCGCGTCAAGCCCTTGCCCTGATGATCGCTGTGCTAGCGCCGTGGCTCCTGCTCTTTGTAGCAAGGGAAAAAGTTTCGGGGTGGAAGCTGCTTGTAGCGGTCTCGCTCAGTGCCAGCGGCGCGGGGCTTGGTATCGCAGCGCTGCTGAGCGATCTCTCGTATTTTCTCAAAATTACCGAATTTCGGGGTGTCAAACTCGCGCTGATCGCGCCGTCGGCGCTCATCGTTCTGACGGAACTATGGCGTTGGAGAGAACGTGGGTGGAGCAAGCTTACGGCTCAACTGAGGCGTGGCGCATGGCTTGTCCCTGCGGTTGGGCTTGGCGCGCTCGTTCTGGTGTTGGAGCGTAGCGGCAATCTCCCCGCCATTCCCGTAGCTCGCTGGGAGGAGCTGATTCGCGAACGGCTGGAAGATTGGCTCACGGCGCGTCCGCGCTTCAAAGAGTTTTTCGTTGGGCATCCTGCGCTCGTGCTCTGGAGGCGCGAGCAGACTCTGTCCCAGCTCGGTTTGCTCGCTCTGGGCGCGTTGGGCCAAGCCTCGATTATCAATACTTTTGTGCACCTGCACACCCCGTTAGCCCTCTCGCTCTGGCGCACACTCAACGGGCTTGTGCTGGGTCTATTCATCGGTCTCGTCTTGCGTGGTGCTCTTGGAGGGGTCACGCGATGGCGCCGACACTCGTGATCGCGGGCTATTATGGCTTTGGCAACTGGGGCGACGAAGCCGCGCTCGCTGTGCTCATACGCGCTCTGCGCAGCACACTGCCCCAAGCGCGGCTCGTCGTGCTCTCGCATGATCCATCTCAGACAGCTCGGATTCACAATAATACAGAAGCGATCAACCGTTGGAATCTCTTTGAGATTCACCGTGCCCTCTCACGAGCGTCTGCGTTCATTCTCGGCCCAGGGGGTTTACTGCAAGACGCGACGAGCACGCGATCTGTGCTCTACTATCTGGGCTTGCTGCGCTGGGCGCAGTTCTATAAGCTGCCCACATATCTGATCGGCCAGGGGATCGGGCCGTTGCGTTCCCAGCGTGCGGAGCAGTGGGTCGCCAAGACGCTGCAACGAGCGCGATTTGTTTTAGTGCGCGACCGAGTTAGTTATGAGTGGGCATTGGCGCACGGAGCGCAAGCTTTACTTGGGGAGGATTTGGCGGTGCTTCTGGAGCCCTTCACTCCTGTGCTCCCTTCTCCTCTCCGAGGGAGAGGAGCTAGGGGTGAGGGGAGTGAGGGGGATGAGAGGGGGAGGAGCAGCACAGCCGACGTGAGAGCCACCCTTGGTCTCTCTCTGCGCCCCGGACTCTCGCCCAAAAATATCAAGGTGCTCCATCGAGCACTGCGCACTCTTTCAACAGACTTCGAGCTTGTCTTCTTGTCGTTTCAAGCCGATCAAGACCTCGCTGTATTGAAAGAGCTGGCTCTCGCTATTCCCGTTGTCGAAGCCCGCTGCCCTGATGATCTTCTGCAAGTCATGCAGAACGTAGATGTTCTGCTGGGGATGCGCTTGCACAGCTTGGTCTTCGCCCTACTGAGTGACGTGCCGTTTTGCGCACTCAGTTACGATCCCAAGATCGAGAGCTTTCTGCGTCGCGTTGAGGAAGTCTGCGAATATCCCGTACAATGGTGGAGCGCGTCGGAGACACTCAATGAGAGCGCGCTTGTGTCACAGATTCTTGGAATCTCTGCTCAGCGAGCCGAGCTGCGAGAACGTCTGCGCCAAGCGCGGACGACCTTGCAAACAGCCGCGCACCACTCTCTTGATGAGACGCTGCGCGTGATCGCGAGCGATCTAAGGGTACGATGAAAAACCCGCGTCTGCATCAGCCAGTGATGGTTGTGGAAGTCTTAGACGCTTTGGCTGTCAAACCCGACGGGATTTATCTTGACGGGACCGTCGGCGGCGGTGGCCACGCGCGCGAGATCGCGTCGCGCTTGAAGAGCGGGCTTCTGATCGGACTCGATTGCGACCCAAGCGCGCTAGAGATCGCCCGCACGCACCTCCGAGAATTTGCAGATCGTGTCACGCTCGTTCACGCCAACTTCGCCCAGCTCGATAGAGTCCTAGACGAGCTGAAAATCCAGTCTGTTGACGGCATTCTCTTAGATTTGGGGGTCTCGCTGACGCAGCTCGACACAGCCGAGCGCGGGCTGAGCTTCCGACTCGAAGGCCCTTTAGACATGCGCCTCGACCCAACGCAAGAGCTGACAGCTGCTGATCTTGTGAACTCCCTTGGCGAGCGTGAGCTTATAAAGACCTTGCGCGACTACGGAGAGGAACGCTGGGCCGCGCGCATCGCGAAGAACATCGTGCGCCAGCGACGAATCAAGCCCATCGAGACGACGTCAGCCTTGGTGAAAGTGATTGAGCAAAGTATCCCCGCAGCGGTGCGCTCTAAGAGCCGGATTCACCCGGCGACCCGCGTCTTCCAAGCCCTGCGCATCGCAGTCAATAACGAGCTTGAAAATCTGCAAACGGCCCTCACCGTGGGATGTGAGCGCCTCGCTCCCGACGGGCGCTTCGTCGTCATCTCGTTTCACTCGCTCGAAGACCGCATAGTGAAGAGATTCTTTCGCGCCCAGCTCCAAGCGGGCAAGGCTGACCAGATCTGGGGGCCAATTCGCCCATCGTCAGAAGAGTGCGCGCAGAACCCACGCGCGCGCAGCGCCAAGCTCCGCGCCCTGAGGAAGGCTTGACAAACCCGTTGGGAGCAAGCAAAATAAAGAAATAGGGAGGGTTGGGCAGACGTGCTCGTCCTCCCGGTGAGAGGTCCGATGAGAGCACAAGTGATCGAATTCCAGATAGGAAAGGGTCTCCCCAAGGAGGCGTTCGAGCAGATCGCCCCAACGGTGACCGAGGGCCGGCTCGTGGTCTTCCCCACCGAAGTCTCGTATGTCGTCGGGGGCGATGCGTTCAACCAGCAGCTCGTGAATCGCGTCCGCGGCCTGCGCCAAGACGCACAAAGCCCTCTGGCGCTTTATATCAGCAGTATTACAGAATTTCGGCTCTACGCCGTGCCGGTCTTGCCCCGCTTGCGTCGCGCGCTCGAACGCTGCCTGCCCGGCCCTTATGGGATCATCGTGCGGGCGACGCAAGCTGCCCCCAGGGTGTGCGTCACTCAAGCGGGCACGATAGAGATGCACATGCCCGCCAGTCAATCCTATCAGATGTTCTATGAAGCCAGCGGGCGCCCGCTCTTGGGGGTCAAGCTCGATCTGGTGCGCCGCGAGGATGTCTTAGAAAGATTTGGCGAGCAGGCCGATCTCATCGTGCTCACCAACGAGCCGATGAACCCACAAAGCTACGCGCTGCTCGATTTCACCCAAGACCCGCCCCAAGCGGTGCAGGGAGAGCTGCCGAAATGGCTGAGACTGTAATCATCAACATCGGGCAGCTGGTCACTCCCAGGGGCACCCAGGCCCTCGCCGGGCACGCCATGCGCCAGCTCTCGGTGACGCACGACGCGTATCTGAAGATCGAGGACGGCACGATAACCGAGATCGGCTCGATGCGCGAGCTGCATCGTGTCCGCCCATCAGAAGCGCTCGACGTCCAGGGCGGGGTCGTCATCCCTGGCTTAGTAGACCCGCACACCCATGCGGCCTTCTACGGAACCCGTGAAGAGGAATTTCTGGCCCGCTGCCAAGGCGAGAAATACGGCAAGGGTATTCTCACTACTGTTGCGCAAGTCCGCCAAGCCTCGGAAGATCAAATCTATGAGTTCTCCAGAGATTTTCTCTTAGCGATGATGCAGGTAGGGACGACGACCGTCGAGATCAAGAGCGGCTACGGGCTGGATACGGAGAACGAACTCAAGCTCTTGCGTGTCATCGCGAGATTAAAGCAGACGATGCCCATCGAGATTGTGCCGACGTTTTGTGGGGCGCACGCTGTGCCCGCCGGGGTTCAGAAGTCTCAGTATATTCGAGAAATTATTGAAGAGATGCTGCCGCGCGTGCGCCAAGAGAATCTCGCGGAGTTCGGCGACGTCTTCTGCGAAGAGGGCTTTTTCAGCATCGCTGAGGGTCGCGAAATTCTGCGCGCCTGTCAGCGCGCAGGCTTGGGCCTCAAAATTCACGCTGACGAACTCAGCCCCTTAAGCGGGGCAGAGTTGGCCGCCGCGGTGAGAGCTGTCTCAGCAGATCACTTATTGCACATCTCGGAGCGCGGGATTGCTGCGATGCAACGCGCCGGCGTGATCGCCGTGCTCCTGCCGGGCACAGCTTTTTCGCTGAACGCCCCATATGCGCCCGCCCGCAGAATGATAGACTCTGGGCTTGCCGTCGCCCTAGGGACGGATTTCAACCCCGGCACCTGTCTTCTTTGTTCTATGTTCTTCATGATCGCCCTGGCGGTGCTCAAGATGCGGATGACCGTCGAAGAAGCCCTGACAGCCGCGACGCTCAACGCCGCAGCCGCGCTGCACCGCGCCCATATCACGGGAAGCATAGAGCCGGGCAAGCGCGCCGACCTCGTTGTGCTCGATGTAGAGAACTATAGACAGATTCCATATTTTATCGGGCATGAGGGGCGCTTTGTGCGCGCTGTACTCTGTGCTGGGCGGAGAGTTCGGTGAAACCTTTCCGGGGGATCATTGCTATATATTCTTGCACAAGGCCCTGAGTGGAGGTGATGTCAACAGGGCCAAACTATCTCAACCGTTAAGGGAAGGGCTAGACCCTTCCAAAGGAGGACCTTCATGAAGCGTCTCAGTCTCGTCTTGTTGGGGGTTGTACTGCTGGGGTTTATGGGCGCCAGCCCAAGCCTCAGCCAAGGGCAACCGTCGCCGTTAGGGATCGTCATCCAGCCTACGGAGTTCCAGGCGTTCATCCAAGTGAGTCGTCCCGTCTGCGCTGTTGGCCAGACTATTGAAATCCAATATCGCGCGAGTGAAGCCCCTTACTATGCGTATATCCTGGACATCCAGGGGAATAACGTCACGCGGCTTCTGCCCAATCGTTTTGAGCCGAATAACTACGTTACTGATACCAACTGGCGCACCCTGCCAGGGGTGATGACCTATCGGTTGGTCTGCTCGCCGCCGCTTGGCCCGGAGTACGTGCAGATCATCGCGTCGACGGAGCGCATCCCGCAGCTTGAGACCGGCACCGGGGATTTCCCGCTTTTGGGCACCAACCCGCAAGCCGTGGGGCAGCAGATCCAGCAAGCGATCCAAGCGCTCGTGCCCACGGCGAAAGTTGCTACGGCTGTCGCGAGCTTGCAGATCGTCTCTGGGCAGCCACAACCGCCGACCTGCCCGCCCGGCTATGTCGGTACACCGCCCAACTGCGTCCCGATACAGCCGCCTACACCGCAACCGCCTACTCAGCAACCGTCTGGGTTCACCGTCCAGCAGGTGATCACGCCGGGATCGCCGCAGTTCGCTCAAATGGCGATGCAGATCATGGCCAAGCTCCAAGCTGCGGGCTTGGCGCAAGCCTTAGCCCAAGCACAAGCGACTCAAGTCCCGCAGGGCCAGAACGCTGCGCCTTTAGCTACCGCGCCCCAACAGATCAACATCCAACAACTTCAGAACACGTACGTCTTCACAGGGGTGCTCCAACTCAATCAAAACGCAACGGTCTCTGGGTACACCATCCCTGCAGGGAAATACTTGACGGCCATCGGCGAAGACCCGATCTTCGTGCTCATTGACATCTTCACGGGCCAGATCGTGGTCATCATCATTGTGACGTGTCCCCCGATTTTCACACCGTTTAATCTCCTGATCTTCTTCTTTGGGTGGTTCTTCTCGCCCTTCCCTGGGCCGTTCCCTGGGCCGTTCCCGTTCCCCTATCCGTTCCCGTGGCCCTTCCCCATCGTGATGCCTGCAGCCTGTTCGGGCCTGCCCAATCAACTCCCGTTCACGGTCGCCATCGGCAGCGGCGCGCCCATCGTGAGCCTGCCAGGGGTGATGCAGATCAAGGATGCTGGGTGGTTCTTCAACGCCCTGCAAATCCAATCGCTCGGCCCGGCGCTCTCCTTCCAGCGCTTTAGCTCGTTCGGGCTGATACAGATTGGATTCATCGGGTCGTTCAGCACCGCGAGCATCCCCTACACGTTCTTAGGCACCTTCCTGCTCCTAGTCCAAGGTGGGGGCAAGACGGTCTGTATCCAGGGCGTGGTGAGCTTCGGGACGGTCTTCGGGTTCGCATGGCACAACTGATCTGAGAGCACGCTGGCGGGGCTCGATCAAAGCTTGCTTGATCGAGCCCCTTTCTTTTTTAGCCTTGTTTGGTCATTATATGCCAGAGAAAGCCAAGGCCGACGCCGATGCTGGCAATCCCTAGCAGCAGACTAAACTCTTCTTCTCGATAGAAGAGCATAAGTATCACGCCCAGCATGATGAGCGTAACGACGCCTCCTACGCGCACCCAGTCCTTGATTGTCTTCATCATTTATCTCTGAGAGGGGCCGTCATAGACGAGCTGCCCTCCCTCCAGCACCCAGAGACGAGATTCGAGATGGGGAACAACCTCAGGGGTGACGAGTATCACGGTCATTCCATGGGCGTGCAGGGCTTGAAGCAATGCAAGAAGCTCAGATTGCCCGGCGGGATCGAGCGCGGAGAGCGTTTCATCGAGGATGAGCACGCTGGGATGAAGAGCGAGCATAGCAGCGAGAGCTAAACGTGCTTGCTCACCCCCACTTAAGCGATGCGATGGCTGCCTAGAAAAGCGATCCCAGTCTAGTCCCACGGCTTCACAGGCCCACCGCGCGCGCTGCTCACTCTCACGTGGACTGATCCCTTGAGCACTCAAGCCTAAGAGTATCTCTTCCTGAACGTTCTCCCCCAAGAGCTGTTGGTACGGCTCTTGGAAAACCAAGCCCACGCAGCGCACGCGCTCACGCGCCGTGAGAGCGTGTATCGGGGTATCGTTCCAGAGAACGCACCCAGAGCTGGGCTGTGTCAGCCCGGCGAGCAGCTCGACGAGCGTCGTCTTGCCTGAGCCTTCCGGCCCGGTAATCACGATGAACTCTCCGGCGGTCACTGCTGCCGAGACATCTCCGAGAGCAGGGACGGAGTTATAGTGAAAGCTCAAGGCTTGGGCGCGCAAATGAAATCCTGAAGGGGGTTTGCGGGTTCGCCAGTTCGCGGGTTCGCGAGTTGCTGAACCTTCGAACCCCTGACCCCGTGAACCCGTGAACCCGTTCTCCGTCGCCTTGCCGTGCTCGAGATGCACAACGCGATCTACGTGCTCACGCCAAAATTCTTTGTGCGAGATGATGAGCACGCCCTTGTTCGCCGTGCGCAGCTCACGCACCAGAGCGAGCAAGAGCGCCAACCCATCGCGATCAGCGGTGCGATCCGGCTCGTCGAGAATATAGTACGTCGGTTCCATCGCGAGCACGCCCGCGAGCGCAACCCGCTGCCGCTCCGCCGGCGTCAGCGATTCGATAGTGCACAAAGCCTTCTCCCTCAAACCGACTCGCTCCAACGCCTGCATAGCTCGCCCTTGCATATCTTCGGGAGAGAGTGCGAGATTTTCCAACCCGAATGCTACGTCTTCGAGGGGCGTCTGAGCGATGATCTGCTCATGGCTCTCTTGGAAGAGCAGCCCGACACGGCGTCGGATCGCGCGCGGGTCTTGGTCCGTCCGCACGCCGTCTACGGTAACAGTTCCCTCCTTGGGGATGAGCAAGCCGGCCAAGTAGCGAGCGAGCGTGGTCTTGCCGGAGCCATTGCGGCCCATTAATAGAACGATCTCGCCCTGCTCCAGCGTGAGGTCAACCCCGTTCAGTAGCACGTCACGGCGTGAACCAAACGAGAAAAGGTGATGGACGAGCCCGCGCACTGCGATCATTGCTGAGAGGGGGGAGACACGGACAGGTCTTGCCCGCTTGGCTGAGCACCCACTGCACGGCCCGCGGGAGCGTCTCGGATGCGCGCTCGACTATGACGTCAGGGGTGAGCCCGATTTCATGCACGCGATGGCCCTTGGGCGTGAAATACTCCGCTGTGGTCAACAAGATCGCCGAGCCATCGCTCAGCGTAAATGACGTCTGGATGACGCCCTTGCCGAACGTGCGCTTGCCGAAGAGCACCCCCATCTGATGGTCTCGGATCGCCCCAGCGACGATCTCCGAAGCGCTCGCCGTACCCCGATTGATGAGCACCGCCAGCGGCAGATTGGGGTAGCGATTCCCCTTCGAGTTATAGACTTCTGAACCGTTGCGGCTCTGGACTTTCAGCACCGGCCCTTCGTCAACGAAGAGGCTGGCTAAATCTACAGCTTGGTTGAGCAGCCCGCCGGGGTTGTTGCGCAAGTCTAGGATCAATCCCTTCACATTTCGGGTGAGCAAGTCTTGCAGGGCTTTCTCGACATCCGCACGGGTCAGGGTATTGAACGTATAGACTTGGATATAGCCCACTTGGCCCTGGGCGAGCACGCTGTGGCTGACGATCTTCACAGTAATAATATCGCGCACGATCTCGAAGATCTTTTCTGAGCCATCCTCGCGGCGGACTTTCAAAGTCACGAGCGTGCCCTTGGGGCCACGCAGCTTCTTGACGGCTTGCTCTTGGGTGATCCCTTCGGTTGATTCCCCATTGATTTCGAGAATCCAATCTCCAGCTTCAATGCCCGCACGGCTCGCCGGAGTATCGTGTAACGGCGCGACGACTAAGAGCCTTCCGTCTCGCACTTCGATCTGCATCCCCAGCCCGCCAAACTCCTCGACAACTTCTTTCTCAAAACCCTCGTTGAACTGCCGATAATCTTCTGCGGGGAGATAGCGACTGTAGGGGTCACCCAAAGTCTCGACCATGCCCTCGATAGCCCCTTTGAGCAGACGGGCGTCGGGAGCATTTTCTGGCCGATAAAAGTTCGATTTAATGCGCTGATAGGCTTCCAAGAGCGGGTTGAAGAGAGTAGACGCATTGGGCTGCTGGCCCCGCGCAGCAAACAGCCCCCACAGCCCGGCAATAACAAGAGTTGCGACCAAGCCCAACAATAGACTGCGACGCAGCATCGTCGTCATACTCCGATCTTAGCACGAGCGAGGCTGTTTTGCAATAGCTGAGCTGAAGTCACCGGCTCAGCCAGTGAGAGCGTGCTGAAGCACGCTGAAAAGCCCCCTGCAGCGGGCTTCCATCTCCTGAGCCGGATGCTTCAGCATCCGGCTAACTTTTCTTTCAACACCGCGGCGACGCGCTCAATGGGCACGCGCTCTTGCAGCATCGTGTCGCGGTCCCTAATCGTGACGGCGTTGTCCGTCAGCGATTGGACGTCTACCGTGATACAGAACGGCGTGCCGATCTCATCTTGACGACGATACAAGCGCCCAATAGCCGCGGTGTCGTCGTACCAGACAGTAAAGTCTTTGCGCAGCGCGGTCGCGAGCCCTTTGGCTTTCTGGACGATCTCTGGGCGGTTGCGCAGCAACGGGAAGACCGCGACTTTTATAGGAGCAAGCTGGGGTTTCATCTTCAAGACAACGCGCTTCTCGCCTCGCACTTCTTCTTCGTGATACGCATCCAAGAGCAACGCTAAAAAGATGCGATCCACCCCGCACGACGGCTCAATCACGTAGGGGATATAGTGCTCTTTGGTCTCCTCATCGAAGTACGTTAAGTCTCTCCCAGAGTGCTGGGAATGGCGCTTTAAATCATAATCAGTACGGTTGGCGATCCCTTCGATCTCCGCCCAACCCTTGCCGGGAAAATCGTACTCGATCTCGAACGTTGCTTTAGAGTAGTGCGCTAAATCCTCCTTGGGCAGTGCGCGAGCGCGCACCCTCTCTTTGCGTAGACCTAGGTCTTCGATGTACCATTGCAAGCGCTCCTCGACCCAGTGCTGGTGCCACTCTTCATCGGTGCCGGGCTTGACGAAATATTCGATCTCCATCTGCTCGAACTCCCGGTCTCGGAAGATAAAATCCCCCGGCGTGATCTCGTTGCGGAATGCTTTGCCGATCTGAGCGATCCCGAAGGGGAGCTTCTTGCGCATGGCAATGGCGACGTTCTGAAAATTCACGAAGATCCCTTGAGCCGTTTCGGGCCGTAAATACGTGAGCGCCGCGCTCTCTTCGACGGGGCCGACGTAGGTCTTGAACATCAGATTGAATCTTCTCACGTCAGTGAACTGCCCCACGGCGCCGCATTCGGGGCACGTGTTATTCACAATCGCGTCGGCGCGGAAGCGCTTCTTGCACTGTTTGCAATCTACCAGCGGATCGGTGAACTCTTCGACGTGGCCGCTGGCGACCCACGTCTGGGCGTTCATGATAATAGACGCATCAAGCCCCACAACGTCGTCGCGCATCTGGACGACGCGCCGCCACCACGACTGTTTGATATTATTTTTGAGTTCAACTCCCAAGGGGCCGTAGTCCCAAAAGCCCCCGATACCCCCGTAGATCTCCGACGACTGAAAGATAAAGCCCCGTTGCTTACAGAGCGCCACAATCGTATCAAAGCTGCCCATGATCTCATCCCCCAAGTTTGCTATACGTGAGGGCCATTATAGCGAGCCTTGGGCGCAGATGCGAACACCCTCTCGATCTTTTTAGAGATAATCTTCCAAGATCACGATGGCGATACTCTCTTTGCGTACTCGTTTCAGATCAGCATCATTGGTAAGGAAAGCTTTGGCGTTCTCCACTAAAGCAGTCCCAAGCAAGAGCGCATCGGGAGTGCGCAAGCCGTAGTGGGCCCGCAAGCGAGCGGCCTCCCGCGCGATCGCGCTGCCGGGCGCGATAATGGAGGTATGCGGCAGCCCTTGAAAGAAGCGTTCGCAAGCCATGATAGCTGTCTCGTTGCTTGCAGCGAAGGGCTTGATCAAAAGCTCCGTTATAGAGATCGTGGAGATCACGGCTGCAAGCTCACCTTTGGCAAGCAGCGAGAAGACTGTTTCTGTCAGATCTGCATAGGGAGCAAGGCCCTCTAGGTGATAGATCAAAACCGAGCTATCGAGTCCGACCTTCTGAGCACGAGCCAAGTCGGCTGCTAGTCTTTTGTTTCTTCCCATGAGGCTCTCTCTCTCTGGAGATAGCGTTCGATCTCTTGTTGGGTCTGTCCCCACGTTCCCCGGAGCATCCCGCGTGTGAGGGCAGCGTAGCGCTCCGGAGTGGCCAGCAGGGCTTGCCCCTTCTCCTCGAGAGCGATGATCACAGAGTCCCCTTCTTCAAGCCCCAGGGCTTCTCGAACTTCCTTGGGAAGAACCATCTGACCCTTTCTTCCTAGTCTGACTATTTTGACTGAAGTCATGCTTGAACACCTCAGTTTGATTATAGCGAAAATGGTCTGACAATTGCAAGCAGATCAGTCCCCCGACGAGTAAGCAGCCGTTTGCAACTCTAATGGCTTATCTTAACACTGCCCTGCAGCCAACGAACAAATTGAAGAGGATGCCCTGTCCAGAGAGCGCAACGCGCGTTGCAGAAACCCTAGTGTTACGCTCGCTTCAACTGCGCGTTGATCCCGTTCTTGTCAATGCTGAGCGTGAAGACCATCTTGCGCTGCTCCCCGGTCTTCTTCTTGATCTCCAGCGAAGCAACGAGATAGAAACCCGACTCGTTTAGCTCTAGCTTACTCACGTCAATGCGAATGACCGCATCGGGATTGGCAGCGTCAATGCGAATCCCACGCTCTTGAAACTGCACCGAGAGCTGCCCCAGCACGCCCTCTTGTACGAAGTCCGGGACGTTCGGGATCGGCTCAATCGCGACCGTCTCGACCCCCCGCAATGGGTCTGCCGATGCTTCATAGAGCGTCCAGCCGACGGCAATGCCGACAATCGCCAACGCTATGACGCCGAGCACCCACCACCGAGTCTGCATAGGGACCTCCTTTCAGTCTTTCTTTCAGTCTTTGCGCGCTTCGATAATATACGGACTTTGCGAGAGCTTCTCAAGGATGCTCTCCAGTCTCTCATCGGCGGAGAGCCGCACGACAAAGCCGCCCTGACGCACCAAGAGCAGAATCCCGTTGACGCTTTGCATCAGGTTTTCGAGTTCCCGTACTGGCGTGTCCTCGCGTAAAGCGATGCGCACCATGAGGGGGTGCGATTCCACAAGCTGAGAGATGGGGTCCGAGATCGCTTCAGAAGCCGGAAGCGTCATCCCTTGGGGGTGCGGCGCCTGCGGGGCTTGCTGCTCCGTTCTTTTGATCTCTGGGGAAGGGATGACAGAAGCCGTGGGGGGGAGCGAGGAGAAGAACGGCGCCGGCTTGAAATAGATTATCCCCACTAAGCCCATAATAAGAGCAAACTGAGCGAGCATCACGACGCGAGCGAAGGTAGGCACCGGCTCGCGCGCGGGGATGAGCCAATCTAAGGGGGTCTTGCGCTTCGATGGTGCGGCACGCATCTGCGCGACACGCTGCGCGCAGCGCCCACAGGTCAACAGATGCGCGGTGATCTCCGCGCGATGCCAGGTAGACAAACTTCCCGACCGCAACCCAACGGCATCGAAGCTCCCGCTGCGCTGGAGTCGCCCCGCGATATACTCCCGTAAGACGCCCTCGCTCGGATGAGAGGAGTACGCGATCTCCCCTATCGGTGCCCCGATGATCTCCTGGAGTTGGTCTTGCTCCGACATGACAACCACCCCTTCAGTATAGCATACGAGCGTGCACTTTGGATAGTGTAGGGGCGACCGGCCGGTCGCCCCTACTTTTGCGTTGCCAATTCGTCAAAAGCCTCATTGATCAGTTTCTCTTGGTAGCTGAAGCTCACTTGATGGCCGACGAACTCGTTCATTTCCGCTTGGGTCAAGTGCGTGTGGACCAGCTCTTCGCAGTCTATGGGGACTTTCAAGTCGGACATGCGAAAGCCGGCGCGGATACGCTCCAGCATCCGTGTCCGTCGGGCGTAGTCTATAAGCCCTCCACAGGTGATGCAGTGCGGCCCTTCGCGCTGCTTGATCTCTTGGTCAAGAATTAAGCCGTCGTCCGGGCCGGCGCCGCCGTGGCTCAGACGATAGAGCAAGTACGCCGAGAGGTTTTCGGGATTGCGCGCGCGCTGCTTGGCGCGGGCAAACGCTTGGAAGCGCCGCGTGATCGCATAATCCCGCACGTCGCCGCCTTTGAGGATGAACTCCCAACGACGGAGCGCGTCCCAGTCGAGATTAGTCTCGCAGAGCACGATCTCGTAAACACATGAACGAAAGACGGCAATCGCCAACTCTGTCGGCTCGATCTTGTCAGACATTCGGGTACCCCGTTTGTCTCATTGTACGTTGTACGCGGGGATTTGTCGAATTATAATCGGACTCCCTATGGAAAAAGTCCTAGAATCAGCGCATTGGGTGGTCGAGCACGCCACGCACGTCGCATTAGATACAGATGCGCTGCGTGGGAGCGCTCGTGAGTTCGCGCAGCAGCCGTTGAGCTTCACATGGGATGGCATACACGTTCGCGACAGGACGGCGCGCACGGTGCAGTATCTGTTTGTGGTGGACTGTTTGAATTTCTGTTTCTGGCCGGAGCCGCGCTGGCGCTATCGCGGGCATGACGGCTACCTCGCGCTTGCGACAGCTTTGAAAGACGCAGTTGAGCGTGGGGACCCTCTCTGGGATGCGGCGTTTCTCGCGCAGATGGACAGGGCGAATCTCCGGGAGATTCTTGATGGAGAGCACGAGATCCCGTTGCTTGACGAACGAGTGAAAATCTTGCGTGAGGCCGGGGCAGTCTTGCAGAGAGAATATGGCGGACAGGCAGCGCAGCTCGTCGAGCGTGCTGGGCGATCAGTAATTCGCTTGGTCGAACTGTTAGCCCGAGACTTTTCGAGCTTTCGCGATGAAGCGATCTATCGCGGGAAGAGGGTTTATTTCTACAAGCGCGCGCAGATTTTTTGTGCCGATCTCTATGGGGCTTTTGGTGGTCGGGGATGGGGAGAGTTCTCAGATATAGATATGCTGACGGCGTTCGCTGATTACAAAGTGCCGCACGTCTTGCGCCAACTTGGGATTGTGCGCTACAGCCTGGAGCTGGCCGATAGAATAGATCGTCGTGAGGAGTTGCCGGCGGGCAGCGAGGAAGAGATCGAGATTCGCGCGCACACGATCTGGGCGGTAGAATTGCTCAAGCGCGAGCTGGAGAAGCTTGGGCGCCCGCTGCGCAGTTTCGAGATAGATTGGCTTTTATGGGATCTCGGGCAGCGCGAGGAGTTCCGACAAAGGCCGTACCATCGGACAAGGACGATTTATTACTAGTTCCGCGGTGTGCTTGCACGCCCATCGTTCAGGTGTTAAAGTAAGTCTCTATGGAACTGCAACTCCCGCGCGGGATGCGTGACTTCCCGCCCGAAGAGAAGATCCTGCGGGACGACGTCATCGCTACGCTGAAAGAGATCTTTGAGCGGTACGGCTTCAGCCCGCTGGAAACCCCCGTCGTCGAACGCTGGGAAGTTCTTTCAGCTAAATACTCCGGCGGCGAAGAGATCCTCAAAGAGACGTTCAGGCTCAAAGACCAAGGGGGCCGAGACCTCGGGCTGCGCTACGATCTGACTGTCCCGCTGGCGCGCTTCGTCGGGATGAACCCGACGATCAAGCGCCCGTTCAAACGCTACCAGATCGGCACAGTCTATCGCGATGGCCCCATCAAGAAGGGGCGCGCCCGAGAATTCTATCAGTGCGATGCCGACATTGTCGGCTCCAGTTCCCCCTTAGCCGACGCGGAGTGCGTGCAACTGGCGCTCGACGTCTTTGAGCGCCTTGGGACTGACGTGATCGTCAAGATCAACAACAGAAAAGTGCTGTACGAGCTGGCACGCACGGCTCACGTGCCAGAAAATCTGGCCGAAGCCGCGATCCTCTCGCTCGATAAGCTCGAAAAGATCGGATCAGATGGGGTCATCCGCGAGATGGTCGAGCGCGGCATCCCCTCTACGAGCGCCGCACGCTTTCTCGCCGGTGCGCAAGATCGCGAACATCTGAAAAACAGCGATGGCTATCGCGAGCTGGAGCCAGTCTTACACTCTCTTCAAGACGCTCGCGTCGTCTGGACGCCGTCGCTGGCGCGTGGCTTGAGCTATTACACGGGGACGATCTACGAGGTCTACGCGAAAGACTCTTCGGTGACGGGGTCTGTAGCGGCGGGTGGGCGCTACGACAATATGATCGGGCAATTTCTGGGAGGCACTGAGAAGATCCCTGCGGTGGGGATCTCGTTTGGCTTGGAGCCGATTCTCGAGGTGCTCAAAGAACGGCGTCGTGATCTCCCGGTGTGCAAGACGGTCACCCACGCCTATGTCATTCCGTTTAAGGGCTTGCTTGCGGAGGGGCGCGGGATCTGCCAACAGCTCCGTCGTGCAGGGATCAAAACAGATATGGACTTCTCAGCCAAGGGCATCAGGGACGGGTTAAAATACGCGAATGCGTATAATATTCCGTTTGTGGTGATCGTGGGGCCGGATGAGATCGCACAGGGCAAAGTGAAGCTCAGGGACATGCGCAGTGGGGAGGAGCAGGTGCTCACGGTCGCAGCGCTGATCGAGAAGCTGCGTCAAGGAGAATAAAGCTTATCACAAATCTTCTCTCTAGGCGGTCGGCCAACACACGCAGAGATAGAGCTTGAACACGGGCAATGGCCTCTTCACAGGTCTGGCCATAAGCCAGTACTCCGGATAGCGTTTGGTCTCTGATTCGGGAAGGTTCTTGTAGTCCTCGTAGGTGAACTTGATTGTTGCCTTGGGCATCGCAATCACCACCGCTATATAGCTAGAACTCCTCCCATTCGATCAGCGCGGGCAGTAGGGGCAGGCCCTCGCTGTCGAACGAGACCAAGACACGACGTGTGAGTAACCGAGTGCGCTCGTCGTCAGTCTTCAACCGCACTTGATAGACCAACGTTGAGATCGAGTTATCAGAGCCAAGTTGCTTGAAGATCTCAGCCATGAACTTCACCTTCTCCAAGAGAAGAGGCTTGCCCCTGGCAGCACGCTCCCGCGCGATCTGCAACAGCCCGATGGCGTCGTCCACATACGTGGCGAACGTCTCGGCGAAGTCCTCGTGATGGTTGGTGCGAGCGTAGTCGCTCACGAAGTTCTCCGGGTCTCTTCCGGAGAGGCGGAAAAGCTCGCGCCAGCGCGCGTTCTGGCTGCTCGTCACAAAGAGATCTTGGACGGCATGGCCCATCTCGTGGATGAAGACGAACGACAGAGTCCGCCGGAGCATCGGGCCGAAGAGGTTGATCCGCCCCATGCCCGTGTACGTCCCAGCGACCTGCTCGTCCGGGGGATTGTTGGTGATGGACGAGACAGTCCTGCGGATCTCCGTGGGCATGGCGCGCAACAACGAGTAGAGCACAGCGCACTGAGCTTCATGGAACGGCGGCGCGTCGGGCGCATGAGCGAGGAGGATGCCGAACTCATCGCTGATGTCTTGACAACTGCCCAGGCGCACAGGCGCGGAGATCTGCGCGTTCACTAATACATGGCTCTCGCCGCGATTTTCGACGACAACCTGCCAGCGCGCCCCTAGCGTCTCTTCTGGGACTGCAACGGTGAGCGCGAGTGGCAAGGGGCTGCGCGTTTGGGCGATGGGCGTCTCCTGCCCCGGCCCAAAGAGCGAGAGCACAAGCGAAGCGCCCTGGGTGAGCGTGACCGCGCGCACTTTGAGCAAGCCAGCATAGGTCACCCTAACCGGCACGCTGATCTTCTCTCCTGGCCTCACGAGGAGGACCGACGTAGCTTCAGTCGGCTCAAGCGTTAGACCCGTAAGAGTGCTTGGGGAGCTGCCATGCAGGAGGCGCGGCGTACCACAGGCTGTGCCCTGCTGATTGCCGGAGAGCTCGAGCGCCGCTGAGGCGGTCGGCGTCAGCCACACGCCGTCTTCTATATATATACCGCACCCGGCGCTCAGGGTCACGGTGTTGGCTCCCAAAGCGACGCGCCCAGACTCGAAGAACAAGCCGTGCCCCTGGCTGCCTGTGATCGTGTTTTCAGCTAAAGAGACCTGAGCGCCGTCGGCGACCCAGATACCGTGCCCATATTGTTTGTCGCGGTCAGCTTGCGTGTCGAGAATCGTGTTGCTGTGCATCGCAGCGACCGATTCTTCGGTGATAAAAACCCCGGCGCGCCAGTTATTTTTGAGAGTGTTATGGAGCACAGTCGCGTGGGAGGGCACGTCGGGGGAGTCCACCCAATTGGGCCAGATCTCGATGCCGTAATGGCGATTCTCCTCAAAAGTGTTGTTCTCGATATGAGCGACGGCGCTCAAGAGCCGCAAGCCGCTCCAGGCGCTGCGCGCAATAAAATTATTTATGACATGAGCGTTCTTGGTGCGATTCAAGATGATGCCGTTGCCCAAGACGTTGCCCTCGTCGGGGGCCGTGTCGAGGATCGTATTCTCCATGATCTGTACGTCTTGAGAGTGCTCCGTGATGAGAATCCCTTGACGGCGGTTCTTCTGGATCAGATTGTTTTTGATAGTGATGTTTTGGCTGCGCTCGACCTGGATACCGCGGCGCCCGCCGGTGATCTCTAGGTTCTGAATCACAACATCGCGGGTGCGCTGAATCAAAATCGTTGGTGCGCTACGGGAGCGCGAGCCATCAACTATTACTCCAGCGTCAGCGCCGCGCAGCTCGATGCTCTTGCGAATAGTGAGATTCTCTCTGTAGGTGCCGGGGGCGATTAAGATCAAATCACCGGGTTGAGCGGCGTTAATCGCCGCTTGAATAGTTTGATAATCTTTGGGGACTTCGATGGTCTTGGCCAAGACCAGGGGCGCTATTCCCACTACAACTAAGGTCAGAGCAACGGCTGTTAGCAAGAGCTTGCGCATGAGTCCTCCTTTCGCGATGTCAGGGAGATTATACCAAAAGTTAGCGCGTAGCCTAGCCCGTTAGAGCAGCCCTTTTTCGCGCAGCCATCGTTCGGAGTAGACTTTGCTCAGATACTGCCGTCCCGTGTCGGGGATGAGCACCACCAGCGTGCCCGACTGGAGCTTCTCAGCGTAGCGCAACGCGGCAACGAGTGCCGCACCCCCGGAGCTTCCCGTGAGGATCGCTTCTTTCTTCGCTAGTTCTCGCGTCATCTGATAGGCTTCTTTATCCGTGATGCGAACGATCTCGTCTATCACGCTCAGATCGAGCGTGCCGGGGATGATATCTTCTCCAATCCCCTCAATCAGATACGTATGAACGTTGTGCGGGAGTTTATAGAACTCCGAGTAGATCATCGAGCCTTCGGGATCGGCGCCGATGATCTTTATTTGGGGATTCTTCTCTTTGAGGAAGCGCCCCACGCCGCTGATCGTGCCGCCGGTGCCGATCCCCGCCACGAACGCGTCGAGTCTTCCGTCCGTCTGCTCCCAGATCTCTGGCCCCGTCGTGCGATAGTGCGCCTCAGGATTGGCGAGATTCTCATACTGATTGGGCAAGAACGCCGGGCGCTCGCGCGCGATCTGCTTGGCTACCGAATAATAACTTCGCGGGTCTTCGGGAGCGACCGCCGTCGGGCAGATGACGACCTCGGCCCCGTACGCTTTCAAGAGATCAATCTTCTCTGGGCTGACTTTATCGGGCATGGTGAAGACGACGCGATAGCCCTTGAGGATCGCGGCGATGCAGAGTCCCACGCCCGTGTTCCCGCTGGTCGGCTCGACGATCCAGTCTCCGGGTTTGAGCTGGCCCGCGCGTTCGGCCGCTTCGATCATGGCGATCCCGATGCGATCCTTGACCGAGCCGCCGGGGTTGAAGTACTCCAATTTCGCGAGCAGCCGCACGCCCTTGATGGGGTTAATGCGACTGAGCGCGACCATCGGCGTCTGGCCGATCAGCTCTAAGAGATTCTCTGCGACGCGCATATTGAGTCTATAGAGTCAATAGAGTCTGTAGAGTCGAGAGTCTAAGCGTATTCAAGGGCTTGTTGCAGATCCTCGATCAAATCTTGAGCGTTCTCGATGCCCACCGAAAGCCTCACCAGATTGTCTTTGATACCCCGGCGAGCGCGCTCTTCAGGGGGAATCGACGCGTGGGTCATCGTCGCCGGATGGGTCGTGAGCGATTCGATCACGCCCAAATTCTCCGCGAGCACAAAAACTTTCGTCGCCTGCACAAACTTCTTCACGTTCCCCTTCAGCTCGAAGCTCAACATCCCGCTGTAGAGACCGTTCATCTGTCTTTTAGCAATCGCGTGACCGGGATGGCTCGGCAGTCCGGGATAATAGACGCGCTCGACTTTTCTGTGCTTGCTGAGAAATTCTGCGACGGCTTGCGCGTTCTCCGAGTGCGCTTTCATTCGCAGGGCGAGCGTCTTGAAGCCGCGCAGCACAAGCCAGCAGTCAAACGGGCCGGGCACCGCGCCGATGGCGTTCTGCAAGAACTTCAGTCTCTCATAGACTTCGGCATTCGACGTGACGATCAGTCCCCCAATCACGTCGCCGTGCCCGCTGAGATATTTGGTGGAACTGTGTACGACGATATCAGCGCCCAGCTCTAGCGGGCGTTGCAGATAGGGCGTTGCAAACGTGTTATCAACGACGAGCAGGGCGTTCCCTTTGCGTTCGGCTACTGCTGAGATGTCGGCGATCTTTAAGAGCGGGTTTGTGGGGGATTCGAGCCAGATGAGCTTGGTATTTTTCTGGGGCTTGACGGCCGTGGCGTCGGTCGTGTCGAAATACGAGAACTCCAGCCCATAACGGCGCCGCACTTGCTCAAAGAGTCTATACGTTCCGCCGTAGACGTCGTCGCAGCAGAGGACGTGATCGCCGGGCTGCAACAGGTGAAGAATGGCGTCTTCGGCGGCCAAGCCCGAGGCAAACGCCAAGCCGTACCGGCCGTTCTCTAGGGTAGCGATCGCTCGCTCCAAGAGAGCGCGGGTGGGGTTGCCGGTGCGTCCGTAGGGATAGCCCTTGTGGACGCCCGGCTCTTCCTGAACGAACGTGGCGCTCTGATGGATCGGCGGGACGAGCGCCCCGGTGATGGGGTCGGTCTCCCGCGCGGCTTGCACGGCCTTGGTTTCGAAGCGCATGTTTTCTCTATTTTTTCTTCCCGTAGCGGCGCTCAAACTGCTGCACGCGCCCCTCGGTGTCGATCAGCTTCTCTTCTCCGGTGAAGAACGGATGGCACTTGGAGCAGATGTCCACGTGCAGGTTCTCTGTTGTGGAGAGCGTCTCAAACTCTGCACCGCAGGCACATCGAATGACTACGCGCTTCAATTCGGGATGAATCCCTGGCTTCATAGAACCTCCTTAGACTCCTCGTGCCGCTGCGGGCGGCACGGCGAATGGTGCAGGCGAAGCCTGCTAGCGCTTGCTGAACTGCTGGCCGCGCCGCGCCTTATGGAAGCCGTACTTCTTGCGCTCGACCATGCGCGGGTCGCGCGTGAGCAGCCCTTCCTTGCGC
>JAOAIA010000083.1 GCA_026414955.1 Candidatus Bipolaricaulota bacterium
CTGGAGAACCCCGCGCGCACCCTAACCTAACGCGCCCTCGCCGTGCGCGCCCTCGCCGATCACCTTCAAACTGCTACTTATCTCAGCCGTCTCCCGAACACTCCTTCTTTTGTCGAAGGGCACTTCTTCAAGAACGGCAGCGAAACAGTTCTCGTCATCTGGAGCAACGAGTCTGGTCAAGATATCGAAGCCTCTATGTCCGTAAACGGCTCGGCAACGCTCTTTGATCCCCTCGGCAATGCGTACCCGTTGCGCGTGCATAACGGCCAAGTCAAATTCCGAGTTCACTACGAGCCTCAATATATTCGGGGCTTTACGAATACACCCGCGCTGAGCTTTGGAGCCTCCGCCAACGATGCCCCCTATTTTGTCTCCAAGCCGATCACCACAGCCAAAGTAGGACGTTCTTACTATTATAATGCTCACGCTTACGATCCCGATCCCACCGGCGAGCTCCACGCGCTCGTTCCCGTGACGTACACGCTCGTGCAAGGCCCTTCGGGGATGCAGGTGGACGGGACGAGCGGCGTCGTCACGTGGACGCCTGCGCAAGCGGGGCAATTTCCCGTCACTCTGCGGGTGCAAGACTCTCAGGGGGCCTCGGCGACTCAGAGCTTTACGATCACGGTGGTTAGCAACTCGCAGAACGCCGCTCCTCAAATCTTGTCCGAGCCGCGCACGACCTTCGGCGTGGTCGGAACGCCCTGGGCTTATAACGTCAACGCCTTCGATCCGGAGGGCGATTCTATCACGTATGAACTCGTCCAAGCCCCGCCGTGGTTGAGCATCAACGCCAGCACTGGGTTCATTTATGGGACTCCTTCGCAGGCCGGAACCGTCCAAGTCACGGTGCGAGCACGGGACTCCTCTAGCGCTTTTGAGAATCAGACCTTCGCGCTCACGGTGGCCCAAGGGTCTGTAGGCCCTAGCTCCGGAAGCTACTCTCTGCGCTTTTACGGCAACGGCGTCAACGACATTGACCGGGTCAAGATTCAGATAGATCCCCACAAGCCCGCCGACGTCGGCGCGACCGACTTCACGATCGAATTCTGGATGAAGGCCAACTCTGGCGAGAACACCGGCACCGTCACGTGCAACACCAACGACGGCTGGATCACGGGAAATATTATCATTGACCGTGACATCTGGGGACCGGGGGACTATGGCGACTTTGGCATCTCCCTGAACAATGGGAAGATCGCCTTCGGCGTCAGCTACGGCAGCAGCGGGAACACGATCTGCGGGAATATCTCTGTTACCAACGGCCAATGGCATCACGTCGCAGTGACACGGCAGTACAGCACCGGGCAGCTCTGTATCTTTGTCAATGGCCAACAAGACGTCTGCGGGCCGGGCAACGTCGGAAGCAATCGAGACGTGAGCTATCGCGACGGGCGTTCTACGAGCTATCCCAACAGCGATCCGTTCTTGGTGTTGGGGGCTGAAAAACACGACGCTGGCCCAGCCTACCCGTCGTACAAGGGCTGGCTCGACGAACTGCGCATCTCAAACGTTCGGCGCTACACGGGGAATTTCACCCCTCCGTCGGCGCCGCTTACGCCCGACGCCAACACCGTTGCGCTCTACCACTTCGACGAGGGTTCTGGAAATACTATCAATGACTCGTCAGGGGCGAGCGGAGGCCCCAGCAACGGCGTGCGCAAGTACGGCGGCTCGCCCGCTGGCCCCGAATGGTCCACAGATACGCCCTTTGCATCCAATAACACGCCGGCGCTCTTTCGAGTGGAGCGCGCGACGGGGAACGTCTACGCCGACGGGGCGTTCTTGGCGGGGGGCGCTGACGTCGCTGAGTACGTGCTCGTCTCTGAAGCCGTAGAACCCGGCGACGTCGTCGAGATCGACCCAGAGAATCCCAAGCGCTATCGCAAGGCGCGCACGCCCTACAGCCCGCTGATCGCTGGGGTGGTCGCGACGCAGCCGGGGGTGATTTTGGGGGCGCACCCCTCGCTCGAAGGGCGAGCGCTCTTGGCCTTGCTGGGGCGTGTTGCTGTCAAAGCGACAGCGGAGAACGGGCCGATTCGACCTGGAGACTTGCTGACCAGCTCTTCCCAACCGGGCTATGCCATGCGTTGTCGCTCTCCCCGCGAGTGCGAAGGGGCTATCGTAGGCAAGGCCCTCACACCGTTAGAATACGGCGAGGGCATTATCTTCATTCTCCTTGCGGCTCGCTAGACAGTTGGCAGAATGCCCGCCGACCCTTTACAATCTAGAGCAATATCTCTGTGAGAAGGAGTGTCGCAATGCCCTTTGAGTTTCGGTTGCCCGATATCGGGGAGGGGATTCACGAAGGTGAAATCGTCAAATGGCTCGTCAAGGAAGGGGACGTGGTCCGCGAAGACCAGCCGATGGTCGAAGTGATGACCGACAAAGCAACGGTTGAGATTCCCGCACCGCGCGCCGGGAAGATTCTGAAGCTTCACGCCAAGGAGGGCGAGGTCGTCAAGGTCGGCTCGGTCTTGGTCACTATCGAAGAAGTTAGCGAAGCTAAGCCTGAACCCAAGCATGAAGCTGCCACAGTATCGGCGGCACCTCAGCCGAAACCTCATCCGGAGCCTGTCGCTGTAACAAGTGCGACAGCCGTCACAGCGCCGCCACCGCCGCCGTCCCCGATAGTGACTCCGGCACAGCGGGTGCTCGCAACGCCAGCGACGCGCAAGCTCGCGCGCGAGCTGGGCATCGATATATCTCAGATTCAGGGAACTGGCCCTGGTGGGCGCGTCACGGATGAAGATGTGCGTCGGTTCGCTGCTGAACGCAGCGCGCCTCCATCGCCGACGCCCGCGCCTGCTCCTGCTCCAAAGCCGGCAGCTCCAGCGTTCGCGCCAAGCGCTGTCGTCACCGACCGACGTGAAGAGCGCATCCCTCTACGGGGAATTCGCAAGAGAATTGTTGAACACATGCACAAATCCAAGACGACTGCCGCGCACTTCACCTATGTCGATGAAGTCGATATGACTGAACTCATTCAGCTCCGCGAGCAGATGAAACCGTTAGCGGAGCAGAAGGGCGTCAAGCTCACCTATCTGCCGTTCATCGTCAAAGCGAGCGTTGCTGCCCTCAAAGAGATGCCCATGCTCAACGCTTCATTAGATGAGTCTACAGGTGAGATCGTCATTAAGAAATACTATAACATTGGGATCGCTACGGCGACCGACGATGGACTCATCGTCCCAGTCATCAAGGACGCCGACAGAAAGAGTTTACTAGAGATTGCTGCTGAGATTGAGCGCCTGGCCAAAGCCGCGCGCGAGGGCAAGATCGCTCTTCAAGATATCCAAGGGGGAACGTTTACCATCACGAGTTTAGGCGCTTTGGGGGGGCTCTTTGCCACGCCCATCATTAACTACCCCGAAGTCGCTATCTTGGGGATTCATGAGATCAAGAAGCGCCCGGTCGTCAGGGACAATCAGCTCGTCATTCGCGACATTATGTACGTGTCGCTCTCGTTCGACCATAGATTAATAGACGGCGACGTGGGCGCACGTTTCTGCAAGAAAATTATTAGCTATCTGGAGAACCCAAAGTTGCTCTTCCTGGAATTGGTGTAGAGTCATACTGCCATGCGCGGAATCTTTTACTATCTTTGGCGTTATAGGCTGCGCATCTTTCTTGGGCTTGTAGCGCTCTTCATTGTTGACGGTGCCCAACTCATCGTGCCGCTCATCATTCGCGCCGCGATTGATCAGCTTGCGCAGACGGGCACGGCGCAGCTTGTGCTCTTTGCCGGGTATATCTTGGGCATTGCGCTTGTCGTCGCGATCTTCCGTTTCTTCTGGAGATATTTTATCTTTGGCGCCTCGCGCATGATCCGGCGCGATCTGCGTGACCGGCTCTACGCGCACTTAGTAAAGCTCTCAGCAAACTTCTTCGCCAACACCAAGACTGGGGACTTGATGGCCCACGCGACCAACGACGTCGAGGCAGTGCAATTTGCGTGCGGGATGGGCGTCTTAGCATTAGCCGATGCGATCATCATGGTCTCGTTCTCGCTCGCAGCGATGCTCTCGATCAATTGGCAGTTGGTACTCTATGCGTTCACGCCCTTGCCGTTTGTGACGGTTTTTGTCGTTGTCGTGGGGCGCATGATCCATAAGCGTTTCATGGCCGTCCAAGAAGCTTTTTCGGTTTTGACTGAAAAAGTCCGTGAAGCGATCTCCGGGGTGCGCGTCATCAAGAGCTTTGCCCAAGAAGCCGGGTTTTCCAAAGACTTCGGACGCACCAATGAACTCTTCATCCAAAAGAATTTGAGCTTAGTACGAGTGCAGGGATTTTTTGAGCCGATGATCGCGCTGCTCGCTGGGCTCTCCAGTGCGATTGTCTTGCTCGTGGGCGGGCAAAAAGTGATCTCCGGGGCGATGAGCTTAGGCGATTTTGTCGCGTTCACGTCGTATTTGGGGATGCTCACCTGGCCCATGATGGCCCTGGGGTTTGT
>JAOAIA010000084.1 GCA_026414955.1 Candidatus Bipolaricaulota bacterium
GCCCGACCCTCCCCACTGCCCTTGTGCTGGGTAGTGAGGTCGTCCGCATCGGAATACGCCAGATAGACCTCGCTCCCGGCGTTCGCTTCGACGCATCGACCGTGCACCGATATTGGTACTCTCCAACGAGAATATCCCCATCTATCACTGGTGGGTACTGGGACACAACCAGTGGACCCCCCATGAACGCAGCGAAGACGCCCCCTAGAAGCACCAACATCGCCAACACAGCGAGCGGCCTATTGATTTTCATCATTATTTCCCCCTTTCTTGATAGTGTTTTGGAAAGCTTTCCTGCGTCTAATTTTACGCGCTAAATATAACAAGGCAATGACTTGCATCATGGTTATTTATGTATTTGCTCAGGAAAAGTCCTTCCTCTAGTCATTGAGGGACTGAGGACCTCTAGGAAAAGTACTGGTGACGCCTTGGCCTAAGAGCCCTTGACATCCTGCACGCTTTGTGTCATAATTCTGGCGTGAATCCTATAACCGTCCTACAACAGACGCTGATACTCCTGCTGCTCCGTGCCTGAACAGGCACGGAGACCCCTCACTTGATTCTCTCTCGCTCTTTCGGCAACAATACTCCCAACTCAAAACTGACATAGCGAGGTGCCCTATGCCGAGGATCGCCAAGTACGACTTCAAGAAGATCGAAAAACGCTGGAAGGACTTCTGGGACCAGCAGGGGTTCTTCAAAGCCGATACGTACCACCCCAGAAAGAAGTTCTACTATCTCAATATGTTCCCCTACCCGTCGGGAGTCTTACACGTGGGCCACGGGAGAAATTATATCATCGGGGATGCATTCGCCCGCTACAAGAAGATGCAGGGATTCAGCGTCTTGAACCCGATGGGCTTCGATGCGTTCGGGCTGCCCGCCGAGAACGCCGCCATCGAGAACAAGACCCACCCCAGAGAGTGGACGATAGCGAATATCGAGGGCATGAAGAAGCAGTTTCGCGAGTGGGGGATCGTCTATGACTGGGATCGCGAGATCAGAACCTGTGAGCCCGACTATTACAAATGGAACCAATGGCTCTTCTTGCAGTTTTACCAGCGGGGCTTAGCGTATCGCGCTCAAGCGATTGCCAACTGGTGCCCCGGCTGCGAGACGGTCATCGCCAATGAACAAGTCGTAGACGGTCGGTGCTGGCGCTGCGACTCCGTCGTGGAGAAGAAGAAGCTCCACCAATGGTTTTTCAAGATCACCGAGTACGCCGAGCAGCTCTTGAGCGATCTGGAGAAGCTGGAGCACTGGCCGGAGCGCGTCCGCCTCATGCAGCAGAACTGGATCGGGCGGAGCGAGGGCGTCGAGGCCGACTTCACTGTAGAGGGCTTTGATCGCGCCCTGAAGATCTTCACCACCCGCCCCGACACGATCTTCGGCGTGACGTTTATGGCGCTAGCGCCAGAGCACCCGCTGGTCGAAGAGTTTATCACCCAAGAGCCAGATGCTGTTCGCAAAGAGCAGATGAGGGCGTTCGTACAAAGGGCGCTGCAGCAGGGCGAGATCGCGCGCGGCGCCGTCACGGTCGAGAAAGAAGGCTTTTTCACCGGACGCTACGCGATCAATCCCGTCAACGGCGAGCGAGTCCCCATCTATATTGCGAATTACGTGCTGATGGAGTACGGCACCGGGGCGATCATGGGCGTGCCCGCGCACGACCGGCGCGATTTTGAGTTCGCTACGAAGTATGGGTTAGAAATCCGCCAGGTCATTGATGGTCGCCTCCTCCCTGAGAAATCCGAAGAAGAAGCCCGCTGGGAGGAGGAGGGCGGCCATCCCCCTCTTCCCCAGCTTCCTTATGAAGGCGAGGGCCGGCTCATCAACTCTGGACAGTTCAACGGAATGACGAGCCGTGAGGCGTTCCGCAAGATTGGGGAGTTCTTACAGTCACGCGGGCTGGGGCGCTTTGCTGTCAACTACCGGATGCGCGACTGGCTCGTCTCGCGCCAACGCTACTGGGGCACCCCTATTCCCATCATTCACTGCGAGCGCTGCGGGATCGTCCCCGTCCCCGAAAGCGAGCTGCCCGTCAAGCTCCCCGACGTGCCCTTCATCGGCAAGAAGGGCCTCGCCGAGATCCCGGAGTTCTATCAGACGACGTGCCCCCACTGTCACGGCCCGGCCAAGCGCGACACCGATACGATGGACACCTTCGTGGACTCCAGTTGGTATTATTTAAGATTTATCTCGCCGCACGACGACCAGCGGCCCTTCGATCCCCAGGCGGCCAACGCGTGGATGCCGGTCGATCAATACGTTGGGGGCATCGAGCACGCGACTAAGCATCTGCTCTACTCGCGCTTTGTCACGAAAGCGTTGCGCGATATGGGAATGCTCAAGCTCGATGAGCCGTTCGCGCGGCTCTTCACCCAAGGGATGATCGAGCATCTGGCCTATCGTTGCCCGGAGCACAACTGGATTCACCCTAGCGAAGTGCGTGAAGGCACGAAGTGTCCCCACTGCGGACACTCCCTGCACGTCGAGCTGCGCAAGATGTCCAAGTCTCAGCGCAACACGATCTCCCCCGAAGAGGTCATCGCGCAATACGGGGCGGACACCGAACGGCTCTACACGCTCTTCATGGGGCCGCCCGAGAAAGATATCGAATGGAGCGACGAGGGCGTGCGCGGGAGCTTTCGCTTCCTAAATCGCGTCTGGAATCTCGTGCTCTCGCAAGCCCGCAAGCTCGCCGACGCTGGCACACTTGACCCCACGCAGTTCACCGAGCGCGAGCGCAAAGTCTGGCAGAAGCTCCATCAGACGATCAAGTCTGTCACCGAAGACATCGAGCAGTTTCATTTCAACACAGCCGTCTCAGCGATCATGGAGCTGACCAACGAGCTGACCGACTACGTGAACGGGAACCCTAAGAAGATCAACAAAGCTTTATTAAAGCGCGCTTTAGAAGACTTGGTCTTGATCTTGTCCCCGTTTACGCCGTTCATCTGTGAAGAGCTGTGGAGGCGTCTTGGGCACGAGGACGCTGTGTTGGAGCAGAACTGGCCGACGTATGACCCACAAGCACTGCACGCGGCGGAGCGGGAGATCGTGATTCAGATCAATGGGAAAGTTCGGGATCGGCTCACCGTCCCTGCGGAGATCAGCGAAGACCGTGCGGAGTTAGAGAAGCGCGCGCTGGCGCGGATTCAGCCGCGCTTGGACGGCAAGCAAGTCCTCAAAGTAATCGTTGTCCCTGGGCGACTGGTCAACGTGGTCGTGAGAGAATAGAATTGAGACAAGGAGGTGCATACCATGCCGAAGAGAAGCTGGGCCAAGGTCATAGCCGTTGTCGGCTTGGCGTGCGTGCTGGGAGCGGGATGGGCCTTAGGCTCATCACGCGCGCGAGACGTTCGGGAATTACAACCCCCTGTAGAGATCCCTCTCTACGAAGGAGCCCAAGTTGAGTGGGAAGTCCATCTGACAGCTCAGGAGATGGGCCAGCAGTTTGCCCAGTGGGCCCAAGAGCTGTCGGTGCTCAAGATTTCTGGGTATATGATCGCAGACGAGCGCGCTCTCGACGTATTAACCTTTTACGATCAAGCTCTGAGCGAATGGCGGCGGATCTTCTGGGCACAACCCAGCGAAGGCGGCGGAGCGCGGGTCTTCGCTCAAGGACGAGCCTATCTGTTGGTTGTGGTCTCCAAGAGATATGCGGCGACTGAGCTCATCGTAGCCACGGCGCAGGCCGATGAGTCTGCTCCAGACGTGCCGCTCTTCGAGGGCGCAGAGCTTCACTGGGAGCTTGTGCTCACTAAGAACGATCTCTTAGGGCATCTAGCACGTTGGTTTGGGAATCTCATGGAGAATCCCCCGCTTGCGATGAGGATGCGAATCTGGGAGCAGCCAGAAAGCCCTCAAGACTCCCTGACGCAATTGATGGGATGGTTAGGGATTCTGGGAATCGAGTTAGTCTCTCGGCTCTTCACAGACTTCTCTGAGCTGCGGATCGTCGGCTATCGGCTTGATGGGGACAAGGCCCTCGACGTGGTAAGTTTTTATGAGCAGCACTTTGGCGAGTGGACCCGCAACTTCTGGGCCAAACCCGAAGAATCAGGGGGTGTGCGCGTCTTCAGCCAAGGAAGCGCTGAAGGCTTGAAAGAATTAGCCGTGATCATCAGCCAGCGCTATCAAGAGATCACACGCGTGATCGTGCTGCACGCGCGACGCTAAATACTAGCGTCTGGAGTACCTCCCCATGAGCTCGGCCTGGGCGAGGATGTGGCCCTCCATCGCCTTGAGGAGTTCGTCTTTCGTTGCCCCCGACGCCAGAGTGAGCACGGCGTCGAGCGCGTAGAGCTTGAAGAAATATCTGTGGGTGCCGCTGGGCGGGCACGGTCCCCCATAGCCAATTCTACGCCAGC
>JAOAIA010000085.1 GCA_026414955.1 Candidatus Bipolaricaulota bacterium
GATTAATCCCGCTATCCGATAAAGTGTGACGCTCATGGGTTTCCCTGCTATGGCCAATCGTCGCCATTGTCGTAGCGTGACCAATCCGTTTGCTGAAAGGCCTTCACGAAGCTCTCGACAAATAGCTTCGCCGCTTGCTGAGGTAGAACGACTCGCAGGAGCTTCGTCCTTGATGGGAAGGACATCTGGCGCACGTTATGGACGAAGCCCGCATCTTTTGTGAAACACAGATCATACTGTTGAGCCACTTGAAGATAGAGCGTACTGTTGTCCAAGCCTTTAAGGCGCAAGCTGTTCACGGAATCTACTTCATGCCCTAGTTGCCGCAGCGCGTCCACTAAAGACTCAGGCAGATTTTCGTCAACTAGAATCCTCATCGTGAAGCAACGAGGGGATCAGAATGAGCTAACTCTTCGAGAACCCCTTTAACGGCTTCCTCGCTCAAGCTTGGATACTCCCGAACAATCTCCGGGATGGTCATGCCACACGCTAAAAGCTCCAGGAGCAACGCTACAGAAATCCGCGTATCGCGCACGCGTGGCACGCCGCCCAAGTGATCAGGGTCTGAGACAATCCATCTCCCTTGCATAGCTTTTTATTTTAGCGCATCATGAGAGCCTTTGCGACCCTACGCTCGGATCTCTTGTCTCTGAAAGAGCACATACCCAATTGCAAAGAGCACGATCGTTCCGGCGATCAGGCCTGTCAACTGCGGCCAGACTAGGAGCAAACTCTGACTGAGCGGCAGCGGCGACCTCACTCCCCAGTGTTGCAGCTGTAGGAATTGAACAAGCAGCAAGGGGCCTAAGGCCCGCACTTCAGGATTCAATATAGCCAAGATTGACTCGGCATAAAGCGTATTTGGCGAGAGCCGCGCTAAGAAGAGCTCCAGCTGGATTTGACCAGCTATCCCTCGCCCTAGCCCCTGCGCAATCAACCCTACCAGCATCCCCCAAAAGACGGAGAAGAAGATCCAAACACTGATAGACGCGAGCGCCGCCGTCGCCGGCTGGCGAAATCTCACAGAAAAGACCATCGCTAGCCCAAGCCAGATACCCCCGTAAGCGATTGTCGCCAACAAGAAGAGCAAGCCGCGTGCGACTTCTTCTCCCGTCGGCGGCACCCCTAAGCGAAAGATCCCTAGCCCAATAATCATCAGCCAGATCGCCGTCAGCACCAACGCCAATGTAAAAAGCCCAGCTAAGAATTTGCCGAGCAAGAGCGCGTCGCGATAGATCGGCTGTGCCAAGACGCGCGAGAGCGTCCGTCGGTTAAATTCCCCATTGATCGAGTCAAATCCCAGGACAATCGCGATCAAGGGCACCAAAACTCCTAAAAAGCCCACAAACGCTGGCAGAGGGTCCTGCGAGATCGTGAACAGCCTAAGAAAGAGAAAATCGCTCGTCCCTGAGGGCAAATTTTGTAGAGCCATATAGAGCGTCACGGCAGCGGTCAAGAGCACGATCACTTCTAAGATGCCCATGCGCACGCTCGTGAGATGATCGGCCATCTCTTTAGCGACGACAGCCCACAGCCCGCGCCACGGCGAGCCTTCACGAACGGGTTTTGCTATCATCGTGATCACCCTTTGAGAGACCTAATCCCCTGGCCCCCCTCACCCCTCGGAGGGAGAGGGGAAGGGGGTGAGGTCTTGAAAATATCTTGTATAGACTTCGTCTAAGCTTGGTTCTTCTAAGCCCAGCGAGAGCAGCTTCGCCCCGGCTTGCACCGCGACGCGCGCGACCTCGGCGCGCAGGTCCTCTTGGGCTTCGACTCGATAGAAGTTGCTATCAAGCATGGTGACGTTCACCGCGCCGGGGATCTTTCGCAGGGCTTCGCTCAAATCCGGCCCGACAGCGCGCACGTGTACACGATAGGCGCCGCCTAAGACTTGTCGCGCCAGCTCTCTCACTGTGCCCTCGAGCACCATCCGCCCTTGGTGGAACAGCCCGACACGATCACAAATAGCCTGCACTTGGTGCAACAGGTGCGACGAGAGCAACACCGTGATCTTCTCTTCTTTAAAAGCGCGAATGATCTGGAGAAACTCACGTGCAGCTTCGGGATCAAGCCCCAGCGTCGGCTCGTCTAGGATAATCACTTGGGGATGTTTTAAGAGAATCTCGGCGACCCCGAGACGTTGGCGCATCCCGCGCGAGAACGTCCCCACGCGACGATCAGCGACGTCGGCGAGGCCCATGCGCTCCAGCGCGTCGCTGATTCGTCGCTGGGCGACGGGGCGCGCCAGCCCATTGAGCTTCGCCGTGTAGGCGAGATTCTCTCTTGCAGTCAGCTCATCATAGAAGCCGACTTGATCAGGGAGATACCCCACGCGCGACTTCACTTCTAACGGTTGGCGCATGGGGTCGAAGCCCAGCACCCGCGCCCAGCCGTCGGTCGGCTCGGTCAGCCCTAGGAGCATCAAAATAGTCGTCGTCTTGCCGGAGCCGTTGGGGCCGAGCACGCCGAAGACCTCCCCAGCGCGGATCTTCAGATTCAGATGGTCTACCGCGAGCACGTCGCCGTAGCGTTTCGTGAGATTTTCCGTCTCGATGACGATCTCGTTCATAGTCTATCTGCGGCCAAAGCGCGAGACCGCCCAGCCCACCGCGCCGAGCGCGATGACGATGATCCCGATCCCCACGATGCCCCACAACGTCGACGTCACGACCGTGATGCGAAACTCAGCCGAGTCGGAGATGCCCTCACTCCGCGCTGTGATCGAGAGCATATAATCTCCGGCGACGGTCTTGTCGGAGGGCTTGATCTTCGCTGTCACTTCAGCGAAGTTGTTGGGGGTGATCTCAGCGATAGTCTTCGGGTCGAACTCGACGGTCCAGCCGACCGGAGGGAAGGAGCTGAGCTCGATGTCACGAGCGGGAGCAGTGCCGTTATTCTCTATCTTGAGTTTCAGGGTATTCTCCTGGCCGGCGGTCGCCTGCGTCGAGAGTCGCCCATCGGGCGTCGTCACGTTCAGCTCGGCTTGCCCAGTGATGATCGCCTTCAGGCTGAGCAGGGCTTGGGCTTGGCCACCCAGGGCCCGCACGGTGATGGGGTATTCCCCGGCCTGGGCTTGCTTAGGCGGACGCACCTCGATATCTAAGCTCTTGGATTCGCCCGCTTTGATGGGCAGGCTAGTCACTTCTTCGTTGCCAAAGCGCAGTTTAAACGTCACTTGAAAGCCTTCGGGAGCCTCGGCTTCTAAATTGACGGCCGTCTCTTGTTCGCCCTTATTGGTCAGCGTGACCGAATAGCGAAAGGTCGTGGTCGGGGAGCCACGCCGTGTAGGCAGCTCCGTCTCAAACGCAAGCTGTGGGGGCAATTGCGCTTCGACGGTCAATTCTATGGGCAACTCGCTCTGTGCGCCTTGCCCTTGGGCGCGCACGACGAAGCGGTAGGCGCCTGCTTGGATGCCCGAGGGCGGTTCGAGCTTTAAATTCAATGACACCGAGTCATCTGTGTCGACGTAGACGGCTTGGACGGGGCGGCCTCCCCCCGTCAGCGACGCTTTCCAGCCTTCAGCGATCTCTTTCATACTGACGCGCACGATCTGCGGTGCCAGCCCGCGATTGGAGAGCGTCAGCGAGATAGTCACGGTCTCGCCGACCTGGACAGACTGCGCTGGGTATGGAGTAGACAGCGTCAGCCCTCTGGGCTTCTGCGCCAGGGCTGGCAAGACGAGTATTAAGAGAATCAACAAAGCTGCACTGACAACTCGCTTCATCGGTCTCCCTCCTTGTTGAGCTTTCGCTTATTATATCAAACGGGTGGGCGGGGATTGCAACGACGATGGCGATGTGGCAAACTTAACGAAGAACTCTTGTGAGAGGGAGGACCTCATGAGCGCGGTCAAGCGACAAGCGAAAGCCGTCATAGATAAGCTTCCCGATGCCGTAGTGCAGAGCTTGCTCGATTTTATGCAGAAGTTGCGAGAGTGGGAGGCCACCCGCGAGATCCTGGAGGACGAAGAGTTCTCCGCGGAAATAGAGCGAGGATTGCGAGACGTCAAAGCAGGTCGTACCGTCGAATGGCGCAAGATCAAGCGCACGAATGTATAAAGTCAAGCTTCATCAAGGAGATCATGTCTTCTGACACGATCATCATTCGCGGCGCGAGAGAGCATAATCTCAAAAATATAGATCTGGAGCTACCCAGAAATAAGCTGATCGTCTTCACGGGGATCTCCGGGTCGGGGAAGTCGTCGCTCGCTTTTGACACGATCTACGCCGAGGGCCAGCGCCGTTATGTGGAATCTCTGTCGGCATACGCGCGACAGTTCCTGGGCCAGATGGACAAGCCCGACGTTGATTTCATCGAGGGGCTTTCGCCCGCGATCTCCATAGATCAGAAGAC
>JAOAIA010000086.1 GCA_026414955.1 Candidatus Bipolaricaulota bacterium
CGTTGTGTTCTAGGGCTGTGATACTCGACTTCGATCTTCCAATTCTTGTCTGTGATTGTATCGTAGACGTAGAGGTCGGCCCCCGCGTGATAGACGATGCGCTTGCCGTCGGTGTGCGGGTGACGGACATAAAAGTCTTCGTGATCGGTGTGGCGTTTGATCTCTTGTCCCGACGGCGTGCACGAGTAGAGATTGCCGATGCCTTCGTGGTCAGAGAGAAAGAATATTCGGTCGCCGATCCACATGGGGCGGGAGAGATTGCCTTGGACTTGCACGAGTCTGCGCCAATTGCCGGAGCCGTCGGGATCAATCCAAATATCTCCGGCGGTGCCGCCGCGATAGCGTTTCCAGCGGGCGGGGTCTATCGCGTTGCGCCCGATGACGCGCCCGCCCTTGGGGCCAAACGAGATACTCAAAGCTGGGCCGGTGGGCAAGAGTTCTGGAGAGCCGCCTTGGGGCGAGAGCGCGTAAAGCAAATAAATATTTAAGAACGGCTGAGCAGCGTTGCTCGCGAAAATAATTTTGCCGTCGGGACTCCAGCCGACGACGAGCGAGTTGCTGCCCAAGAACGTCAGGCGTTTGGGCTGGCCGCCCTCGGCGGGCATGAGATAGACTTCGGTGTGCCCTTCGTCGCGCCCGCTGAACGCGATGAATTTTCCGTCTGGGGAGAGCGCGGGGAAGCTGGCCATGCCCAAGCCCGACGTCAGCCGCCGCGCGACGCCGCCCTGAGCCGAGACCGTCCAGAGATCATCTTCGCTCACGAAGACAACAGTATCTCCAGCGATAGTGGGGTAACGATAGTAACCCGCTGTTGGCATGAAAGAAGCCTCCTTTGTGCCCCTCATCCCTTCCGGATTCCCCTCTCCCTCGGAGGGGAGAGGGTTAGGGGTGAGAGTGCTCACTGTAGTCTACCGCGCAGAGCAAAGTTTGCAAACACACCCTAGGATCACAACCCCTAGCGCGAGCGCATACCCCTGAGGCCATACCCCAGCAAAGAACTCCCGCAGTGCCAAGAGCATTCCCGTCCCGACGAGCGGGCCAAACAGCCTCCCCGGCCCGCCTAAGAGCACCGCGATCAAGGGATCGGGATCGGGCTGAGCGGAGAGAAACGCCCCAAAGGGCTGGAAAAGCCCCGCACGCACAAATTCCTTCGACAGCGACCATACAGTGCCAGCTAGCCCAGCCATCGCTCCCGCAAGTACAAACGCATAGAGCTTAATCTGGACGATGTCATAGCCCAGCGAAGCCGCCGCGATCTCGTCGTCGCGCACGGCGCGAAACGCCAAGCCCAACAGGCTCTTGCTCACTAAGTACACGATCCCCAGGCCCGCCAGCAGCGCCCCTAGCGCAAGATAATAGCGCACGGAGAGATTCTGAATCGAGAGCGCCAACCCTGGCAGCGCCAGCGCCGGCGCGCGAAACGACATCCCATCTTCCCCGCCGGTGATGCCATCAAAGCTGAGAGCCATAAGATAACAGATCAAGGCTGTCACCAGCGTGACGACAACAAACCCAAAGCCCGAGGCTCGCACGCTCACCCAGCCTGCTATCACAGCTCCTCCAAGGGCGCAAAGCACCCCTGCTCCAAGCGCGCCCCAGAAGTTTACATTCCCATAGATGACAGCCCACGCCGCTCCATAAGCGCCGAGAGCAAAATAGACCCCCTGGCCTAAGCTGAGTAGCCCCGTGTAGCCATAGAGTATGTTGAGCGAGAGCGCCAGCAGCCCCCAAATACAAAGATTTATTCCCAAGAGCGTCGCACTGCCCCACAGCCACGGCACCAGCCCTATACTCACAAGAGTGATGAGCACGATCAAGCGCTTCACGAAGTCCCTCCCAGCCCCTGGGGGCGCACGAGCACAATCAGCCCAATAGCAAGCAACGCCCCGGCACGGGCGAGCAGCGGGTCGGTCAACATCGTCAAGAGATTTTCCGAGAAGCTGTAGAGAAACGCGACAGCGAGCGATCCCCCTAAACTGCCCAACCCGCCCGCTACAGCGATGAACACGCTGACGAGCAAGACTTCGATGCCCATCGTCGGCGAGACTTCTCTGGTAATTGGCCCGACGAGCGCGCCCGCGAGCCCCGCTAAAGCTGCTCCTAACCCGAAGACGCTCGCTTGCACGCGCGGAACAGGAATCCCTACCACGCGCGCGAGCTCTCGGTTGTCGCGCACGGCTCGCAGCAGACAGCCCCAACGCGTCCAGCCCCAGAGCGCCCACAGCCCGAGCAACACAGCGCTTGCTACAAGAGCCGCGACCACGCGATAGCCCTCGTAGAAGCGAGCTCCGATGGCGATGGGCCAGCGCACCGGAGCAGCTACGGCGTGTCGCAGCTCGCCCGTCGTCATCTGCAAGAAGATCGCTGCGAGCTGCTGCAGAATCAGCATTATTCCGAACGTGATGAGCAGCGATGTCAAGGGATCACGCTCGCGCGTGTCCAGCAAGAGCCGAGCCAACCCAAAGCCCATCAGCCCGACTATCGTGGGTGCGACCACAAGACTTCCCCAAAAGCTCAGCGTTGGAGCGAGCGCCCAGCTCAACAGCGCGCCGAGCATATAGAGAGCGCCATGAGCGAGATTGAGCACGCCCAACGCCCCATAGATCAAGCTCAGCCCGAGAGCCAAGAGCGCCCACAGCAAGCCCCAGACCAGAGCGTTCAGCAGCGTCAGGGCCCAAAGCTCCATGAGATGCTTTTGCCCCCTCACCCCTGTGCCCCCCTCTCCCTCGGAAGGGAGAGGGGACGGGGGTGAGGGCCTTAAAACTCTTCTTTGGTATAATCTGCGCCCGTCTTGTAGAGAGATTTCTCTCTGGGAATGCGCGCTAAGACTTTGAGCTGCCCGTTCTCGACGCGCTCGATGTAGTGATCGTGGAAGACCAGGTGATCTTGCGCTCTCAGAAACTGCGCGCCCTGGGGGAAGCCGACGCTGGCGGGCATCGTCAGCCCCTCTAATGCTTTGATGAGCGCGGGATTGTCAGCTTTGCTGCGCCAGTTCACTAATTCTGCGGCCTGCTTGAGCAAGAAGACCGCCTGCCAGGAGCCGAAGAGATCCGCGATGGGCACAACTTCCCTTGGATTATCGAGCGCAAACCCTTCTGCGCTGATCCCCACGCGACGCCGATACTCCCGATCAAAATCGCGCAACTCTTCGGGAACTTGATCAGCGCGTCGAGGATAGCCAGAGATAAAGTATGTTCCCTCTAGCCACGGCTCGACTGTGCTCAGCACATCTACCCCCTCGATCAGCCCCAGAACTTTCACGCGGCTCTGAAGATTCTGATCGAATGCCGCTTGCAAGAAGCGCGCCGTCTCCACGGCCGTAAACGCGTGATAGAGCACGTCGGTCTTCGCAAGATCGATCTTTTGCATGATCGAGAAGAGATCGCTGGGAGCGGGAAAGGGCACGGCAATCAGCTGGGCTTCGCCACCGGCAGCGCGAATCTTTTCGGTCCAATCTTCAGCCTGCGAGCGCCCAAGATCAATCACCGAGTGCACGATCGTAAAGCGCTTGCCCAAGTTGGCGAAGACCCACTCGTGAGCGGATTCGATGGCCGCGCGCACGGTGTGATAGCTTTTGAAGACGTAGCGATTCCCGAACTTTTCGCTGATATCTGTCGCGATCCCCTGGGGGAAGTAGACGGTCTTCAGGGACCTCGCCAGCGGAGCCGTCGCTATGTTTGTGCCGGAGAAGACTGAGCCGATCACAAAATCTACTCTCTTCTGGGTGACGAGCTTCTCGAACTCGTCCTTGCCGACGTCGGGCTTGGTCTGGCAGTCGTCGGAGTTCACCAATTCAACGGGGCGCCCATTGATGCCCCCGCGCTCATTGACGAGCTTCATAGCAGCATCCAGGGCGCGGTTGTGCCACTTGCCGAAGAGCGCGACCGCCCCGGTTCTGTCGAGCTGATGCCCGACACGAATAGGCTGGGCTTGCGCCCAGTTCGCGCTTCCCAAAAGCCAGAAACCGAGCGTCGCTCCGACGCTGGTGCGCAAAAATTTCCGTCGTGTGAGCATAGGTCTCCTTTCTAAGTCTTCGTCTTCTGTGAGATGCCGATGCCACGGAGAAAGAGTTCTTGCAAGGTTGGGAGCGCTTCGGTGAGCGGGTCGGGCTTGCCCGTATAGAGCCAGCGCAGCACAAGCTCGTTGATCGCGCCCAACCAGGCATACGCCGTGATCTCAGTGTTGATGGACGGGATTGAGCCTTCGGCGAGGGCTTCGTCTAGATATTCTTTAATAAGCCGGGCAAAGCGCGAATAGATCTCTAAGCGCTTGCGCTCGAAGGCCGGCCCCAGCCCGTACCC
>JAOAIA010000087.1 GCA_026414955.1 Candidatus Bipolaricaulota bacterium
ATTCTTCCCCCTGACAGAGCAAGAGCATCTCAGCGTTGAGCTGTGCCCGCAGCCGACGCGCGGTCGCGTCCAAGACCCGCGCGTTGGTGAAGAGCACCAACGCACCGCCGCCGGTGCCTTCAATAATCTGCACGAGGCGACGCGTCAGCTCGTCTATATATTTCTCTGAAAGATTGCCCCGCTCCGGCGGCTGGAGTCTGTGAATATAGAGCCGCACTTGCCGCGCATAATCGAACGACGACTCTAGCGCCAACGTCTCGCCCTCGATCCCCAACTGACGCTGCACATAGCTGAAATCCCCGGCGACTGAGAGCGTCGCCGACGTCAAGATAATAGACTCAAAGCGCGATAACAGTCCATCTTGCAGCTCTGTCTTAGGGTAGAGCGGAGCAACGGAGAGCGCCGCACGATTCTCAAAAGATTCCGTCCAGCGCACGAGAGCTGACCCCGTCTGAACGGGTTCGAGGAAGCTCAGCACCGTCATGCCGACCTCGGCGACCCACGCCGCGCATTTGCGAATCTTAAATAGATGCGCCCGCTGGTCGCTCTGGGCAAAGAGCGTCGGCGACTCTTTCGCCAAAAAGTCTTCTATAGCAGCTTGGAGCTGCACGAGCGTCTGGAGCAGGAGTTCGGCTTCAGCCCGGAGGGCGAACTCCTGGGGGGCGACGCGACGGCGCTCTGAGGGATAGCGCGCGCGGAGTTGCTCGAAGAACGCTGGGGCGAGCGTTTGCAAACGCGCGAGCGGCGCGTGCGCCTGGATGGCCAAACGCCGGTCGAGCGCTGTGATCTCGCGCATGAGATTCTCTATAGTGCGCCCGCTCACCCAGCGCGTGAACGCGTTGGAGAACGCATCTTCCAGCGCATGGGCCTCATCAATGATGAGGACTGCGGCGTCGGGCAGCATCCCGCGCCCTGTCCCCACCCATAGCGCAGCATCGGCAGCAAGCAGCGCGTGATTGACGACTAACAGATCCGCGCCGAACCATCGTTCGCGAGCGCGAAAGTAGAAGCACTGATCGTAATGGGGGCAATCTTGTCTGAGACACCCCGCAGAGTCAGCGCTCACTTCGTTCCAGATGGGGCTGGGTGGGGCAAGGGAGTCTTGTTCGCCGTCCTCGGTCTGGTCGGCCCAGCGCAGCAGCCGCGCGCGCTCTTGTGCCTCTGGGACGGTCTTGGGCTGGAACCCGTGCAGCGATAAGAGACAGAGATAGTTTGAAAATCCCTTGGCGACAGCGAAGCGAAAGTTTCTCACGCGGGCCAGCAAGGGCAAATCTTTCTGAATAAGCTGGTCTTGCAAATTTTTCTTGTTCGTCGAGATGATCGTTCTCTTCCCCGACAGGATAGCTGGAATCGCATACGCAAATGTCTTGCCGACCCCCGTGGGGGCCTCGACGAGCAAAATTCCTCCAGACGTGACGACGCGCTCGCAGGCTGCGAGCATCGCGTGCTGCGCGGGACGCACCTCGAAGCCCGCCATGTGCACCCCAAGTCTTTGTAAGAATTCGGCGCTCGTCATGGTCAGCGTTAAGTATAATCTGCCGCGCAGGATCGTGCGAGTTGGCAGGCTGAGAAGTTTTTGGTATCTTAAGATATTACTCTAACACGAAGGGGTTGGTGCCCATGCACATCAAGTATGTCTTTCATGTCTACGGCCGTTGGGAAGGCGGGGTCAACGGCAAGGGGGAGATCGTCAATGAAGAACAGACGGTGCGGACGCCCTTTGCGATTGCGGAAGAATTTGGCGGGATCGGCGGTCCGACAAATCCCGAGGAACTCTTTCTCTCGGCGGCGTGTGCGTGCTATCTGATCACGCTGGCTCATGTCGCGGAGAAGATGCGCCTGCCCGTCAAGACCCTGGAGTGCGAAGCGGAGGGGCGCGTCTCGTCGCATGAGGAGGGGGGGTTTCACTTTACGGAGATCATTCTCAGGCCCCATTTTGAGCTGGAGGGCGACCCCAAAGCCCACGACATGGCCATCGCCCGCGCGGTGCGCCTCGCCGAACAACGGTGTATCATCTCCCGTGCTGTCAAGGGCACAGTGAAGTACGAGATCAATCCGACAGTGAAAGTTTAAACACGCTCAAGCACCGTGGCGATGCCCTGCCCAAAGCCGATGCACATCGTGACTAACCCGAACTGGGCATCGCGTCGCTCTAATTCATAGAGAATCTTTGTGAAGAGAATGGCGCCGGTGGCGCCCAAGGGGTGCCCATGCGCAATCGCTCCGCCATTGACGTTCACTTTTTCCCACGGGACGTCTAGCTCGCGCCCCCACGCAATCGGCACTGACGCGAACGCTTCGTTACACTCGAAGAGATCAATATCTGTGAGCGCGAGTCCCGCTTGCTGGAGGGCTTTCTGCGTCGCGGGGATCGGGCCGGTGAGCATAATCGTCGGGTCCACCCCCGCGACAGCCCACGAGAGAAACCGCGCCCTGGGCTTGTAGCCCAGGGCTTTTGCCTTCTCGCGGGTCATCAGTAAGAGCGCGGCTGCCCCGTCGCTGATCTGGGAAGAGTTTCCTGCGGTGATCTTCCCATTGGGCCGAAAGGCCGGGGCGAGCTTGGCGAGCTTGGCACGGCCCTCCTCTGGGGAAGCATAGCGGCGCACGCCCTCGTCGTGCTTGAGAGTTTTGTCATTGATCGTGACGGGGACGATCTGACGGTCGAAATAGCCCGCGTCCTGGGCGTGCGCGGCCTTGAGATGACTTTGCAGAGAGAACTCGTCTAACTCCTCGCGGGAGATCTTCCAAAGATCGGCGATGCGCTCCGCGGATTCGCCTTGGGGGACGATCTCGTATTTCGCTAATAATTTGGGGTTGAGCGGCTTGTCTAGATCAGACCCCATCGGCTCGCGGGTCATGCTCTCCACCCCGCCGGCGATAGCGCACTCGCAGACGCCGGCGAGGATCTCTTGGGCAGCAAAGTGGATCGCTTGTTGGGAGGAGCCGCACAGGCGGTTGACCGTGACCCCCGTGGACTCGATGGGCAGGCCCGCTTCGAGCGCGATGATGCGCGCAATATTAAAGCCCTGCTCGCCGCGCGCGGTGACGCACCCGAAGACGACGTCCTCGATCTCTGAAGGACTGATGGCCGTGCGCTCCAGCAAAGCTTTTATGGCTATAACGCCGATCTCGTCGGCGCGGGTCTCTTTAAAGAACCCGTCGCGCTTGCCAATGGGAGTGCGCACGGCCTCAATGATAACTGGTTCGCGCCCAGCTCCCACTGTCATACGCCCTCAATCAAACTTTAGAGTTCGCCCTTGGCCGTCAGACCGTCGAGCAAATCTTTCACCAAGGAGTCCACGTCGTTGTACGGGAATCTCGCTTGGCCGCCGAACTTCTGCGACAGCTCCATCGCTGTCCAAGACTTATTGCCCGCTGTAAACTTGGTCATCGGCCCTTGGGGCAGCACCGGCAGCAGATCGAAGACGCTCTTGACGGGGTATTTGGCCTTCCCGAAGATATTTCTGAGTTGGGCTTCTAGCTCCTCGCGCGGGGTCATAGATACCTCCTTGATAGAGTAAGGTGATCGCTTGTATTTTGCCACAAAAAGCCTGGGGCTGTCAAACGCCGCGTCTCAGCGCGCTGTGCACGCGATCCGTGATCGTATGGATGATATTGGGCAACCACAGGCCCGCGACGAGAATCCCCACGAGCTTGAGATCGAACGGCGCTGCCGTCAATGAGTCCACTGGGATCGCCCAGATGCGAAGATAGCTCAATCCAAAAGCGATGAAGAGAGCAAGAACGCCTAAATACCCCAGACGGGTCAGGGTGCCCAAGAGCAGGCTATGGCTGATCCCACGATGCTTGAAGACTTTTGTGTAGGGGACCCAAATAAACCCTAAGACTCCCCAGCGCCGTCGGCTGCGATTATGTCGCAAGTCCAAATCAGGGCTGAGCAGGAGACTGGAGAAGAGATACGCCCCGGCGAAGACTGCCCCAGCGTGCCATGAAGCGTCTACAAAAAAATAGAAGAGCGCAACCCACAGGGGCAGCACGAGCAGCTCGATGCGCAAATGCGTCTTCCCTGAGGGCATGATGCTGTCACCCTGTCTCACAGAACTCATATGAATCTATCTCAAGATACTGGACGCTCCAATCCCACATGTCTCTTGAGAAGAGTTCGCGGTTCCCCCTTGAAATCCCAAGTTTGTCGAGAGATTTGACATGGGAACAGTGAATCTGTTATATTTTTGAGGGTAGCTTGGGCGAGGAAAATCATGGAGGGGCAGAGTATGGGGGCCATTGCTGTATCACTGGATGAGCGGGTTGCCCTTCTCACGAAG
>JAOAIA010000088.1 GCA_026414955.1 Candidatus Bipolaricaulota bacterium
TTAAAGTGCCACACATTGCGCCATTCTATCACTAACTCTCGATTGGGCGCTGTGCCTCGCACCGTCCAGAAGACGTTGTGCTTCGATCTTGGAAGGGGATAGAGATCGTCCCAGAAGGGAGCAATAAGAGTCGTGAACGAGCTGTTGGGCAAGCTCCCGTTGGTATGGGGAAAATTCATCTGATGGAAGCTGATAGCCCCGTTAGCCCCGACATAGAGACTGCTATAGATCGCTGTACCGAACTTGATGGGGAATGGGGAATTAATCCGAGCAGAGCTGTCGTCGCTGAGATTGAGCATCGTTCCGGTGAACGTCCGCCAGCTCATGGGCGGGGTCGTGCAACGATAGATGCCCACGCTCCCAGCAATCTCCACGGTGAGGGACTCCCCGTTGGAGAAATCCAGCGTAAACGTATTGCCGACGGCGCACGGCTCGATCCACGCCGCAGAATAGATACCGTCATTGGCTGCAAGATCGGGCGCAACCCCGTTGTCTTCGAGAGTAAGGGTTGTCCCGATGGGATTGATCGTCACGGTTAAGGCCCCAGCGGGAGTAGCGCAGTTAATATTGAGCACGGCAATCGTCATGGCTGCTCCGCCGAGCAGCGTCTGAATTGGCCTCAGCACGGCGAACAGGGGCGCATCCGTGCACGTCAGGGCTTGATAGGCGTTAATTCGGCGCTCGGTGACCGTCTTCCCTTGCAAACTCATCAAAGCATCTCCAGAAGACAAGATGAGATTACGCAGAGCGATCCAATCCCAAGAGGGATTGTGCGCCTTGAGCAAGGCTGCGAGACCAGTCACGTGGGGCGCGGCCATCGAAGTCCCACCGAAAGTGCTGTACGTGTTATTGCGCGTCGTGCTCAAGATGCTCTTCCCCGGTGCGCCGACGTGCACCGTGTGCGCGCCGTAATTCGACCCTCCCGTAGTGAAACTCGCCAAATTATCGTTGTGATCCGTAGCGGCGACCGCGATAACATTCGGCAGATAGTAGCTTGCGGGATAAACGCTGCTGATATCGTTGTTATTCCCACTATTGCCCGCCGCGGCGATGAAGAGAATCCCCGCGCTCAGGTGCGCGGTAATCGCGTCATAGAGCGCTTGAGAGTACCCGCCGCCGCCCCAGGAGTTGTTCGTCGCGACGATATTGACCCCGCGATCTTTCATCAGCTTCACATACTCTAAGCATCGGATCGCATCAGAAGTGAAGCCGAAGCCGCTGGCGTTCAAGAACTTGCACGCCATGATCTGTACGTTCCAATTGACCCCGACGACCCCCACGGCGTTATTCCCCTTGGCCCCGATGATGCCTGCGACGTGGGTGCCGTGATTGTGGTCGTCCTTGGGGTCCGAGTCGTTATTGACCATGTCCACGCCGTGGCAGTCGTCTTTGTAGCCGTTGCCGTCGTCGTCTATGTTATTGCTGTTGCAGTCTGGGGTGTTGCGCCACATGTTGTTTGTCAAATCGGGATGAGTGTAATCTATCCCTGAATCGATAGTAGCGACGACGACGGAGCTGCTGCCCGTCGAGAGATCCCACGCTTCGGGGGCGTCAATGTCGGCATCTTCGGTGCCGCCGGTCTGCCCGGTGTTGTGCAACGCCCATAACTCAGCAAAGCGCTCGTCATCGGGCGTGAGAGCAACGTGCTGGGCTAGGTGATAGACGTAATTCGGCTCGGCGTAGAGCACCGTGGGGTCTTTCTCATAAGATGCACGTGCTTCTGCTAAGCTCATGCTGGAAGGAACTCGCACGAGCTGGAGGTTGGGCACGATCTGAAACGTCCGAAGGACGTGCGCTCCTAATGCCGCATGAACTTGATTGATAGCAGTTTTAGAAGCATCGGTCTTGAACCGCACGAGCAGCTCCGCGGGCGCGGCTGCTGGGCCAAGAGGAGGGCCTACAGGCCCCTTTTGCCCTTGCGCTATCGCGGTCGAGATCATGCTCAACGTCAAGATCGCTATCAACACGATGAAGAGCTTCATGCGCATCGTGACTGCGCCTCCCTGGGAAAACACTTCATTCACTATAGCACAACGGCTTACCGAAAGCTACTGGCAGGGGGCTGTTCAGGACCTCTCCCCCTCTCCCATTGCGGGGAGGGGTCTTGGGGGTAGGTCCTGCTATCTCAAGATCACAAGTTTCTGCACCTTCGTTCGCATCACATTGCCATTGCGATCTTTGACAGTCAGCGTGTAGAGATAGACGCCGTTGGCCAGCGGCTGCCCAGCATTGCTCAGGCCGTTCCAATGCAAGACGTTGCCGGTGGTGAAGTCGCTTGCATAGACGAGCCGCCCAGTGAGGCTGAAGACCTCGACTTTCACCGCGGCGACGTCCGCACCTTGGGCTACAAAGCGCACAGCTCCGGATTCCTGAGACGAGTACGCGCTGGCGCTCTGGAGGGCAGTGCCCTGCGCAAGGGAGCTTATTGTATCCGGCGCGATCAAGCCGCTCTCGTTGCTAAATCTGAAAAAGATCGCTGAGATCCCTTCAAAGTCTTCGAAATCATCGCCGTCAACATCTGGGTCAATATCGTCAGCCCACGCCAAGAAGACCTTGCTCCCGCTGGCCGCGAGCACGGGCTGGCGAGCGTTGGGCCGGGGATCGGAGAGAAATTGCTCGTCGCCGAAATCTTCTCCGCTGTTGGTGCTGCGCACGAACTTGATCTGCCCTTGATTGCCGTCGTAATCCACCCAAGCGAGATAGACCCTGGTGCCGTCTACAGCCAACGCCGGCTTGAGTGAGTCCACGTCGTCGTCAGAGACGTTGATCGGCGCGCTGAACGTCTTGCCGCCGTCATGGCTGGCTGTGAAATAAATATCGAAGTCCCCATCGCTCTTATCGGCCCATGCGACATAGATATTCCTCCCGCTGACGGCGATGACGGGATCTACCGAGTCCCGCTCGCTGTTGGAGAGATTGATCACGGGGCACTCGCCCTGCCTGACTTGCCTGCCAACTCTAATGGTGCACTTGCCGGTGAGCTGACGAAAAGCGATCTCGAAGTTGCCCAGAGAATCTTCCATCCAGACCCCATAGACGATGGTGCCGCTGACCGCGAGCTTGGGGCACAGAGCATCGGCCTCCTTGCCCCCAGAGAGCGTCTTGCTGACGACCTTGCCCTTGGCGAAGCTGTTGCCGCCATTGGTGCTCTGCGCTAACATGATTTGGAATCCGTCCTTGGCCAACTCCGACCAGGCGACAAAAATATTGCTGCCGTTGACGGCAATCGAGGGACAGACAGAGTCAGCCTTTGGTGTGTTGGAGAGATTAAAATTCAAATTAAATACTTTCGTGCCTTCAGTGAGGGGCTTCTTGCATGGTTCAGGAACAGCAGCTTCGTTCTTGAAGCTCTTGCTGCTCTTTCTGAAAGAATTTCCGCCGTTATTGCTGTAGGCGAAGCAGATCTCGGGGTTGCCTTCGTGACCGGGCACATCGTCCTCTGCCCAGACGATATAGACATTCGAGCCGTTGACGGCGATCGCCGGCTCAGTAGCGCTTCCCGTCCCTCCCGATACGTCTATTGGGTCGTCCTCGAAAGTGATTCCCCCGTTGAAGCTACGCTTGAGCTGGATCTGACGCCCTTCGTTCAGGCTACTCACATCACCGCTCCAGACGACGTAGACGGTGTTCCCCGCCGCAGCAATCGCGGGATCTCTGGCTTCTATCAGGGTGTCAGCAGAATCCTTGGAGAGCAACTTTCCAGAAGTGTCCTCATCGGACCACTCCGCGGAGACGCTCAAGGTCGGCACCAGCGCGATGATCGCTCCTAGAATCAGCCAACGTATATTTTTCATGGCAACAACCTCCTAGGCAGAGAATAGATGCTTTTGGCCAGCTTCATGATGGGATAATTATAATCGAAGATCGGCTCTTGGAATAGTGATGTGCGTTACTTTCGCGTTTCACTGCTGCATCGTAATAGAATGCAAGATGACGGAGAAGATGGGCCTTTCGTTGGAGTCAACCTCGACCTTCCCGATAGCCAGCACGACGTCAAGCCCTTCGATCACCTTGCCGAAGATCGTGTATTTGCCATCGAGCTGGGGGACGGTGATAGGCGCGAGCGTGATGTAAAACTGGCTTCTGGCGCTGGTCATGCTCTCGATATCGGAACTGCGAGCCATCCCCACGATGCCTGGGCTATCGTGCTTCAGAGCTGGGTGGATCTCCAAG
>JAOAIA010000089.1 GCA_026414955.1 Candidatus Bipolaricaulota bacterium
CTAGAGCGACGACTCATAGACACGCTGGGCCGGGGAGCACGAGAACGAATAGCGCGACTCTTGCTCGCTCAACCTTGCGCGCTAACGCTCCAAGAGATCGCTGGGCTCAGCGGCTTAAGCGTAGAGCACACCAGTCGAGTCCTGAAGCGCTTCAAGCAGCGTGGGTGGCTCCAGCGTAAGCAGAGCCGTATCATCGAAGTCGTTGACGCCAAGCTCTTAAACGCGGAAGTCGTAGGAGGCGGCTTCAGCGAAGAAGTGAGCGCTAAGCGAAGAGCTTCTGCGCCGTCTTGAGCGCATCTACCAGCGCATCTACGTCGTCCTCAGAGTTATAGATATAGAAGCTCGCGCGCGCGGTGTTGTCCATACCAAGCCGCCTCATCAACGGCTGCGCGCAGTGATGCCCGCTACGCACCGCAATCCCCGCTTCATCCAAAATCCCCGCCACGTCGTGAGGATGCACACCCCTCAGATTGAACGAGATCACCGCAAGACGGTCTTTCGTATCTTTTGGCCCATAAATCTCTAAATTATTGATCTGCAAAAGCTTCTCCAAAGCGTACTCTAAAATCTTCTGCTCGTGCGCATAGATGTTCTCTAAACCCAACGCCGCGAGATAGTCAATCGCCGCGCCCAGCCCAATCCCCCCAGCAATATGCGGCGTGCCCGCCTCAAATTTCCACGGCAGCTCGTTGAACGTCACGCTTTCGGTCGTGACCGTCGAGATCATGTCGCCGCCGTGCAAGAACGGATGCATTCTTTCTAAAAGCTCTCGACGCCCGTAGAGAAACCCGATCCCCGTCGGGCCGAGCATCTTGTGCCCCGACACAGCGAGAAAGTCACAGCCCAACGCTTGGACGTCTATCGGGAGATGAGGCGCCGCTTGCGCCGCATCTACGACGGTGACCGCCCCGACGCGCTGGGCTTCTGTAATAATCTCTCGAACGGGGTTGATCGTCCCCAAGACGTTGCTCGCGTAAATAACCCCGACGAGCTTGGTGCGCTTGGTCAGAAGTTGAGAGAGAGCGTCGAGCTTGAGCCGCCCCTCGTCGGTGACATCTACAAATTTGAGCTGAATCTTCTTCAGCTCGCGGAGCATCTGCCACGGCACGATGTCCGAGTGATGCTCCATGATCGTTATTAAGATCTCGTCGCCCGGTTGCAGATTATGCAGCCCCCATGCGTACGCAACTAAATTGATCGCTTCGGTCGCGTTGCGGGTGAAGACGATCTCGCGCCACGAGCGCGCGTTGATAAATTGGGCAGCTTTTTTGTGGGCTTCTTCATACGCGACCGACGCTTCATGCGAGAGCGTGTGCACCGCGCGATGGACGTTGGCGTTGTAGTGCCGATAGTACTCGGTAACGGCGTCAATGACCGATTGCGGGCGCTGGGTCGTCGCGGCGTTATCGAGATAGATCAGGGGCTTGTCGTGCACGGTGCGAGTGAAGATGGGAAAATCGCGCTTGATGAGATGAGGGTCAAGCGTCTTACACAGATCGGGCCGCGCGGCCATGCTGTCACCTTCTTAGTCTAACGTTATGAAGACGTCACTGCCTTCTACAGATACGGGGTATGTCTCGACGCCGACGTAGGCCGGCATTCGCACGACCGCTCCTGTGCGCACGTCGAACTGCGCCCCATGCCGCGGACACTCGATAGTATAGCCCTTCAGAATCCCTCCCGTCAAGATGCCCCCGTCGTGCGTGCAGACGTCCTTGAGCGCGTAGAACTTCCCATCAACGTTAAAAAGCGCGATGCGCTCGTCTTCGATCTCGATGCTCTTGTACTGCCCCGGCTTCAGCTCTCCAACGGTCGCTACTTTGATCTTCTTGCTCATTTTGCTCATTCTTCCTCTTCCCCAGGCCATTCTTGAATCCCATACACGCCGGCCTTCACAACCTTCAACGCCAAGAGCGCACACTTCATCCGCATCGCGCTGATCTCGACCCCTAAGAGATCAAGCATCTTCTGCTTGTCGAACTCTTTGACTTCGTCAAGCGTCTTGCCCTTGATCTCCTCGGTCAAGATCGACGCAGCAGCTTGGGAGATCGCGCAGCCCTTGCCGCTGAAGCGCACGTCCGCGATTCTGTTATTCTCGATCTTCAGCTCGATGCGAATCTGATCCCCGCAACTGGGGTTGCCCTCTTCATGAACAATATCGGGGTTCTCTAAGTGCCCAAAATTCTGGGGGTTCTTATAGTGCTCGATGATGAAATCGAGATCGGCTGAGACGACCATAGCTACTCATTCCATTTCTGCTCGACGAACGCGTGGAACCGCTCGCGCACCCCAGCGATGGGAATCTGCTCCAACGTCGGCGTGAGAAAGCCCTCGACAATTGTGCGTTTGGCTTGCTCGCGCTCTAATCCCCGGCTCTGCAGATAGAAGATCTGCTCTTCGTCAATTGGCCCAATCGAGGCACCATGAGTCGCCCGCACGTCGTTGGCTTCGATCTCCAGACCGGGAATAGCATCGCAGTGCGCGCCATCGTTCAGCAAAAGCCCTTGAGCCAGCTGATACGAGTTCGACTGCTGCGCAGCAGGGTCGACTTTGATGAACCCGTACATCACCGCACGGGATTCGTCTTTCATCACGCCCTTCATGTGAATCTCGCCCTTGACGTGTGGAGCCATGTTGCGCAGCGAGCTTGTCAGATCAAAATGCTGTTTGTGGCGCCCAAAGAGCACCTGAATATCTTCCATCTCCGCGCCGGGGCCGATCAGTTGGCTCTCGACATGACTCATCGTCAACTTCCCGCCGAGCCAGCCAATCGTCCAGTGGAGCTTGGCATCCCGCCCGACGCGCGCGCGCCGCCGCACGAAGCTGTACGTCTGTTCGTTCCAGTTCTGCAACGCCCCAACCTGCACCTGCGCCCCATCACCCACGTAGACCTCCGAGATCGCGGCGTGCAAATGAGGCCCTGATCCCACGGGATGCTTCGCATACGCCTCTTCGAGCACCGTGACGCGACTGCCGGATTCGACCACGATCGCTTGATGCGCCAACGCTGCTATCATTGGCTCGTCGAGCAGATAGACCAAGCGCAATGGCTCATCAAGTACGGTGTCTTTTGGGATATAGATAAAAATCCCGTTGGAGGCGAATGCGCTTACGAGCGCCGTCATCTTGTCTTCGTGAGGCGAGATCGCTTGAAAGAGATATCCCTTGACGAGATCGGGGTAGTCGCGCATGGCCGTTGTCATATCGCAAAAAATAATCCCCTTGGCGCGCAGTGGCTCCGGCACCTGCGTCGTGAGGACGTGTGCGTCCACTTGGATATGCATGGCCTCGCGCTCCCTGGCGAACTCGCTCACGCGCGCGCCACTGCCGTTCTGCTTAGCGAGCGCGAAAGCGTCGAGATCAAGCCCGCGAATCTTCGTGTAGCGCGACTCCGGCAGGGAGAGCTTCTGTAAAGCCTCGAAGGCTTCCAGGCGCTTCTGCATGAGCCAGGTTGGTTCCCCGCGCTGGGCCGCCTGCTCTTTAACGACTTCGACAGAGAGTATGTTCATATCAAGCTCGCTGGCCCCTCAAACACCCCCCTCTCCAGGGTGGAGGAGGGGGGTTGGGCATTTAAGGAGGGGAGAGGGGTCAACAATATTCTACCCAACGGAGCCCTCCATTTCAAGTTGGATGAGGCGATTGAATTCAACAGCATATTCCATCGGTAACGTCTTTGTGAACGGCTCCATGAAGCCCAAGACGATCATTGAGAGAGCTTCGGACTCGGAGAGTCCGCGACTCATCAGATAGAAGATCTGATCGTCGCCGACCTTGCCGACGGTGGCTTCGTGGCCGATGGTGACTTGGTCTTCGTCGATCTCGATATACGGGTACGTATCGGAGCGCGAGCGCTCGTCTAAGAGCAGGGCGTCGCAGCGCACGTTGGACTTGGCGTGATGGGCGCCCTTGGCGACAACAAGCTGTCCGCGATAGCTGGCGCGTCCGCCGTCTTTGCTCACGGATTTGGAGACGATGGTCGACGTCGTATAGGGCGCGGCGTGGATCGCCTTGCCGCCGGTGTCCTGGTGTTGGCCCTTGCCGGCGAACGCGACCGAGAGAATATCGGCCTTCGCGCCCTTGCCCAGCATATACAC
>JAOAIA010000090.1 GCA_026414955.1 Candidatus Bipolaricaulota bacterium
AGATGTGTATAAGAGCCAGGACTAACGTGCATGACGTGACCGTCATCGGCAATCGGCTCTATGCCGCTGCCTGGAACACGGGGTTTTGGATCATTGACTTTGAGAATTTAGAGAATCCCCAAAAGCTCAGCTATAAGCTGATCGCGCATCATCTCTATGGGAGCGGGTTCAGCCATAATATCTGGCCCAGCCCCGACGGAAAACTCGTCTTCACCAGCGACGAGGCCCCCGGCGAACCTATTCGAATCTTCGACATCTCCGATCCCAATAACATTAGACAATTAGGACAATACAGCCGCGGGAACATCCCCCATAACGTCGTGGTGGACGGGGCGTTTGGCTATGTCGCCTATTACGCTGACGGGATACGGGTCTTCGAGTATAGCAACCCGCACGCGCCTACGGAAGTTGCGGCGTTCGACCCCTACGGCGGGCGGGCGCGCTTCCACCACGGCTTCGACGGCTTCTGGGACGTCTACCCCTTCGGCAAATACGTGCTGGGGAGCGACATGCGCAGCGGCTTATGGATCTTGGAGAAGCGCGGGATTCTGGCGGGCGGAAGTCTCTAGAGTCTGTGCCCGGCATCGTGCTCGCTGCCGGCGCCAGCTGTCGTTTTGGGCAGAATAAATTATTAATGCCTCTGGGCGGGCAAACGGTGCTCTCTCATGTCGTGCAGACAGCATTAGAAGCCCCGCTCGAGCCCGTCATACTCGTCCTGGGATATGAATCTGAAAAGGCCCTCGCGGCTATCGCCAAGCTGAAGGACTCGCCGAAGCTGCGCATCGTGCTCAACGCCCGTTGGGGGCAAGGGCGGGCAGAATCCCTGAAGCTGGCCCTGCGCGCGCTTCCCCCCGAAGCTCCCGGTGCTCTGGTGCTGTTGGGCGATATGCCCCTGATGACTCACGAGCTGATCGCGCGGGTCGTGAGAGCTTTTCTCGATACTCAAAGAGTGTGTTTTCCCATCTATCGCGGGTCGGTGGGGCGGCCCGTGGCCTTGCCCAAGGGGCTTTTCCCCGAATTCGAGGAGCTTCACGGCGACGAGAGCGGCCTAAAAATCTTGCAGAAATATTGGGATGACGCGGTCAAGCTGGAGCTGGGCCCTGCTGAAGAGCCGACCCAATGGGATATAGATGACCCCAAAGACATGGACCGGATGCTGAAGGAGGGGCGGGTTTCAAACCTGCCCCTCCTATCTTCTTAGCCTGCTCAGCCGGTCAGAGCTGCTTGACCATCACGAACGCGTCTTCCCCGTTGCTGTAGTAGCACGGGCGCAGCTCGCGAATCTCAAAGCCGTACTTCTGATAGAGCGCGATAGCGACGTCGTTGCCGGTGCGCACCTCTAGCTCGATCTGCTCCGCCCCAAGCCGACGACAATAGTCGAGCGCATATTCTAACAAGCGCTTCCCCAGGCCGCGACCGCGATACGCCGGGTCTACCGCGATATTCAGCAGATGCCCCACCGGGGGCAGCTCCTCCGGCTCTTGCCCCGTCAAGAGCGCCCGCGTGCGATGCTCTAAACGCGCTAGAAACGACGGGATCTTGATGCCGATCACCGTGTACCCTACGACGCGGTCCTCATGCTCGATGACGACGAAGCCGTCATCGCCCAGATGCTGAGCAAGATAGTCTCGCGGCCAGGGGGCAGAGAACGAGAGCCGCTCGATCTCAAGGATTCTCTCTAAGTCGGCTAGCGTCGCGCGGCGCATCACCGGGGTCGCAAGCTCGTGCATAGCAGCATAAGATACACTACCGAGAGCCGAGCGGCAATCCGAGGCGCACCAGTGCCCTTGAATTCGCGATTTTCTCGTCTCAGCCTTGACTTTTCCGCAGCGTTCTGCTATAGTATAACCCAGCTTATTACCGACGCTTAAGAAACTATGAAAATCCGAGTATCGGAACGGCATATGGCGGAGAGCGAAGCTCTGAACAGATATGCCGTCTCCAAGGTCGAGGCCCTCTCCCGATATTTCGACGGCATCATCAGCGTTGACATCGTCATGGACGTCGAAAAGGAGCGCCAGATCGTGGAGATCGTGGCGCACCTGGTCAAGCGTAAGATCGCCAAAGCCAGCGCCCAGTCCGATGACATGTACGCCTCGATTGACGAAGCCGTAGACAAACTCAAGCAGCAGCTGAAAAAATACAAAGACCAACTACGGGAGAAGCGTCTTGCCCGCCAGGCGGCTGCGGCAGCGCGCCAACGCGCCCTCGAAGACGTCCGCCCTGAGAGCGAAGACAACATTATTCATACGAAAGTCTATCTGCGCAAACCGATGACGCTTGAGGAGGCCCGTCTGCAATTAGAATCTTATAATAAAGACTTTTTGATCTTTGTGGACGCGGACAGTCGCGCGCTCAATATTCTCCATCGCCACAAAGACGGCCAGTACGAACTGCTCGAGCCGGTGTACTGACACTGAGAGATTCCAGGGAAAGGGGGGATAGGGAGTGGCAAAAGCGATTGCCCTCTTCTCAGGGAGTTTAGCGAGCATTGTCGCGACCAAACTGATTCTCCAGCAGCCCACCGTCACCGAAGTCCGGATTCTCCATCTCCGTTCTCCACTCTTTCGTGAATACGAAGCGATCCCGTCGCCCAATTCCGACACGGGCTTCAGCCACCGCACGGTGAAAGATATCGCCCGTGAATTCTGCGACGCGCCCTTTCGCAGCCAGAACGTGAAAAAGGACTTCCGCGAGCTGGCCCAGATCGTGCATCAGCCAAGCCCAAACGGGAGGAACGGCTCCCTGCTCAAGCACGCGTGTCTCAACTGTCGCCAGCTCTTGCTGAAGAAAGCCCTGCGGTGCATGAAGAGAATCGGCGCGGATTTTATCGTCACGGGAGAAGTCGTGGGCGAGCGCGGCCTAGGAGTAGCCGAGATCGAGAAGCTGACCGAGCTAGCCGGTGCCAAAGGGCTGGTGCTGCGCCCTTTGTCGGCCAAGCTGCTGCCGGAGACCATGGCGGAGCAGAAGGGCTGGGTGGATCGGTCTACTCTCAAGGGCTTTCGCGCTTCAGACAAAGAGAAGATCCGTGCGCTGGCGCGCGAGCTTGGGGTAGAGATCGCAGACTTTCCCGCGCAGCGGCGGTGTAAGCTCACCGTGCCCTACTTTGGCCCGCGCCTGGAAGACTTGCTCAAAGAAGAGAAACTCACCGTCAACGCCCTGGAGCTTTTAGAGTTTCCCCTATACTACAAGCGCCCGCCAGACGTCACCATCGTCCTAGGGCGCGACGATGAAGAGAAACGACGCTTACAGAACTTCTTTCTCCCCGAGGATTTACGGCTCTATCTGCCGGGGCAGCGCGGGCCGATGGCCTTAGTGCGGGCCAACTGGAAACACAAAAGCCCCAGCGAGATCGCGCAGATCATTCAGATGGCGGCGCGCATCGCTGCGAGTCATTTGAGCGAAAAACCCTTCGGCGCTGTTCAAGCTCACTGGCGCTTCGAGAGCAGCCCCGAAACATTTCGCATCAGCGTCAAGCCCTTTCAGTCGCCCCACGAGCTGGAGGAGCACCAGCTCAAGCTCGTGTGATATAATCTGAGTATCCGGATGCTGAAGCATCCGGCTCAGGAGATGGAAGCGTGCTCACGCACGCTAGCCCGCCGCAGCGGGCTTCCATATGCTGAGCCGGTGAATTCATTCACCGGCTTCGCTAAGAATGAGTATGGAGGACACCATTCTCAAAGACCTCAACCCCTATCAACGCGAGGCCGTCACGCACTACGAAGGCCCGCTCTTAATTATCGCCGGGGCGGGATCGGGCAAGACTCGCACTATTACGCATCGCATCGCATATCTGATGGCGCATTATAAAGTCCCGCCCCAGTATATCTTGGGCGTGACGTTCACCAACAAAGCCGCTGAAGAGATGAAACGA
>JAOAIA010000091.1 GCA_026414955.1 Candidatus Bipolaricaulota bacterium
GAGGCCGTGCGGAGCGGCATCACGCTGATTACGATCAGCCTGGTGCTCTTTGCGATCTTTGGGGCGTTCTTCGGGGCATTTGTCTTTCACGAGCCGTACTGGCCCTTCGTGCTCATTGGGTTAGGATTGCTCTTAGTAGTGGTCTCATGGTGGCGCTCGGCTCCACAAGACCAACCCTAGGCTATGAGTCATACTCGTTCAGTCGGTTGGATCGTAGGAACGGCGCTCGCGGTCTTGGGTGTTCTCTATCTCTCTCGGTCCGTTGCCGAGCCGACCCTTCGCGTTGCCGCGGCCGCAGATTTAAAATTCGCCCTCGATGAGCTGATCGAAGTCTTTCAGCGCCAGCACCCACAGGTCAGCGTTGCGGTCTCTTACGGCTCTTCGGGAAGTTTTTTCGCGCAGCTCTCCCAGCGCGCCCCGTTCGATATCTTCTTCTCCGCCGACATGGACTACCCCAGAAAATTAATGGAGCAAGGGCTGGCCCTCCCAGAGACGGAGTTTCTCTACGCTATAGGGCGAATCGTCCTGTGGGTCGTCAAAGACTCTTCGCTCTCTGTAGAAACGCTGGGCGTCCAAGCTCTGCTCGATCCGACGGTGAAGAAGATCGCGTTGGCCAACCCGCAGCACGCGCCCTATGGCCGTGCTGCCGAAACTGCCCTGAAATCTTTGGGCGTCTACAACGCCGTTCGCGAAAAATTTGTCTTCGGGGAGAACGTCGCCCAGGCAGCGCAGTTTGTGCAATCTGGGGCAGCGCAGGTTGGGGTGATCGCGCTCTCGCTGGCGTTGGCGCCGCCGCTGCGGGAGCACGGGCGCTTCTGGGAACTTCCCCCAGAGAGCTATCCGAAGATGGAGCAGGGCGGGGTGATTCTGAGATGGGCGCGCGACCGAGCGAGCGCGCAATTGCTGAGGGCATTCGCGCTCAGCACACAAGGGCGGGCGCTCTTGAAGAGCTATGGGTTCTTCTTGCCGGGGGAGTGATTCCGATGGATTGGAGGGCGTTCGAGCTGAGCGTGCGCTTGGCTCTTGTGACGACGCTGGTGCTGCTGATCGTCGGCGTGCCGTTGGCCTATTGGTTGAGCTTCTCGCGGTGGCGCTTGAAATTTCTCGTCGAAGCGATCGTAGCGCTGCCGTTGGTCTTGCCCCCAACAGTTTTGGGCTTTTATATCTTGCTGGCGATTGGGCCGCACAGCCCCGTGGGGCAGCTCTACGAGACGCTGGCCGGGCAGATGCTCCCGTTTTCGTTTCAGGGGTTGCTGATCGCGTCGGTGCTGTATAGCTTGCCCTTCGCGGTGCAGCCGTTGGTCTCGGCCTTCTCCAGCGTGGATCGCAAGCTGATAGAAGCATCATGGGCGTTAGGGGTCTCACAGCTTAAGACGTTCTTTAGGGTGATCTTGCCCCTCTCGATGCCGGGGGTGATCACAGCGACCGTGTTGAGCTTCGCCCACACGTTGGGGGAGTTCGGCGTCGTGCTGATGGTCGGCGGCAACATCGAGGGCGTCACGCGCACGGCGTCTATCGCGATCTACGATCACGTGCAGGCGCTGGAGTACGAAGCTGCGGGCCAGACCGCGTTGGTCTTGGTGGGCATCTCGTTTGTGGTGCTGGCGATCACCTATGGGGTGCAGCGGCGGATATGGGCGATATGGCCTTGGTAGTGGCGCTGCGCAAGGGACTCCCCAACGGTCTGACGATCTCGGCCCGTTTTGCTCTCTCTCTCAAAGACCCGGCGGTACTGGTGCTCTTTGGGCCGTCGGGATCGGGCAAGACGACGCTCTTGCGCTGTGTAGCGGGGCTGGAGCGCCCTGATGAGGGAAAGATCCTTTACGGCGACGAAGCTTGGTTCGACGCCGAGCGCAAGATATTCTCTCCGCCGCAGCAGCGCCGAGTCGGGTATCTCTTTCAAGAGTACGCGCTCTTTCCCCACTTGACCGTAGAAGAGAATATCGCCTATGGGCTAAGCTCACTCCCCTGGCGAGAGCAGCACGAGAGAGTTGCTGAGATGACGGAACTCTTACAATTGGAGGCGCTACGGCACCAGCGCCCGACGAAGCTCTCGGGGGGCGAGCGTCAGAGAGTCGCTCTAGCGCGGGCGCTCGCGCCGCGACCAAAACTCTTACTCTTAGACGAACCCCTCTCAGCGCTCGACGCGCCCACGCGCGAGCGGCTGCGCGGAGAGCTGCGACACCTGCTGAAGCGCCTGAGCATCCCCACGATCGTCGTGACTCACGACCGAACCGAAGCGTTGGCGCTCGGCGATCAGATGGCGGTACTGATTAGGGGGCAGATGCGTCAAGTCGGCCCGGTTCCTGAAGTTTTTAGCCGTCCGGCTGACGTGACCGTCGCCGAAGCTGTGGGGATGGAGAACGTCTTGCCAGCACGGGTGCTCTCACGTGAGCACGAGATTGTGACTCTAGACGTTGGGGGAAGAGAGCTAATAGCAGTTGGGGGCGTGTCGGGAAGCGAAGTTTTCGCGTGCATTCGGGCCGAGGATGTGATGGTATATAAAGAAGCCCCTCGAGGTGTGAGCGCGCGCAATCGCCTTGTGGGGCGCATCACTGAGCTCCGCTCTGAAGGCCCTGTAGTGAGAGTGTCGCTCGATTGTGGGTTCCCCTTGACGGCGCTTGTTACCCATCAAGCGCAAGAAGAGTTAGCTCTCAAAGAAGGTGATACACTGACCGCTGCGATCAAGGCTGCCGCGATCCATCTTATAGCGCGTTAGTTAGTTGTAGGGGCAGATTTCAAACCTGCTCCTTACTGGCGGAGGGAGGGGGACTCGAACCCCCAGGGCCTTGTGGGCCGTACCGGTTTTCGAGACCGGCTCCTTAGCCAATTCGGTCATCCCTCCACAAGCTTCGCCAGACTTCGTCTGGACTATTCACCGTGCCGCCAAAGGCGGCACGATGGACGGTCCAGGCGAAGCCTGGGCGAAGTCTGGTACGCCCGGCTGGATTTGAACCAGCGACCTTCGGCTCCGGAGGCCGACGCTCTCATCCACTGAGCTACGGGCGCGCACGCTGTATCTATTGTAGCGTTAGCGGATGCGCTCGTCAACAGATCGGGGTTGCTGCGCCAAGAGCTCGTTCCCAGGGGGAGGCACAGCGTTTTGGTGCGCCCGCTCTCTCAGAGAAGATGCTGCACCAAAACGCTTCGGCGTGCTCTTGACCCATTACACTTGTAGAGAAACTTCACGTGCTTGTGGGGTGCGTTGGGGAAGGGCTTCCAAGCCACGACGTAGCTCCAGTTGCAATATGTGCCCGTCCAGTTTCTCGCGAATCACGTCCAGAGCCGCGTCCAGATCCATCTTCGGCCCGCACGTGAAGATATCTATCGCCGCATAGCCGTACTCCGGCCAGGTGTGGATCGTCAAGTGCGATTCGGCGATCACCACGACGCCGCTGACGCCGTAGGGTCTGAACCGATGAAAGACGCTCTTGATGACAGTCGCGTGAGCGGCACGGGCAGCCTCAAGCAAGAGTTGTTCCAGCGCGTGTGCGTTATTGAGCAGAGAGGGATCAGCGTCGAAGACCTCCACAATGAGATGGCGACCGAGAATGCGTTCCCGCATGGCTCACCTCCTTGGCTTTATGATCGAGTCTTGGTCATAGTAGATCTCCACCTCCTCCCCAAGGGAGCGACACCGCACGGGGTGAAACGCGGGGAGCGTCTCAACCCGAAAGAACGTCGAACGATACCACGGCCGATCCGGAGCCTCCGAGAACAACGCCGATTGCGGCGAAACCGTCTCTGCCAAATACGGCCAATTCTCGTAGAACCCA
>JAOAIA010000092.1 GCA_026414955.1 Candidatus Bipolaricaulota bacterium
CCTCTATGGGGTGCCACTCGTGCTCGCGCTCGTATGGGCCGCGCCGGGGCTGTCGCGCGCCAAGCGCTGGCGGCTGAGCACGCTTGGGCTGATTGGCATAGCCCTCTTGCACTGGCTGAACCTGCTCGGCCAAGCGGGGATGCTGCTCGCTCCTCATGGGCTGGGAAAGCTTCTTGCTGAGCGGCTCTTCTTGCTTGGCGCCCTCGCTGATATGCTCGTGCCCACCATAGTTTGCATAAGCTTGGTCCTGCGCGGCCAGCTCATGATCAGACTCCAGGAGGTTCTATCATGACACGCCTCTGGCTCTTCTTCTTGATAGCAAAAGTCTTGGCGCTCGTGCTGATCTTCGCTCTGATCGCTCCGGTGATCTTGCCCTTCTACAGCGGGCTGCAGATCGGCCTGGTGCGCCCCTTCGTCAGTTCAGATCTTGCGCTACGCCTGCAACCCGATGGCAGCATCGCCGTCTATTATAAAGATGGGGATCTCTGTCCGGCAGGTTTTAAGAGATAACAAGAGCGCGCAGTTGAGCAAGCGCTGTTCTGGGGTCTTTGTCTCCGAAGATCGCGCTGGCGGTTACTATAATATCTGCTCCGGCCCGCGCGATCTCTTTGATATTGTGGGCGTTCACGCCCCCGTCGACCTCAACCTCGACACTCAGCCCCTTCTTGTGAATGAGCTCCTTAGCGTGGCGAATCTTGTCCAGGGTCTCGACGAGAAAACTCTGGCCGGCAAACCCCGGCTCCACGCTCATTATGAGCAAAAAATCTATCTGATCTAAGAGCCTCTCGATGGCGCTTAAGGGCGTCTTGGGGCGCAGTGCAATCCCCGCCCGCGCGCCCGTTGAGCGAACCGTCTCGATCACGCAGATGGGATCGGATACGGCTTCTACGTGAAACGAGATGAGATCGCCAGGACGGACTTTGAACTGCGGCGCGTACTGCTGCGGGTCAGTGATCATCAAGTGAATATCGAAGGGGACAGAAACTCTGTCGCGCAGCGCGTTGACGACCACCGGCCCAAACGTCAAGTTGGGCACGAAGTGCCCATCCATCACGTCCCAGTGTAAATAGTCTGAGAGATCAGAGACTGCGTGAGCCTGCTCAAGCAGTCTCCCAAAGTCAGCCGCCAACAGCGAGGGCGCGAGCTTCTTCATGACTCCCTCCCCTCCCCGCGCCGGGGAGGGGCCGGGGGAGAGGTCTATCGCTGCGAATTCCGCGCGATCAGCAGCAGCCGAACGAGCTGCAACACCGCCATCGCCGCTGCAGCAACATACGTGAGCGCCGCCGCGTTCAGGACTTTTTGCACCGCTCCCAGCTCAGACTTTGCGACGATCGTCCCGCTCTCTTGCAAGATTTGAATAGCTCTGCGGCTGGCGTCGAACTCCACGGGCAGCGTAATCAGCGTGAAGAAGACAAACCCCGCAAATGCCAGGATGCCAAGCCACATCAGGGGCTTGAGCGGCGGCACAACCAGCCCAACTAAGAACAGGATCAACCCCAAGTTCGTACCGAAGCTCGCCACCGGCACCACGGCGCTGCGGATCGTTAGAGCGACGTAGCCGTGCGCGTCCTGCAGGGCGTGGCCCGCTTCGTGGGCCGCAACCCCAATAGCCGCAACGGACCGGCTCTCAGGGTCTGAGAGCCGCAACGTCTTGGTGCGCGGGTCGTAGTGATCCGTCAACTGTCCGGGTACAGCTTCGATGCGGACGTCATACAACCCCGCGCGATCCAAGAGCCGTCGCGCCGCTTGGGCTGCCGTCAGCCCCGACGCCGACCGCTCCTTCGCGTATGTGTTGTATGTTGACCAGACACGGTACTGCGCGTAGAGCGAGAATGCCAATGCCGGGACGATCAAGAGCAGAAAATACGGGTCAATGTAGAACATCTGATCACCTCTCCGTCTTGATTATAGCAGCCTGCGGGACGGTTGCAACCCCACGCCCTCACCCCCTCCCCTCTGAGGGAGCGGGCAGCCCTACTTGCCTACTTGCACCGTGGAGCTTTGCTCTGTATGATGATATCACTCTTGGGGTGTGGTGCAACGGTAGCACGCCGGCCTTTGGAGCCGTGAATGGAGGTTCGAATCCTCCCGCCCCAGCCAAAGACGGTGACAAGTTCAGAGGTGAAGCCGTGCTGCTGGGCGCAAGCACTGTAGCTTTTCTACAGGGCTTCCGCACATCCGCACGCACACGTGACCGAGCTTGAACGACTACGAGAACGCCTCGGCTTGGAAGAGATCGCCCTCGAAGAGTTCGCGCGGCCCTTTCAGCATAGTTCGTATGTGAACGAGCAGCCTCCGGGGCTAGAGTCCAATGAGCGTCTCGAATTCTTAGGCGACGCGGTCATCGAGCTAGCCGTCGCCGAGTATCTCTTTGCGCACTACCCCGACCGCACCGAGGGCGAGCTGACCAAGATCAAGTCTGTCGTCGTGAGCGGCTCAGTCTTAGCTGAGAAAGCGCGCGAGTTGCGCCTCGATCAGTGCTTGCTCTTGGGGCATGGCGAAGAAGAATCCGGCGGACGCTCGAATGCCAAACTCTTGGGCGATGCGTTTGAGGCCCTGATGGGGTTGGTCTTCGCCCATTATGGGTACGAGCGCACCGCGGCTTTAGTGCTGCAGCTCTTGCGCCCGGAGATCGAGCGCGTCGCGGAGGGGCGGCACCGTCAGGATTACAAGACGTTGTTGCAAGAGTGGGCGCAGGAACAGCATCAAAAGCCCGTCTATACTCTGGTGAGCAGCGAGGGGGAGGATCACTGCAAAGAGTTTACAGTGCGCGTGGAAGTGAACGGCTTTTCGGCATTGGGGAGGGGGCGCAGCAAAAAAGCTGCCGAGCAAGATGCTGCCCGCCGCCTCTACGCCCAGATTCGAGGGGAACCCTGTCCTTGACTGAGCACGCTGTTTTTGGTTTAAATGGAGGTCGAGCGAAGCTCGCGCCCGTAGCTCAGTTGGACAGAGCAGCGGTTTCCTAAACCGCAGGTCGTGCGTTCGAATCGCACCGGGCGCACCAGACTTCGTCTGGACTGTACGCCTTCGCCCAGCCGACGAAGATGAAGCCCACGCGCGGTGTGCGAAGCCTGTGAGGGAAAGGATGCGTAGCGCTCAGCACGTGCTCGATCTTGGTCGGCTGCGCCTGCACGGCGTGGCCGTGCTCGCTGGACTGGCCCTTCTGGGAAGCTTGCTCTTCCCGTGGACGAATTTCCTACAGTTGGTGTTCCAGCACCGGATACTGACGGGCATCTTCTTTGTCCTGGCGCTGCTCGCGCTTGAAGTATCGGGATACTTTCTCATCCGCGCGGTGCGCGAGCGCGCGGTCACTCTCACGGAGGCGTTCGTGCCGCTCTTCTACAGCGCCGCCGGGGCGCTGAACCTGATCTTCGGGTATTTTTATGTTCTGCCCGTCAATCCCGTTGCGACCGTCTATCTGCTTGGGGCGGCGGTCTTAGCTGTCGGCACGCTCTTTCTATGGCCTCAAAGCCCGCATATCAGAGCGCTGCTCAACGGCAGGGCGTTTCGCTACAGCGCCCTCAGCGCGATAGGTCTCACACTGGCAGCCGGAGCATGGCTGGTCTCTCTGGGCTGGGCGCAGCGCCCCGTCAATCCCCCGATCGCCGAGTTCGTCGTCTCGTCGCAGACGACCAAAGTCGGCGAGCCGATAGAGTTCGACGCCAGTGCTTCCAAAGCTCGTCAGGGCAAGATCGTCAGCTACGATTGGGATTTTGGTGATGGCACGGCTTCCCACGGCGCCAAAGTCACCCACGTCTACTC
>JAOAIA010000008.1 GCA_026414955.1 Candidatus Bipolaricaulota bacterium
GAGTCAATATAACCCGCGATGAGCGCCAGCTTCTGAGAGCGGGGCAAAACGAAGGCCCAGGAGGGAATCGCTTTGGTCTTCGCCTGAGCGTCCAGGCCCAGGGCCTCCAACAAGCGGACTATGGGTCTACACCGAATCCGCACCCGATAGGGATCTTGATCGAAGTGGATCTCATAGCCAAAGGCTTCCTTGAGCACCTCAGCAAGCCGAGCGCGGCAAGGCTGATCAGAGGCGGGAAAACCACATAAACGGCTCAGAGGTGTATTCCGGGAGTTTGAGCCTCTGCTGCTGTCGCCTAAAGAGCTTCTCCGTGCGCACCGAAAATGCGCAGATTTGATTGCGTCCCGTGTAAACGGATGAACAGTCAACGGCAGGCAAGCGATACGGCTGCCCCTCATCGGGGAGCTGCTTGACGATAGCAATGTAATCCCCCACTTGCAGATCTGACAGATAGCGCCACTGTACCTCAACTTGCTGTTTCCCATCTTCCTTATGATGGGTAAGAGCTAAGAAGGGATGGTTATAGGTGGCCTTGAGGCGCCGGCCCGCTACTTTGACTTCAAAGACGGGCCGCAGCCCTTTTTCGACCACTGCTAGAACTCGCTGCTTGATGATCTTACGACTACGAGGCTCTAACGAATAGACGAACTGCCCTGGCTGGATCTGTGCGATAGGTACAGCACCGGGATTGGCAAAGACAATGGTATCCGCTGTCAGACAATCATACTGGGCCCCCACGCCCGCCAAGAATTTTCTCTCGGCTTCGGGAATCCCTAAGCGATCAAAAGTCTTTTTGACTTCTTCGGGGACGTCGTCCCAACTGCGCGCGCTCTTGTCGGTCGGGGTGGCATAGTAGGTGATCGTGTCGAAATTGATCGCCGAGAGATCGGCCCCCCACGTGGGCATCGGCTTTTTGAGAAAGATCTCATACGCTTGCAAGCGAAACTCGCGCATCCATTTCGGCTCGTTTTTGATGGACGAAATCTCTTCAATGACCTCGCGCGACAGCCCCGGCTTCAGAACGTACTCATAGCGGTCCGTGGGGAACTTAAAGTCATACTGAGAATAATCGCGCTCAAACGTCTCGCGCTTCTTCTCTGTAGCAGCGCCGTGGCGCTTCTCCCCCAAGTGGCGTACTTCTTCTTTGGGCATCTTTAGCTCACCCCTTGCTCTTTGAGAATCCAATCGTAGCCCTTGGCTTCTAGCTCTTGAGCCAAGCGATAGTCGCCGCTGCGCACGATGCGCCCGTCGGCCATGACGTGGACGTAATCGGGCCGCAGAAAGTTAAGAATGCGCTGGTAGTGCGTGATGACCAACGCCCCAAACTCCGGGCCGCGCAACTGATTGATCGCCTCGGCGACGATCTTGACCGAGTCAATATCGAGTCCGGAGTCGGTCTCGTCCATGATGGCGATCTGGGGCTTGAGAATGTGCATCTGGACGATCTCGGCGCGCTTCTTCTCCCCGCCGGAGAAGCCCACATTCAGATAGCGCTGGCCGAAGGACTCGTCCAATTTGAGCAAACCGAGCTTGGCTTTGAGTTCCTTGCGGAACTCCCCCAGAGCTTTGGCATCGGCCTTCTTATCGGGTTTGCCGTTGGTCGCCTCGCTCTGGCCCAGCAGGGCCTTCTTGGCCGCCCAGAGAAACCGCCCCAAGGGGACGCCCTGAATCTCTAGGGGATATTGAAACGCCAAGAACAATCCCAGACGAGCGCGCTCATCGGGTTCTAGCTCTAAGATGTTCTGCCCCTTAAAGAGCACTTCCCCACCGGTGACTTCGTACTTGGGATGGCCCATTAAAGCTAACGCCAACGTGCTCTTGCCGGAGCCGTTCGGCCCCATAATTGAGTGGACTTCTCCGGTCTTCACCGTGAGCGTCACTCCCTTGAGGATCTCCTTGCCCTCGACGCTCACGTGTAGGTCTTTGATCTCCAACGCTTCTGCCATATCAAACCCCTTTTCAGGTAGCCGAGTTTCAAAAAAATCCTACCAGATTAGTCTGCTTTTGTCAAGTATCCCAACAGTAAGGTTGACGAGGGCTAGCTGGAGGGACTATAATACTGCACGCGGAGAGTAGCGCAGCGGTAGCGCGCACGGTTTGGGACCGTGAGGTCGCCGGTTCAAATCCGGCCTCTCCGACCACTCGTATTATTATGACCGAGGCCCGCGAATACCAATCGCTCTATCGCAAGTGGCGCCCCCAGCGTTTCGCCGACGTCGTCCACCAAGAGTACACGGTGCGCACGCTGCAGAACGCCATTCTCTCCCATCAGATCGCTCATGCGTATCTGTTGGCCGGCCCGCGCGGCGTGGGCAAGACCTCCATCGCACGGATCTTTGCCAAGGCGATCAACTGCACCCATCCCCAGCAGGGCGAGCCGTGCAACCAGTGCGATATGTGCAAGAAGATCACGCGGGGCAATGCGTTAGACGTCATCGAGATTGACGGGGCGAGCAATCGCGGCATTGATCAGATCAGACAACTGCGCGAAGAGGTGAACTTCGTCCCCGCCGAAGCGCGATATAAAGTCTATATCATTGACGAAGTGCACATGCTGACGAACGAGGCGTTCAATGCGCTCTTGAAGACCTTGGAGGAGCCGCCTAAGCACGTCGTCTTTCTCTTCGCGACGACGGAGCCGCATAAAGTCCCGTTGACGATCCTCAGTCGGTGTCAGGCGTTTGAGCTGAAACTCTTGCCGCCGGAGCGCATCGAGAAGCGCCTCAAAGAGATCTGCGAAGCTGAGCAGATCAATGCCAGCCCCAAGGTGCTGATGGCGATCTCCTACCGGGCGCGCGGGGCGCTGCGCGACGCGATTGTGATGTTAGAGCAACTTGCGTCGTATAAGGGGGCAACGCGCATTGAAGAGCAGGATCTTTATGAAATTATGGGCCTGGCCAGCGAAGAGACCGTGACCGGGTTCTTGAAAGCCCTATTGATGCGCCAGGGCCGCACGGCCTTGGAGATCATTGCCGATCTCGCGGATCGCGGCAAGGACTTAGAACTCTTTGTAGACGAGCTGATCGAGCAGACGCGCGACTGGATTATCCACGCTCTTGACGGTCAGCCGATGCCGGTCGAGACACGTCTAGAGACGCTCATTGGGCTGAGCACGCAGCTCTTGGCGCTCAAGCGCGAGCTGGGGCGCGCCTGGGAGAAGCGCATCTTGCTGGAGATGAAAGCGCTGGAGCTGACTCACTCGGCCCTAGAGCAGGGCGCTCCCGCCCCCGCGACACCACACGAGCCAGAAGCCAAGGCGTCCAAGGGGAGGGCCGTCAAAAGAACTCCCGTGGGCAGAGAGGGCGTGCTCAAAGACCCAGTGCCTCCAGACAGATGGGCGCAGGTGCTGGAGGAGGTCAAGCGCGACCGACGCAGCACCGTCCACGCGCTCCTGCTCGACGCTCAGCTTGTTGAGCTTCCCGATACGGTGCGCATCGAGTATGATCCCCAGCACAGCTTTCACAAAGAGAGTTTAGAGAAGCATCGGAAATATTTGGAAGAAGTGATCGCGCGGGCCTACGGGCCGCGCCGCGTGGAGATCGCCTTCGCGTCAGCGACCGAGTCCCCGGCGCGGCGCAAGAGCAAGAGCGCGGAGGTCCGCGAAAAAGCCGAGCTTCTGAAAAAAGCGTTTGACGGCGAAATCTTAGAATAGAGCTGAAGGCTCTCCAAGGAGGCGTTATGCAATTCCCCGGCGGGATGAAAGAGGCGATGAAGCAAGTGCGGAAGATGCAGGAGCTGATGGAGCAGAAGCAGCAGGAGCTTGCCAACTTACGGGTCGAAGCGTCCTCGGGTGGGGGCATGGTCAAAGTGGTCGCCAACGGGCGCGAAGAGATCGTAGATATAGAAATTTCTAAAGCAGTTGTAGACCCCAATGACGTGGATATGCTCGAGGACCTGATTCTCGCGGCGATCAAGGAAGCGCAAGCGAAATCGAAAGAGCTGGCGCAGCGGGAGATGGCCGGGCTGATGGGCCAACTGGGGTTGCCGAATATTCCGGGGTTGGGGTTTTAAGTGAGATGGACAAGTATCCTGAGCCGTTAGAGAATCTCATCAAAGAATTTCAGAAGCTGCCGAGCATCGGGCGCAAGACCGCTGAACGCTTGGCGTTCTATCTGCTCTCGCAGCCTCCCGAAGAACTAGAAGCGCTCAGCCAAGCCGTCGCGCACGTCAAAGAGAAGATCCGCTCGTGCCGAGAGTGCTTTAATTTCACAGAAGTCGAGCACGAGCTGTGCGAGATCTGTCGGGATTCCAAGCGTGACTCTTCTATCATTTGCGTCGTGAGCCATCCCCAAGAGCTTCTCAAGCTAGAGAAGACGCGCGAGTATCGCGGGCTGTATCACGTCTTGGGAGGGCTGCTTTCGCCGGTCAACGGCATCGGGCCGGAGCAGCTTCATATCGAAGAGCTTTTGGTGCGCTTGAGCAAACACGAGATTCAAGAAGTGATTCTCGCGCTCGACCCCAAGGTCGAGGGCGAAGCGACTGCGATGTATTTAGCTCGAAAGATCAAGCCCCTAGGGATAAAGATTACTCAGATCGCGCACGGGGTTCCGGTGGGGCGCGATCTAGAATTCGCTGATGAAGTGACGCTCTCGCGAGCGCTGGCGGGGCGCGTGCAGTTGTAGGAAGCTGCGATGAAGCTGCCAAACCCTGAGCGTGCTGTTGTAGACTTAGAAAAACTTCGTAATTACTGTCTCAGCTTGGAGCATCCACGCGGACGGCACAAAGCGCGTGTCTTTGCAACCGTCCTGGGTCTTACTGCAGATCATACGGAGCACCTGCGAGAAACGCTGCTTGCTGCCGCTCGAACTCATGATGCTGTTCCCACCGAGCAAGATGAATATGGGCAGCGCTTCGTGATAGACTTTGATATGAGCGGGCCATCGGGATCGGCAAGAATCCGCAGCAGTTGGATAGTCCGCCGTGGCGAGGACTTCGCTCGATTGACCAGTTGCTATGTGCTATAATTCTTCGAGTGAGGAACAGAGATGAGCAATCTGATTCACGTTCTTGATGTGGTGGCACTGCTTGAGGATCTCCCTGAGCGCAACTTGCGGCGCGGGCAGGTGGGAACAGTAGTTGAAGAGCTTGCTCCTGGGGTGTTTGAGGTCGAGTTCAGCGACAACGAGGGGCGCACGTATGCGCTGCTCGCCCTCCGGGCCGAGCAGCTATTGGTCCTCCATCATCAACCTGCCCAGGTGGCTTGACGCTCTCGCGAGCGCTGGCGGGGCGCGTGCAGTTGTAGATACAATATTATGACGTTTCCGTTGCTTTTGCAGAGCCACCTGAACGGAGTAGTTCAGCTCACACAAGAGCGATGGGAACACATCGAAGAGAAGAGACGCCAAGGAGAGCGCCGACCCGATATCGCTATGATCACGCACACACTTAAAGAACCTGAAGAGATCAGGGCTAGCAACTACGATCCCGAGGTTCGTCTTTACTATCGAGCTTACGGGAACCTATGGTCTGTCGTGGTTGTGAAACATGATCCCCAAGGCAGTTTTGTCCTCACAGCATATATGACGGATCGCATCAAGCAAGGGGGTTTGCTATGGCGCAAGAGCTGATACTCGAATATGACCGAGAAGGCGATATCCTAGAAGCCTCAAGCACGGTACATGGCCCCATAATCGCTAAAGATATAGGAGATGACATCTGGCTCAAGGTTGACGAACAAACCGGAGCTATAGCAGGATTCTTGATTTTGAATTTTATCAAGCGACAGCGTCCAATAACGTTGCCATTTTCCCTTATAGCGCCTGGCACAGTTACGCTTGGTAAGGCAAGCTAAAGTGCAACCTGGAGTGTGACCATGAAAGCCATCGTCATTCGCGAACACGGCGGACCAGAAAAGCTCAAGCTCGAAGAGATCCCCACGCCGGAGGTCTCCGAGAACGAAGTGCTGGTGCGCGTCAAAGCGTGCGCGCTCAATCACTTGGATATCTGGGTGCGCCGGGGTATCCCCGGCATCGAGCCGCCTCATATCCCCGGAGCCGACGTCGCCGGCATCGTCGAGAAGGTCGGCTCGGCGGTCAAAGATATTAAAATCGGCGAGCGCGTCGTGCTCAATCCCAACTTAAATTGCGGAGAATGCGAGTACTGCCAGATGGGCGAAGACAGCCTCTGTGTCACCTACGGTATCTTGGGAGAACATGCCCCCGGCGGCTACGCCGAGTTCGTCAAAATCCCTGCCCGCAACGTCATCAGAATTCCCGATCACGTCTCGTTCGACGAAGCCGCTGCTGTGCCGTTGGTCTTTATGACAGCGTGGAGAATGGTCGTCACCCGCGCTCAAGTCAGACCCGGCGAAGACGTCTTAGTCTTAGCTGCAGGCAGCGGCGTGGGCAGCGCGGCGATTCAGATCGCAAAGCTCTGCGGCGCACGGGTCATCGCCACCGCGAGCACCGACGAAAAGCTCGCCAAAGCCAAAGAACTCGGCGCTGACATCGCGATCAACTACGCGAAGGCTGACTTCGACAAAGAAGTCTGGAAGCTCACGCACAAGCGCGGCGTTGATGTCGTCATCGAGAGCGTGGGGCAAGCGACGTGGCAGAAGAGCCTGCGGGCGCTGGCGCGCAACGGCCGGCTGGTCACCTGTGGAGCGACGACTGGGCCACTGGGCGAGACCGATATTCGTCTGGTCTTCTGGAAGCAGTTGCAGATTTTAGGTTCGACGATGGGGACGCGTCGCGAACTCCAGACGGTTTTGAATCTAGTCTGGGCGGGCAAGCTCCGCCCTGTCATCGCTGGGGTGTTCCCCTTGGCTGAGGCGGCCAAAGCCCAAGAAATGCTGGAAAAGCGCGAACAGTTCGGAAAGTTGCTCTTGCACCCCTAGGGGGGTACAATAGAGAGGGGCGACCGGTCGGGTCGCCCCTCCTATCCGGCCCTCGACAAGGGGTGGAGAGCTTTGTCGAGGGCTGCTCTCTTACTTCTTCTTCTTGGCCGTCTTCTTCTTGGTGGTGGCTTTCTTCTTCGCTGGCATCTTTCTGTCACCTCCTCTGTGTTAGGATGGGGTAGTAGTGATTCATGGGCTTAGGGGTGTAGGCCGGCGTTGAAGGTATTTGTGTGAGTTCTCTCAGAGATGCTCCAAGGAAAAGAAGGAAAAGGAAGAAGACAGAGAAGGTAACAGGGAGTTGCCGGTGGCGCGCCTCCCCATAGAGCAGGGGCCTGAGCGCTTTTCCCGTTTTCTCCAGGATTTTCTGGCACTCCTTTCATCTGCTTCATGCACCACCAATTCGGAGTTATCTAACGTGAGTATAGAGCAAAAATTTTTTTATGTCAAGAGGGGGCACGTGTGATCTCGGTCACTCGTGGCGGCAGACATGTGCTCGACTAGGGTGCACGAGAGCATATTTTTACGTTCCGTTGAGGGAAATATCACCACACTAGCCGACAGTGAGCAACACACTTGCTTGCCTTGGGGCGGGTCGCTAGACTATCGCACGGGGGAGCTTTAGAAGATTATAGAGGAGAGGAGGGAAACCATGAGACACGTTGTTCTCGCGCTGCTCTTGTCTCTTGTGGGCTTCGGATGGGCACCCTCGGCGCACACCGTCAGTGATCCCATAGTCGTCCATTTCACAAACCCCATAGCCGGGCTTCCGCGGATGGACAAGCCCCACGAGCAAGCCAACGACGTAGACCGTGCTCTCAGAGCATTGATTGACTCAGCGCGAAAGACCCTTGACATCGCTCTGTATCGCATTGCGCACCAGCCGGTCGTTGCAGCGTTGGAGCGCGCGTGCGCCCGAGGAGTCACGATTCGCCTCGTCACCGATCACTCAGCGACGCAAGAGTTTTTCGGTGAGTACGCGCAGATTCAAAATCTCCCGTGCGTGGCGCTCAAGACCGATCTCAGCGCCGACACGCGCGAGCGTTTTGAGCACCTCATGCATCACAAGTTCGCGGTCGTTGATGGCGCTGTCGTCTGGACGGGATCGCTCAATTGGGCTGACAGAGAGATTTTCTTCGATGCCAACAACGTGCTCATCATCCGCGACGAGCGCCTTGCTCGAATCTTCACGACGGAGTTCGAGGAGATGTTCCTCAAGGATCGCTTCGGACAGGGGAAATTTGACGGCAAGGTCTTCACGCACCTGCGCACGTATACGATTGGTTCAGCGACGGTTGGGGTCTATTTTACCCCCAGTGGTGCTCCCCAGAAGATCGTGCGCGATGCGATCCGCACCGCGAAAAAGTCCATCAAGATCGCGATGTTCTACTTCACCGACGATCTCCTAATGGCGGAGCTGGCAGCAGCGCACGCCCGCGGCGTACAGATAGATGCCGTCTGGGACTTTCGCGGCTGGGAACGCTTTGAAGATTCTGAGATAGACGATGCGCTCCATCTGGGGATCGGCGTCGTGGATGCCCTGCCGGGGTTGGCGCATCACAAATTCGCCGTCATTGACGACAAGACGGTGATCACCGGCTCGACGAACTGGTCCGATAGCGGGTTCTTCAGCAACGATGAGAATCTTTTGGTGCTCGAAAGCCCTGAGATTGCCGCTCAGTTTTCTCAGCAGTTCGAGCGTCTCAAGCACGATGCCCTCCAGTATGATCGGACACCGACGCTACCGCCGCGCGTCACAGTCCGTCACTATAACACCCAAGACGTATTGGCACGCATCGAATGGCGTCCCCATCTTAGCCGTCCCGTAGATTTCTATGAGCTGTGCCGTGCTCGGGAATCGTTCGGCCCGTGCGAGCGCGTCTACTCTCGGATTCCCGCGAATCATCGCTATTTCGTTGACGAAGATGTTCAGCTTGGGCACCGATGGTTCTACCGGATGCGCGGGGCTGTGAATAGCCAGTTTACTGACTGGTCGAACGAGTTCGCGCTTCCTGTTGAAGCGCTGCTCTGCCCCATCGCCGGAGCGCGCGAGGAGTGCGACTGTGATGACACGACAGATAACGACGGGGATCGCTCAGTAGACTGCGATGATTTGGACTGCAAGGCCGCGACGAAGTGTCTCGGCCCACCCTGGCGTACCAACACCCGTGAGCGCGTCGTGCTGGGAGTCACGCCTCCTTCAGCACTGGAAGCCCAACCCCAACGCTTCACTGAAAAGCTCGTGACAGCGGAGTTCACCGTGGTGACGACCACTGCGACCGGCAGCGTTATTCGCATACAGTCTGATAGAGATTTCTCTAATCATCTCTCGGTGATCATCTTCAGAACTTACGAGCCGCGCTTTCGGGGGCTGGGGATTGATCCTACATCGTTCTATACGAAGAAAAAGATCCGCGTGACCGGCGAGTTCTCTCAGTTTCAGGGGCAACCCCAGATCATCGTGCGGTCTCCGTGGCAGATTGAGCTGGTGCAATGAGCTATTCTATCGCCGAAGTCGCGATCCCCCTGGCGGTCGAACAGACGTTTGATTACAAGGTCCCTGAAGGGATGCGGGAGCAGGTTCGAGTGGGCCAGCGGGTGCTCGTGCCCTTTCGTGAACGCGAGAGGGTCGAAGCGTTTGTCATCGCCTTGAAAGAGAGAAGCCCCTTCGAGAGCCGCCTGCGCGAGATCGCTGCTCTTATCTCAGATAAGCCGGAGCTGAGCGCGTCCGATCTCGCTCTGGCACGTTGGATCGCCGAGTATTATCTAGCTCCGTTGGGGATCGTCTTGCAGACGATAGCTCCAGGGCACGCCCCCCCTAAGCGCGGGAACGCCGTAAAATACGTGAAGCTCAACGTCCCGCTTGCTGAGCTCTTGGCGCAGATCGAACGGCGTGAGCGGCGTGCCCCGCAGCAAGCTGCTCTCTTGCGCGCGCTCCTCCACGTAGAGGCTCTCTCGGAGAGAGAACTCTTGGCGCGGGTCGGCTGCGGGCCGGGGCCGCTGCACGCCCTGGCGCAAGCGGGACTGGTCACTATTGCGAAAAAACCGCGCGAGCGCATCGAATTTCACGAAGCCCCCAAAACGATCGCGCTGAACGCGGGGCAGCAGCGGGCGCTCGAAGCGATCACTCAAGCTCGAGAAAAAGTCTTCTTGCTCCACGGCGTCAACAACAGCGGCAAGACCGAGGTCTATATGCGCGCCTGTCAGCACGCTCTCGCGCACGCCGGCCAGGCGATCGTGCTCGTCCCAGAGATCTCCCTGACCCCGCAACTGATCGCGCGGTTTAGAAACTATTTTGGTGAGAAGATCGCCATCTATCACAGCGGGCTGACCGACGCTGAGCGCGCGCGCAATTGGCAACGTCTTCGGGACGGTGACGCTCAGATTGCTATCGGCGTGCGCGCCGCGCTCTTCGCCCCGTGCTCTCATCTCAAACTTATCGTGATTGACGAAGAGCACGAGAGCACCTACAAGCAAGACGATCTTGCGCCCAGATATCACGTGCGTGACGTAGCTCTTCAGCGCGCCCAGCTTGCTGGCGCGACGGTCGTCTTAGGGAGCGCCACACCCAGCATCGAGAGCTATTTTTATGCGCAGAGCGGGCGCTATCGGTTGCTCGAACTGCCGGAGCGCGTCGTCCCCACTCAACCGCCGGCGATCAAGATTATAGATATGAGCGACCGAAAGAATCTGCTCAGCCCCATCTTGCGCGCCAAGATCGAACAGAGACTGAAAAATAACGAACAAGTTATTCTCTTCCTCAACAGACTCGGCTACTCTAGTGCGATCTGTCGGCGCTGCCGCCAGACCGTGCGCTGCCCTGCCTGTCAGATCGCCTTGACGGTGCACATGCGCGACCACGAGTTGCGCTGCCGGTACTGCAATTATAGCCTGAAGATGCCCCGCTGTCGCTCGTGTGGCTCGACGGAGTTGCTCTTCGAGGGCGGGGGCACAGAGCGCCTTGAGCTGGAAGTGCGAAGCAGCTTTCCCGGCGTACACTTTCGTCGGATGGACTCCGAGAGCGTCCGGCGCGGCGAGCACGGTGCGATCTTAGAAGCCTTTCGCCAAGGGCAGATTCAGATTCTGCTGGGCACGCAGATGATCGGGCTGGGGCTGGATTTTCCCACCGTGACGTTAGTCGGAATTGTCTCTGCAGATACGTTGCTAGACTTTCCGGACTTTCGCGCGGGAGAACGCACTTTTCAGCTCATCTCGCAAGCTGCGGGGCGGGCCGGTCGCGGCGCACGCCCCGGCGAAGTCATCATCCAGACCCGACACCCCGATAACGAGATCATTCGATTCGCGGCTGCTCAAGACTATCGCGCGTTCTACGAGCACGAGATCGCGCTGCGCGAGACGCTCGCGTATCCGCCCTTCACGAAGATCATATTTATGACCGTCGAGCACGGTAACGAAGCAAAAGCGCATGAGCACGCGGATCGGCTCAAAGAGCGTCTGGAAGCCCTAAAAGCTGGAGAGGTTCTTGGCCCGGCGCGGGCCTTGCCCTATAGGTTGCGCGGGCACTATCGCTGGCAGCTCGTGCTCAAAACTCCTATAGACTTTAAACAGAAAACCCTCTGGGAAGCTATTACAGAGCTGAAGCTCGCTGACTCAGTGACGGTGAATGTTGATCCGCAGCTTTGAAGAGAATTTTTGTTGCGATGGGGGTGAACTCGGCGCGCTCGCGCAGCTTCGCATACAGAGCCGCGAACGCGAAGCTCAGCATCATCAGACCGAACCCAGCAGCGACCTGGACGAGAATCACGGCGTCTCCAGAAAGACCCCAGCGCGTGGCACCCCACCATCCACCGAGCACAATGCCCAACACAAACATCACTGCGGGGATGAGATAGAGCAACGCCGAGGCTTTCACGACCGAAGCGTTGGATTTGAGCTGGAGCATGACGCGATCCCCTGGGGCCGCGCCGATTTCATTGAGCGCGTCAATCTCCATCACCGAAGACTGCCGAAAGAGGCTTCCCAAGACCCCACGGCGCTGGTCCACTTCTTCGGGCGAGCACGCGGTGCTCAGCACGCACGTGCAGTTTTCACACGTCGCGGAGCGATAGACTCGCACGCGCACCCGGTCAGCGCTTTGGCCGACGACGATCCCTTCAGCCGTGTCTTTCATACTCTCGACCCCAGCAAAAGTATACTAAAATAGTCCGAGTTTCGCAAGTGAAGAGTCTTTGAATCGCGGAAGCCGCGGAGAAGCACTGACAGCATGAAAGACAGCTTCTTAATCTCCGTGATTCACCCTCGCTCGAATGTTCATGCCCAATAAATTGAATCCTACGCCTAGCTTGGCCGAGAACCCCACCTCTATCTCAAATTCATCCTCTCCCAGGCTCATCTTAAAACCTTGTCATCGAAGAGGCTATAGAACGCTCCAGAATCCACCTAAGCCCAGATCTCGATCCATTGCTGTTGAGATTGTAAGCTGACAGGGATCAAGGGAATGTCACGCAAGCGGTGGCGGGCGTACTCGTTCTGCGACCGTTTCATCTCGATCATCTGAGCTTATGGTAGCACATGCGCGTGGCTGAGGGCCAGTCGCACATACGTTTCGAATGGCACAGCTTGCCTCTTTAGAGATCTCTTCATACGCTATTCATCATAACGATTGAGATCGAAAAGTCAAGAGAGAAGGTGCGAGCGCTCGCTCTGAATAGTCACTGAATCACGGAAGCCACAGAGCAGCACGGAACGCACGGAAAGCAGCTCCTTCCGAGTGCTCCGTGCCTCTTCCGCGCTCTCCGTGATTCTATCCCTACTTCTTCATCAGCTGCCTTCAGCTCCGCGATCCCTTGACTCTTTTTCGCATCGGCTGCTCGTAGCGTCTGGATCTCCTTCGTCAATGCTTCGATCTTCTTCTCCTGCTCCAAGCTCATCTGATACAGAGTTTGAATCGAGAGCAGCGCGATCCCGTCGGCATCTATCGTGCTGATGTGCTTCTCGCCCTCCCCTAGCCCAAACGCCGCGTAGACCCGACGTGCCGAATCGCAGCGTCCTGCGCTTTGTAGTTCCCTTCGGTGATGGGGATCAGACTGAGCTTGCGCAAGACCTCGCGCCCGTCGAGGGGGCGGCAGTTCTCCTTGAGCACGCGGTCGCTGCCCGAGGCCCACGAGCTAGCCCCGGCAGCCAGCGTGACCCCAGCGGTGAGATCAGAGTTGGAGAAATGGAGAAGTCGGCATCAATAGAGTCGGCGAAGCGGAGAAGCACGGAGAGCACGGGAAAACGCCCCTTCTTTTTCCGTGTTTTCCCTGGTTGGTTCCGTGCCTTCCGTGATTCAAAACCCCCTATTTTCATTGTCGAGAAAATATTGTTATAATAACTCCATCACTGATCGAAGGAGTGGTTGAGCATGTTCACGGTCACCGACAAGGCTGCGCAGGCGCTGTATCAGTTTCTGCAGAGCGAGGGAAAGGAAGATCACGCGCTGCGCATCGTCGCGCAAGAGGGCGGCTGTAGCTGTTGCGGCCCAGCTTACGGGCTGTTCCTAGAAAAAGAGATGGCCCCCGGCGATACCGTCATCCAGGCTGGACCAATCAAGATCTTTCTCGACCAGATGAGCAGCACGCTCTTATCTGAAGCTAAGCTCGACTATATGGACGGCCCCGAGCAGGGGTTTTTCATTGACAACCCTAAAGCCCAAGCGGAGAGGTCGGAAGGATCCCAAGGCTGTGGCTGCGGACACTAACCGCAGCAGCGAAGAGGGAGCATCATGGCAACACTCGTTCTCGTAGGGGTCGTCGCCCTCGTTATTCTGTTAATAGTCGCGCTGTACAACAGTTTGGTCACGGCGCGCAACCGCGTAGACAATGCATGGTCGCAGATTGACGTGCAGCTCAAGCGCCGACATGATCTCATCCCCAATTTAGTCGAAGTCTGCAAGGGCTACATGAAGTACGAGCAGGCAGTGCTTGAGAGCGTGACCAAGGCGCGCCAGCAAGCGGTGCAGATCTCCGGAGGCAGCGTGCAAGACCGCGCCCAAGCCGAAAATATTCTCACCGGGGCACTCCGCCAGCTCTTCGCCGTCGCGGAGAACTATCCGGAACTCAAGGCCAACCAAAATATGCTCGCCCTGCAAGAAGAGCTGACAGCGACAGAGAACCGCATCGCGTTCGCGCGCCAGCACTATAACGACTCGGTGATGAGCTACAACACCCAGATTCAGCAGTTTCCGGCGAATCTCTTCGCGAGCAGCTTTGGGTTTCAGCCTCGGGAGTTCTTCGAGCTGACTGACCCGACCCAGCGTGAGCCGGTCAAGGTGCAGTTTTAGCCCACGATGTACGACGCGATTGCTGCCAATCGCCGCAATACATTTCTCTTGATAGCCGTGATGACAGCCGTCTTGATGCTCCTCGGCTATGCGTTTGGGGTGTATCTGGGGCTGGGGGAGGGCGGGCTGATCATGGCTGCGATGGTCGCTGCACTCTGGATCGGCATCAGTTACTTCCACGGCGATAGCATTTTATTATCAGCGAGCCGCGCCCGCGAGATTCACAAAGCCGATCACCCCCGGCTCTTTAACGTCGTCGAGGAGTTAACGATTGCTTCTGGCCTGCCCATGCCCAAAATCTATATTATCGAAGATTCAGCCCCCAACGCGTTCGCGACCGGGCGAGACCCTCATACCGCTTCCGTCGCGATCACGCGGGGGCTATTAGAAAAACTCAATCGCGAAGAACTCCAGGGCGTGATGGCCCACGAACTCTCTCATATCCAGAACCGAGATATTCTCTACGCGACGCTCATCGGGGCTCTTGCGGGGGCGATCATCTTGATCTCCGAGGTCTTCTTGCGTGCGTTGCGCGTCGGGAGCGTAGGGCGCCGCAGTCGCGGGGGCAGGAGCAAGGGCGGAGGCGGCGTGGCTTTGCTCGTTCTTGTGGGGATGATCCTCGCGATTCTCGCGCCGGTGATCGCCCGACTCTTGCAGTTGGCGGTCTCGCGCCAGCGCGAGTATCTCGCCGACGCCTCGGCAGCATTGATGACCCGCTACCCCGAAGGGCTGGCGTCAGCTCTCGAAAAGATCGCGCGCGACCCCGACCCTCTTGAGGTCGCCAGTCGCGCGACACAACATCTGTATATTGTCAATCCGTTCGAGAAAGACCGCTGGAGCTTGGATTCGCTCTGGTCTACGCATCCCCCCCTTGAAGAGCGCATCAGGCGCCTACGGGCGATGCGCTGAGCGCGCTCAGTTCATGTGGATCTCGCTCTCTTGGATGAGATTCTCGAACGACATGAGTTTTTGGCGCAGCTTCATGCCCTTCAATCTCTCGAGGGCTTCTTTTTCGATCTGGCGGATGCGCTCGCGGCTCAGCCCGAAGACCTTGCCGACTTCTTCCAGGGTGAGCGGCTGCTGCCCGCTCAGCCCGAAGCGCAAGTCTAAGACCTTGCGCTCGCGCTCGCTCAGCTCAGAGATAGCGCGGCGCAGCTCCTCGCGCTGAATATCCGAAAACGCCTCTTGTAATGGGGAAGACTTCGTCCGCCCGATGAAGTCGCCCAGCACTGAACCCTCTTCTTCGTCGCCGATAGGCTCTTCAAACGAGCGCGTGTACGGGCTGATCTTCTTGACGCGCTCCACTTCTTCGGCGGGCACGCCGAGCATCCGCGATAGCTCCTGGATGCTGGGCGGCTCCCCCTTCTCTTGGACGTATTCTTCTTCGGCTTTGTAGATGCGTCGCATCAGTTCGAGCACGTGGGTCGGGATACGAATCGTGCGCGCTTTGTCAGCAATAGCGCGACTGATCGCCTGGCGGATCCACCACGTGGCGTAGGTGCTGAACTTATACCCCTTGCGATAGTCGAATTTCTCGATGGCTTTCATCAGGCCGATGTTGCCCTCTTGGATCAGATCGAGCAGCGACAGCCCGCTGCCCTGGTGCTTCTTGGCGATGGAGACGACCAAGCGCAAATTCGCGAGTGCTAACTGCTCGCGGGCCTTCTTGTCCCCGCGGGCGACGCGCTTGGCCAGCTTCACTTCCTCCTCACGGGTCAAGAGCGGGACTTTTCCGATCTCTTGCAGATAGAGCTTGACGAGGTCCTCGGAGAGGTCGCCTTCAAGCTGGCTCTCTTCGAGAGCCAGCTCCGGTTCAAGCTCCTCCTCGAATTCCTCTTCCAACTCCTCTTCGTTGGCCATCTCGAAGATCTCCGTCTCCTCATCGGTGTGCATGGGCATCATAGACTCCTTCTCTTACATAATTCTAATCAGGATTCTCGCGGTTTCGACACAAAGAAACCTCTGGCAGGGCCAGAGAGGCTGGGATACCAGAACTCCTGCGCACGGTAGACTTTATTATAGCTTTCTTGGTCGCCGTTGTCAAGAGCAGTTCATGATTTTGGCCACTCTGTGCGCCTTTGGGTATGTTGATGCTCGAGTGGTGTCCGCTGCCGACACCATTGGGGCGGAGTCCTCCCAGGAAGAGACACGGCTCCTTGTCGCCACTCCGAAGAAAATATATCTTTGCATAGTCAGGAGGGAGCTGCAATCTTTATGAATTTGAAGCGCAAGCGGATCGGCGTGCTGATGGGCGGGCTGTCAAGCGAGCGCGACGTCTCGCTCCGGTCGGGCCGAAACGTCTACGAAGCGTTAATACGACTCGGCTATCGCGCCCATGCCATCGTGCTCGATCACCCCGACCAGATCGTCCCAGCATTGGGTGAGATAGATATTGCGTTTCTCTGTCTGCACGGCGGCATCGGCGAGGACGGCACGCTTCAGGCTCTCTTAGAAGTTCTCGAAATTCCCTATGTCGGGTCGGGGGTCTTGGCGTGCGCGCTGGCTATGAATAAAGTGCAGGCCAAGCGCATCTTCGTCAGTCACAAGCTGCCTACAGCCCCGTGGGTCGAGTACTCTGGAGAGCTGTGGCCCGACTGGCAAGAGTCTGTGACAGCACAGCTTGGTTTCCCGTGCGTCGTCAAGCCCGTGCGCGAAGGCTCCAGCGTAGGGGTTCATATCGTGCATACTGCCGAAGAGCTGATCCCAGCCTGCCAAGCGACGCAGGCGGAGTTCGGGGAATTTTTCGTCGAGAGATTCATCCCCGGCAAAGAGATCACAGCGGGAATCTTGCGCCTAGACGGGGAAGATCGTGCACTTCCGTTGATCGAGCTGCGGCCCCACCGCGAGTTTTACGATTATATTGCTAAGTACACCCCTGGAGCGTGCGAGTTTATCATCCCTGCGGAGCTGGACGCCGAGACGACGGAGCGTGTCCAACAGCTCGCTCTGCAAGCGCACAAGATTCTGGGATGCTTTGGGTTCTCGCGAGTCGACATAAGAGTCAGCCCCCAGAACGAGCCGTATCTGCTCGAAGTCAACACGCTTCCGGGGATGACCAACACGAGCGATCTGCCGAAGGCTGCCGCGGCGATGGGCATCCGCTTCGACGAGCTTGTCGAACGAATGTTGCTGACCGCCGTAGAGAAGCGATCAATGCCGGATGCTGAAGCATCCGGCTCAGGGGAGGCCAGCCCACCGAAGCGGGCTGGTCAGCGTGCTTGAGCACGCTTGCATCTCCTGAGCCGGCGACTTCAGGCGGCGGCTACCTACAGCGAATCTCCTCAGCAGGGCACCACACGAACTGGAAGCGCTCTTCCAGCCAGCGCCCGATGGTGCTCCCCCGTGCCAGATGATGCGCGTAGTGCGCATGGAGACACTTTACGGTGCGAAAGTCGGCGATCCCGGCGATCCCGCGCTCTCTCAGTGCTTCCAGCCAGCCGCGTTCAGCTAAGAGCTTTTTCTCTTCGGGGCTGAGCAGCGCGAAACGCTCTTGCGCGTAGCGCCGATGATCTTCTTCATAAGATCTGTACAATTCAGCGTCGCGCGCGATCTCTTCTTCAAGCTGCGTGATAATCCCGCGCTCTTCCAGACGAGAGAGCTGCTCGCGCAGGATGGGGCAGGTCAGCCAGAAGAGCGTGGGGAACGGCTCGATTGTGTCACGCTCGTTGAGTAATGGGGCCACACGGATGACCGCGGGATACCCCCACGGGCAGCGCACTGCGATATTGAGCAAGCCGCGCGGGGGCCGGCCAAGCTGGTGCTCGATAATCGCTCGATCCCTGTCCATCCCCTCCACAGTAGCAAGAAATCGTGAGAGCTACAAATCCCTGACCAGCGTTCGCCCGCTGAAGGGGGCTTCTGCTAAGCCGGTGAATTCATCCACCGGCTGCGGCTTGTTGCAGCAAGCAAGAGCTTCTTTTATACTCAGACCATTATGAGCATTCTCATCAATTCCAACACAAAAGTCTTAGTGCAAGGGATCACCGGGAGCGAGGGGAGCTTTCACACCCAACGGATGCGCGAGTACGGCACCCAGATCGTCGCGGGGGTGACCCCAGGCAAGGGCGGCTCGCACTTCGAGGGCATCCCTATCTACAACACGGTCGCCGAAGCCGTCAAAGATCACACCATAGACGCGAGCGCGATCTTCGTGCCCGCGCAGTTTGCTGCCGATGCTATTCTAGAAGCTGCCGACGCCGGGATTAAACTCATCGTGTGTATCACCGAGCATATCCCGGTCCATCAGATGCTCAAAGTCGTGCCGATTGTCTCGCAGCAAGGGAGTCGCCTGATCGGGCCAAACTGTCCGGGGGTGATCTCGCCGGGCAGATCCAAAGTCGGGATTCTGCCCAATCATGTCTTCAAGCCCGGCCCGGTGGGGATCGTCAGCCGCAGCGGCACGTTAACATACGAGATCGCTGATCAGCTCTCGCGCGCGGGGATCGGGCAGTCTACGGTCGTCGGGATCGGGGGCGATCCGATCATCGGCAGCTCGTTCATTGATATCTTAGAACTCTTTCAGAAAGACCGTCAGACGAAAGCCATTGTCTTGGTGGGCGAGATCGGGGGCACGGACGAAGAGCGCGCTGCTGCATTTATTGCTCAGAATATGACTAAGCCCGTGGTTGCATACATTGCGGGATTTTCGGCGCCGCCGGGCAAGCGCATGGGCCACGCTGGGGCGATCATCTCTGGGGGCGAGGGGACAGCTCAAGCCAAAGCACAAGCCCTCGAAGCCCATGGTATCCCTGTAGCCAGAACGCCGCGACAGATCGTCGAGTTGGTGCGAGCAGCTTTGAAGACTGATACCGTAAGCTGAAGCGCATCGAGCCTCTGGGAAACTATTATCACAGATGATCGCGGCGGTGAGCCAGCCCGTACCGGAAGACTTGCCGCACGAAAAGCTCCTCTTCCACCGACTCGTATCGGCTCAGATTGGCCAGAAATTCCGTCAGCTCGCGCGGGACTTCAACGCGCATCGAGATCACTCCTTGCTTGCTTGATCACATCTTGGCTGTACCAGCCGTGGCGTTCCAGGAGGTCGAGGGCTCTCAACCCCTTGGCCCTGCTGATTATACCACGTTTGCGCAAGGCGACCAGCAGGGCCAACGCTGTGATCGGCCGTAGCCCCAGCGCCTTGCAAGCGTTGATTCCCTTCTTGTCATCCATGAGCACGTCCGGAATCCTGAGCTCATAGGCCAGGGCGAGCGCATCCCGTTCCCCAGCGCGCAGGCCGAAGAGGTGCTCAACCATCTGTTGGCTGGCGCGCTGGGGCTTCTTAACTTGAAGCTTGTGAGTTTGGAACCTCGCGCACAATGGCCCCACTTGCACATCCTATCAAAAAGCTCCATACTATAAGTGTGAGAAAGGAGCTGAGGCCCATGCCCGATCTCTTCAAGGAGGGGAAGCGGCCCTTCTCCCCAGAGCAGATTGCAGAACTAGAGAAGCCTTTAGATGAGTCACGCATCCAACGTCGCCCCGACGGGCTCACCTATCTGCCAACATATGACGTCATTGAGACAGCGAATAGAATCTTCGGCTATGGCGGCTGGCAGCGCGAGATCAAACGATTAGAAAAGATCTACGAAGATACAAGCGAGGGCACCTACAGCGTCGGGTATCTCTGTGAATGTCGCATTCGCATCGGCGATGTCGTCCATGAAGACGTGGGCTTCGGCTCTGGGGTGAGCCAGACCGATCCCGCACGAGCTTATGAGACCGCCCTCAAAGGCGCAGTCTCCGACGCACTGAAAAGATGCTTCCGCGCGCTGGGGGATCAGTTCGGCTTGAGTCTCTATAAGAAGCACGAGCCTGAAGAAGCCCCTTCCGTGCCCTTGGCCACCGAAGCGCAAATAGCCCGCTTGCGCAAGGAGCTGCGCACAGCGAACCTCAAAGAGAACAAGCTCATAGATTACATCAATGCCGTGATGGGGACGCACTACACGCGCCTGGAAGAACTCCCTCTGAAAGTCGCGAGCCGAGCTATCGACCGCTTCGTCTCCGAGCGCGAGAAATTCGTCGAAGAGCTGAAACGCGCCAAGGGGTGAGTATGGGCTTCAGTTGCGGGCTGGTGGGCCTGCCCAACGTCGGCAAGAGCACGATCTTCAACGCCCTGACGGCCGCCAGAGCGAAGGTCGAAAATTACCCGTTCACCACGATTGAACCCAATGTCGGCGTCGTCCCCGTGCCCGATCCCCGGCTCGATCAGCTCCATAAGCTCTTCTCGGAGAAGAAGAAAGTCCCAACAACGTTGCAGTTTATAGACATCGCCGGACTGGTCAAGGGGGCCAGCGAAGGCCAAGGGCTGGGCAACCAGTTCTTAGCTGAGATCAGAAATGTGGACGCCATTATGCACGTGGTGCGCTGCTTCGAAGACCCCGACGTCGTGCACGTAGATGGCTCAGTCGACCCGCGGCGTGACGTCGAAGTCGTCGAAACAGAGTTGCTGCTCAAAGATTTAGAGACGGTCGAGAAGCGCAGCAAATCATTAGCGTCCAGGGTGAAAGTCGGCGACAAAGCTGCCAAGGCCGAATATGAATTCTTTGAGCGGCTCCGTCAAGGGCTGGCGCAGGGGCAGCGCATTCGCGATATCCCCATCCACGAGCATGAGCGTCTTTTTCTCAGAGATTTGAATCCCTTGACGCTTAAGCCGACGCTCTTCGTAGCCAACGTCGGCGACGCGGGCGAGAACGAATACTCTAAAGAAGTCGAGAGACTTGCCGCCGAGCGCGGCACGAAAGCCGTCATCATTCGTGGACGATTAGAATCTGAAGTCTATGAGGCGGCAGATACGGACGAGGAGCGGCGTGCGTTCCGCAAAGAGCTGGGGATCGAAGAGTCTGGGCTGGACGCGCTGGTGCGCGCTGGCTATGAGATTCTGCACCTGGTGACGTTTTATACTATTGACGGCCCGGAGGTGCGCGCCTGGACGGTGCCCAAGGGGACGCACGCCCCGCAGGCGGGCGCGAAGATCCACACAGACTTTGCGGAGCGCTTCGTGCAGTGCGAAGTTGCTCGCTGGGATGAACTCGTCAAGGAAGGCTCTCTGCACAGGCTGCGGGAGCTAGGGCATCTGCACCGTCACGGCGAGAGATACGAGGTCCAAGACGGCGATGTCATCCACTTTGTCATTGCTTAAGGGCTGAGAGCTTCTCCTGCAGGGCGCGCTCGACGCACTTGGGCACAAAGCGCGACACGTCTCCGCCGTAGCCCTTCACTTGGCGGACGATGCTCGAACTAATGAACGAAAACTCTCGGCTCGTCATCAAATAGACGCTCTCGAATTCCGGGTCTAAGTCTCGGTTCGTGAGTGCCAATTGAAATTCGTACTCGAAGTCAGTGCTGGCGCGCAGCCCGCGCACGACCGCGTGCACCCCGAGTTGGCGCGCCAAGTGCACCAGCAGCCCGTCGTGTGCGATGACTGTAATCTCCGAGTCGAGGCCGACCTCGCGCAAGGCTTCGATGACGAGCTGATAGCGTTCTTCGAGGGAGAAGAGCATGGGTTTATTGGGATTGCGCATCACGGCGACGATCAGCTCATCGAAGATTTTTTTGGCCCGTCGAATGATGTCAATATGCCCGTAGGTGATGGGGTCGAAGCTGCCGGGGTAGAGTGCCTTGGTCATAGTCTCATCATAGCAGATTCGAGATCACCTTGCATGAGCTATCATGCCCGTGATACTATAGACTCGTCAAGCACAGCAGGGTTCTCAGGGAGGATAGCGTATGAAGACCGCGCGAGAAGCCCTCGTACAGACTCTCAAGAAGAACAAGATCGCGCTCGTAACGGGGGTCTACGGCGATCCCTGTACGGCTCTGTTAGACGAGTGCGCCAAGCAGGGGCTGCACGTCGAGATCAGCACCGAAGAGAAAGTCGCGTTTGCCCAGGCGTTGGGCGCTTCGGTGGCAGGCTATCCCAGCGTCGTCATCGTCAAGCAAGTCGGGGTCAACGTCCTCGCTGACCCCTTAGTGACGGCGGTGACACACGGGATCGGCGCGGGGCTGTTGCTCATCGCTGGCGATGACCCCGGCGCAGCCAAATCCCAAAACGAACAAGACTCGCGCTGGTACGCCAAGCTCGCCCATATCCCCGTGCTGACGCCGCCTGGCCCTCACTACGTCAGCGATGCTGCGATTGAGGGGCTGGAGTTATCCGCGACCCTGGGCATCCCCGTGATGATGCAAGTGACCGGGCGCTTATTATCGGGCGAAGGGCGCCCTAGCGAGATCCCCCTCACTGTCGAGGCGCGCTTCGATAGAGATCGCGCCTGGAAGAATCTCATCTTAGATCGCTATAAATATTACTATCAGAAGATCTATCCCCAGCTCTGCGAGCTTGTCGAAGACTCGCCGCTGCATCAGGTGCCAGACCTACCCCCCCTCACCTCCTCCTCTCCCTCACAGGGGAGAGGGGCCGGGGGTGAGGGGAGCAGGGAGGGGCTAGGGGAGAGGTCCGGGGTGATCTCGTGTGGGTTCGTCTCAACGTTGGTCACAGAGAAGAATCACTTCGCGTTGGGATATGCGCACCCGTTGCCGGAGCGGGCGCTCGTGAGCTTTTTGAGAAATTTAGAGAGGGTTCTGGTCGTCGAGGAGATCGCGCCGATTGTCGAAGAATCTGTAAATGCGCTCGTAGCACGGCACGGCTTAAAGACGAAGATCTTCGGGCGGCTGACGGGGCATCTGCCGAGAATCGGTCCGCTCGAGGTCCAGCACATTCACGAAGCGTGGGGCCGTGACCCGCGCGATCTCTATCTGGACATTCCCACTCAAGTGAGCGGGGGAATATTGGACTTACTCTGTGGGGGCTTTGAGCTGCTCTACGAAGTCTTAGATGAAGTCTTGCCTGAGGGGTACTTGATCGCTGGTGATGTGGGCTGTTCGATCCTGCACGGGTATTTCCCGCCGCAAATTATTGACACAGCGTATGCGTTGGGGACCACAATCTCTACAGCAGCGGGGATGAGTCTCTCTGGGCGCAAGGGCGTGGCAATCATCGGGGACACGGGGTTTATTCATTCAGGGATTACGGGGCTGTTGAACGCCGTCGAGCACAAGCACGACGTCGTGGTGATCATTCTCTATAATAAAGCTTCGGCGATGACGCCGGGAGCCAAGCCCATACCGGGGTTGGAGCGGGTGCGGGCGTTGGTCGAAGCCTGCGGCGTGAACGCCATAGACGAAGTGCCGATGGAGCGAGTTTCGCGCGAGGAGCTGAGAGGTCTTTTGGAGAGGCGTTTAGGGGAGCGTGGAGTGCACGTGCTGATCGCCCACGCGCAACCGAAAAGATTGCACGAGTGAATTATAATCATCGTGTGCGCACGGAAATTCTCCGCGCCGACGATCCTGGTATCGTCCGCGCCGCGGAAGTCATTCGCTCGGGGGGTCTGGTGGCTTTTCCCACCGAGACCGTCTACGGCTTAGGAGCCGATGCCCTCAACGAAGACGCCGTCCGCAAGGTCTTCATCGCCAAAGAGCGTCCCCGGGATGACCCCTTGATCGTGCACATCGCTCGTGCCCAGCAGCTCGCCCTCTTGGCTCGGCATATTCCACCACGCGCGTGGAACTTGGCAGAAAGGTTCTGGCCTGGCCCCCTCACCCTCGTCTTGCCCAAAACTGAGAGGGTCCCTGCCGTCACCACGGGAGGGCTAGACACAGTCGCGGTGCGCGCGCCCGCGCACCCCGTGGCGAAGAAGCTCATCGAGCGGAGCGGCTGCCCCATCGCTGCCCCCAGCGCGAATAGATTTGGCCGCCCCAGCCCAACTACAGCCCAGCACGTCGTGGAAGACTTAGACGGACGCATTGATCTTATCTTAGATGGCGGCCCCACTGCCATCGGCGTCGAGTCCACTGTTTTAGATTTAACTCAAGAGCCGCCCATGATCCTGCGTCCTGGGGGGGTGACTCTCGAAGAACTTCAAGAGGTCATGGGCGAGGTGCGCCTGCTCAATTCTTCTGACTCAGAAGCAGCAAAACGTTCGCCTGGGACGCGCTGGCGCCACTACGCGCCGCGAGCAAAACTCATCCTGGCTGAGCCAGCAGAGCTGGAGAAGATCGTGACAAGATTGCAAGAGAGGGGACAGCGGATCGGTGTGATGGTACGACAGGGCCGTCTTCTGTGTTCTCCGGCCCCTTCCGTGCTTTCCGTGATTCCGATGCCCTCAGCTCTTTCAGAATATGCGCGGCGGCTCTTCGCGGCGCTGCGCGAGCTGGACGCTCAAGGGGTCGACGTGATCGTCGTCGAAAAGATCGAGGAGCGGGGGCTGGGGCGGGCAATCATGGACAGACTACGACGGGCTGGTGGACCCGAGGGGACTTGAACCCCTGACCTCTTGAATGCCATTCAAGCGCTCTCCCAACTGAGCTACGGGCCCACGAAACAGTTTTGAGTTCACCAGTTCCCAGTTAAGCAGCTTTTATCATAGCAGAGTCTGCCAAGGCTGTCAAGCGAGCGGGGTTGCTGCGCGTGGGCTTCCCAGCCTCCGGCTGGCGAAGATGGACGGTCCAGGCGAAGCCTGGTATCATAGGACGATATGGCTGCGGAACTGGAGGCCCTGCTAGAGCTGGCTCAGCACGATGCGGCGATCCGCGAGCAGGCCCTCAAGATCGAGGGGCTGCAGCGGCGTCGCGCCACCCTCGTCGAGGCCATCGCGCGCGAACAGAATGAGTTTCTCTCACACAAGAGGGCCTTCGAGGAACTGCAACGCCAGAGCCGCGAGAAGTCCCGCGAAGTGGACGACTTGGACGCGCAAATCCGCGCCGATACTGAAAAATTGCGCACCGGCTTGCTCAGCTACAAAGAGATGGACGCCTTGCGCGTGCGCATCGAGCACTCCCGCGCCCGCATCGATCAGCTCGAAGACGAGGCCATCGCTCTGATCAATAAAGTCGAAGAACAAGCCCCACAGATGAAGAAAGCCGAAGAAGACTTTCTGAAATGGAAATCCAAAATAGATCACGAGATCGCACAAATTGACCACGAGATCGCGGCGCATACGCAGACGTGGGACCGGCTCAAAAGAGAGCGCACCCAGCGCGTCGAAGCCGTAGACCCCAAGCTCTTGCGCCAGTATGAAGAGCTGCGCACCAGATACGAAGACCCTATGGCTTTCGTGCACCATGGCGTCTGTTCGGGATGTAATCTCCGTGTGAGTGAGATCACCGTGGAGCGCGTGCGCTCGGAGATCGTCACGTGTGAAAACTGCTCTCGATTGCTGTATGTGAAGTAAGCTATGCGTCTTGCAGCTATCGTCTTGACCGTCGTGTTGGGAACTTGGACGGTACACGCCCAAGAGAATGAAGAGATCGTGCTGCCGCGTCAGATGGGGGCAATCAACGATTATGCTGCTGTCCTTGGGGGTGCCCGCGCCGATCTGGAAGCCCAGATAGAAACAATCCAGCAAAACTTTAACGTCCAGCTCGTGATCTTAGCGACAATTTATGATCCGTTCGATGACGCGGCGCTCTATGCCCAGCGAATCTGGGAGTCATGGAAGCTGGGGAAGCGCACGGCCCTGCTCGTCTTTGTGAAAGAGCAGACCAAAAAGACGTGGGATTTTGAACTGCGCCTCGGGGAAGAGATTCGAGCACTCTTTCGGCCAGAGCACTTAGAGAGATTAGAGCGAGGGTTGCAGCATCATCTTGAGCGCCAGCGCATCAAGACGGCTCTCGAAGAATCTGTCAAGGCTCTCCAAGCGATGTTGGAGGGCAGCTATGGCCAGCCGCCGCCCAGCGCCCCCGCGGGATTTCAGCTCTCGTGGGTGCTCATCTTGGTTGGGGGGCTGATCGGGCTAGGCAGCATAGCTCTAGGGGTACGAGCTTTCTTCAAAAACCGCTGTCCGCGCTGCGGCGCTCGCTTGCGGCACTATCGCTCTATGGGACGCCGCAGCGCCCTCTACCGGAGTTGTCCCTACTGCGGCTACGCTCGGCTGGGTTAATTGAAACTCGCGTTCACCCCAAGAGTCGGTTTTTTCTCTTCGTCGGGATTCAAGCGTATGATCAAGGAGAGGCTCAATCTGTTCCCTTCGGCTTGGAGCCGTGTGCGTAGCTCGCGATTGTGGGCCAACAGTTGCACCAGATCGTTCGCGAGCAGCTGTGCCGCCGCGTGAATGTATGAGAGATCATGCCCATTCCCTAAGTCTTGCCATTCTTCGATGGTGCCCACTAAGCGGGCTTCTGCTTCTGCCATGCCAGCCTCCTTATGTGCTGGACGTATCTTACGTGCTGTGGGGACAGAAGACTATGACGGGCATTACATTTGTGATATAATATAACGGCAGTGATGAGTGGCTCGTGACGAGTCGCTCATGACTGACTCGAAGAGGAGCCGAGGGCCGCCCCAGACTTCGTCTGGACTGTACATCTTCGCCGGCCGCAGGCCGGCGAAGGCGAATGGTCCAGGCGAAGCCTGGGGAGGAAAGTCCGGACTCCACAGGGCAGGCCGCTCGCCGCAAGGCGAGAAAGAGCGATCTTTGGAAAGTGCCACAGAGAAGAGACCGCCAGCGGCCCAAGCTCCGCCAGACTTCGTCTGGACTGTTCGCCTTGGCCAGCCGTAGGCTGGCCAAGATGAGCAGTCAAACGGAGCTTGGGCCCGGCAAGGGTGAAACGGTGGGGTAAGAGCCCACCGCCCCGCTCGTGAGAGTCGGGGGCACGGCAAACCCCGGCCGGAGCAAGACCAAGTAGGGGCACACGGGGGCCGTAAGGCCCCCTAAGGGTGGCCCGCCCGATGTGCCCGGGTAGGTCGCATCAGAGAGATGGCCCTCACCGGGGCTTCCCCGGCACAGAATCCGGCTTATGCTCCTCTTCTTTTTTTCTTTCTCTTTTTCAACAAATTCTGGGCAACTGCTCCCCGCTGAGCATGTCTAAGATTCTCTGAGCGCCAATGCGGCTTTTCAGCGTGACCATCCCTGGGGGTTCTTGTAAGACATGCCCGATGAGCGCCGCGTCGGGTGAAAAATCTTTCAGAATCTTTAAGGCGCGCTCGGTATCTTTCGCAGCGACAAACGCGACAAAGCGCCCCTCGTTCGCAACATAGAGCGGGTCAAGCCCTAAGATCTCGCACGCGCCTTGCACGTCTTCTCGGACGGGGACGGCGCTCTCATCTATCGAGATGCTGACATGAGCAGTTTTAGCGATCTCGTTGAGCGCACTGGCCAGTCCTCCGCGCGTTAAGTCTCGCAAACAGTGAATTTCGATCTGCTCTTCGAGCAGCTTCAGCACTACAGGGGCTAACGGCGCGCAGTCGCTCTCGATCTCGCTCTCAAACGCTAATCCTTCGCGCACGGCCATGATCGCGATCCCGTGACGTCCGACGTCCCCGCTCAGCAAGACGGAATCACCAGGGCGGACACTCTTGGGCGAGATCGTCAAATCGTGCTCGATAACACCGATCCCCGCAGTATTAATAAAGACGCCATCGCCCTTGCCCTTGTCCACGACTTTCGTGTCCCCAGTGACGATCTGGATGTGAGCTGTCTGGGCAGCTTCTTTCATGGACTGCACGATGCGCCAGAGGGTCTCCATCGGCAGCCCCTCTTCCAAGATAAAGCCAGCACTCAAGAAGAGCGGGCGCGCGCCGCACATCGCTAAGTCATTGACAGTGCCGTAGATCGCGAGTTTCCCGATATCGCCGCCGGGGAAGAAGAGCGGGCGCACCACATACGAGTCTGTCGTAAACGCGAGCTTAGCTCCATTCAGCGTGAACTGCGCCCCATCATGGCGCTCACTGAGATATTGATTAGCGAACGCTGCGCCAAAGAGCTTCTCGATCAGTTGGTGCATGAGCTTGCCGCCGCCCCCATGCGCCAACAGAATCTGGGGATACTCCGAGATGGGGATGGGGCAGCTCAGCGCGAAGTCGTCATGCATCCCTGCGCTCCCTCCGATACCGATAGTACGCGGCACACGCGCCCTCCGATGAAACCATCGGTGCTCCTAACGGGCGCTCCGGCGTGCAGCGCGTCCCGAACGCCGGGCATTCGTAGGGCTTCTTCACGCCCTGTAACACCAGCCCCGCTATGCACTCGGAAGATTCTTCGACAGAACGCTCTGTCAGACCGAACTTTCTCTCAGCGTCGAACTCTCGGTATTTCTCTGTGAGTCCTAGCCCGCTCTGGGGGATCTCCCCGATGCCGCGCCACTTTCTCGGCACGACGCAGAAGACTTCTCGAATCAGCTCTTGGGCTTTGACGTTGCCTGCGCGGCGCACCGAGCGCGTGTATTGGTTCTCGACGTCGTAGCGCCCTTCTTCGAGCTGCTTGACGCACATATAAATACCCTGCAGAATATCCAACGGCTCGAAGCCCGTCACAACAATGGGCACCCTGTATTTTTTCGCAATCGGCTCATACTCGGTATAGCCCATCACGGTGCAGACATGCCCCGCAGCAAGAAAGCCCTGCACACGATTGGTCGGCGAAGAGAGGATCGCTTCCATCGCCGGGGGAACCAAGACATGCGCGACCAAGAGCGAGAAGTTCTTCACGTTGTGCAGATACGCTTGGTGGACGGCCATCGCGTTCGCGGGAGCGGTCGTCTCAAACCCCACGGCGAAGAAGACGACTTCTCTGTCGGGGTTCTCTTTTGCGATCTTGAGCGCGTCCAAGGGCGAATAGACGATGCGCACGTCGCCCCCTTGCGCTTTGACCGAGAGCAAATCTTTCGCACTGCCGGGGACGCGCAGCATATCCCCAAACGAACAAAAGATCACATTGGGGCACGACGCGATCTCGATGGCTTTGTCTATGATCTCGACAGGCGTGACGCAGACGGGGCAGCCGGGGCCGTGCACTAACGTGATCTGTTTGGGCAGCAGCTCGTCTATCCCGAATTTGATAATAGCATGGGTCTGCCCGCCGCAGACCTCCATGATCGTCCACTCTTTGGTGGTGATCTGGGCGATCCGGCGTGCGTAGTGCTGCGCGAGCGCAGCGTCACGATACTCGTCAATGAAGCGCATCAGGGAGAGAATATCACAAACGCCGCGCTCTGTCGAGTGCTAGTAGAGCGTATAGGTGAATCCCACGCTCAGCCCCCAGCTGGGTTCTTCAAAGCCGCTGCCCCAGCTGGTCTCCGTGCGCAAGAGCAAGTTCAACGCGGCGGAGACGCGCAGATTCAGATTCATCGTGATCGTGTGGAGCTGCGTCATCTCTGTGGGGCTTTGCCGCCCAGAGAAGCCATAGAGAGCCGTGAGCACGGCCGTTGGGGAGAGAAGCCGAGTGTAGCTCGCCGAAGCCGTGAGGCGGGCGTAGCCAGTGAAGGGCAGATCGGCCTGCCAGAGGGCGTTGGCGAGCAAGCCGCTGTCGGCGTCGAGGGCGCGCGCCAAGTTCGCCGCGGCTTGGACAACGGCACTGTTGGTGCCCGTGGGATCGAGGACTTCGTAGCCCGCCGAAGCGGTGAGATCGAAGCCGCAGAACCGCCGGCTCTCATCGCTCAGCACGCTTTGCAATGCGAGCACGCCGCGCACTCCAAGGGTCGTGCCGAGGGCCTTCTCGATCTCTTCGAGAACCCCGGATAAGCCCAGCTCGGCGCGCCGCCCGATGATCTGGGCGATCTGCTGAAGTTGATCGCTGGAAAGGGGCTGGGTAATGATCTTCTCTTGCTGGAGGGCTTCGGAGACTTTGACGGCCTTGGCCAGAGGTGTAACATCGCGGAAGCGGCCCCAGCCCGCGCCGCCTAAGAGAGTGACGGCGAGATCGGGCTGCCCCGGCACCCCCGTAGAAGCGAGACCCCCGAAGAGAAAGAGATTTTCGTCGAGATAGCGGCGCACGTCGGCGGAGCTGGCCATAGCGATATCAAATCGTATAGCTTGCCCCAGCTCTAGACGCGCCGTCCCCTCTAGCCGATAGCCCCACTCCGGCTCGGCCAGCCATGAGACCCCCTGCACCGCTAGATTCCCCACGCTGATGTTGCCACGATTATCGAGATATCTATCGTTAAAGTAGCGATAATCGCCACTCAGACTGATCGCAAACAGCTCGTTGCGCGGGGGCGTGTAGTCGCAGATGTTTACGCCTTGGGCTAGAGCCACTCCACTCGAGACGGTTCCAATCAATAATATACTGAGTAATGCTCTCATACTCTCCTCCTTTGGTTTCATCTTAACACGGACAGCTTGCAGAAGTCAAATTATTTGACCTTGGAGACCGGCTGATCGGGATGAGCGGGATTTGGGATCAAGCGCCGATGGACGCAATCAACCACGAGGTCGAGATCACTTCGTCCCCACGCACAAGAGCATTCTCCAATTCTTCCCGATCGAGCACTCTTAAGGTGAACGCTTCGGTGAGGCCCACAGCGTCAAGCCGGCCATCGGCATACTCGGCCACGCGCTGACCGATGATCGCCAGCCCCAAGCGCTCGACGACGTGAGGCGGCAAAACGCAGCGCACTGCGCCGGTGTCTACGAGCGCGTCGGCTTCATAAGAACGCACTTGCTCGGGCTGGAGCATCCCGCGCCGCACCAGCGCTTCGTCTATCGCGTTCGTGAGTTTGGCCTTGACCCGTACTTCTCCCATAGTACTCTATTGTAGAGAGAGACCGTCGTTCTGTCCAGCGCCCTCTGTGATCCAGCTCAGCACTAGCCTTGACTCCTCTCATGGACTTTGCCCGTGCTCAAAGCGTATCATAAAAAAGTAAGCACCGTTGCTGAACCAAGGAGACTAACCCTCATGCTCTGGGAACTCGTTGGGGCGGGGCTGCTTGCCCTGTGGGATTATATCGCGCTGCACGTCCTGACGTGCTTGATCCCAGCGTTTCTCTTAGCCGGCGCGATGGTCACGTTCGTCTCCAAAGAGACGATTATGTATTACTTAGGCGCAGCAGCGCAGAAACTCAAAGCGTTCGCGCTCGCGGCTGGGGGAAGCTTCTTTGTAGCAGCGTGCTCCTGCACGGTGATCCCCGTCAGCAGCGGGCTTTATTATTCTGGCGCGTCTCTTGGTGCAGCGTTTATTATCCTATGGGTCGCTCCGGCGGCGAATATCTTAGCGCTGACATATACAGGCGCGATCTTAGGAAGCGCGATGGTGCTCGCGCGCATCGTTGCCGCTCTCCTCATGGCCTGTCTCTTATACACATCTGAC
>JAOAIA010000093.1 GCA_026414955.1 Candidatus Bipolaricaulota bacterium
CTCTGTCGAGCGCGATTTGGGCATGTCCCACTGCTATCAGATAGCTTGGGAATTTTCTGAGTAACCGCACGCGCACGCCCGGCAAAAGCCCTAGCGCCGTCAGCTTGTGTAAAGTTCTCTTATCGCGCGGACGCACGGAGATAATCTCTGTCTCCATCCCAGGCTGCAAAGCTGCCAGCGTCCCTTCAGGAGCACCGCTGCGACGTCGCCACCGGCGCAGCCGGCTGAGCCATTGGGGTTCTCCCGGAGTTTGATACCCACAATTAGGGCAGCAGACGAGATCGCATTGCGTGCCCAAAGGGCAGCTCGCGCACGGGCGTCTAGCGTCGGCTTCAGCAAACTCAAACCCACAGAGCGCGCACTTCATAGCCAAACTCCAAGCATCGTCAAGACAAGATGCACCAGCCAGCCCACGAAGAATGCATACGGGAAGATAAACGCCGCCATCGCGATGGCCGTCTTCCAGCCGCGCTCTTTGGCCGTGATCATAAACTGGGCAATGCACGGCACAAAGAGCGTCAGCGTCACCGACGCGACGACTAACGAGACGCCGCTCAAGGCCCCAGCGTCGTGCAGATCATAGAGCCCGGCCGCGCCGTAGTCGCGTCTGAAAAACCCGAATAAGAACGCGACAGCAGCCCCTTGAGGAAGCCCAATCGCTTGAACTACTACAGCTAGAGCATTCACGAAAACTTCAAAAACGTGAGTGATCTGCCCCAGCCAGATGACGACGCTCGCGATCAGAAAGAACGGCAGAATCTCCCTGAGATACCACCGAACGCGCGTGTAGGTCTTCACCAACACGTTGCTCGGCGAGGGCCAGCGCAACGGTGGGATCTCGATATAGAAGAGCGAGCGCTCCCCCGGTAGCAGCCTCGCGGTGAGAAAACCGATCAGCACGAAGTTGAGCGCGATGACCCCAGCCCAAATTCCTACAGCGAGCGAGTTCCCCGCCAGCAGCCCTAAAATAACCCCAAGCTGCGCCGAGCACGGAATCGCTAACGCGAGGAGCAACGTCGCGATGAGCTTCTCGCGCCGTGTTTCTAACGTGCGCGTTACGAGCGTTGCCATCGTGTCGCAGCCGAAGCCCAACACGATGGGGATCACCGCGCGCCCGCTCAGCCCGATCATCTTAAAGAGTTTGTCAATGAGCATGGCGAGTCTGGGCAGATACCCAGAGTCTTCGATGAGCGCGAACGCCAGAAAGAACGTGGTGACGATGGGCAGAATGATAGCAATCGCGTAGCGCAGCCCTAGCGTGAAGATCCCGTATTCGCCGACAAGCAAGTCGTGTGCCCACGTCCAGGGCAGCAGTGTCTGAACGAGCTGCGTCACCCACGGATTGATATGCCCTTCAAAGATGGTCTCTTCGAGAAAGCCGACGGCGGTCTGCGCTCCGAAGACCCCCACGAACTCATAAAGTCCCCACAGCACAAGCGCAAGCACGATTCCCCCCGTGACGGGATTGAGGGTGAGCTGACTTATGCGCTCGCTCCAGGAGGGCGAGGGCGTCCGAGTATAGCGGAGCACTGCAGAAGCGATGGCGCGGGCGCGCCGATGCATCTCTATAACATCGTCGAGCGAGAAGTTGCGGCTGCGCCGGGCTTGAGAAGTGCTCTGCAGCGCGCGAGCGATGGCCTTCTTCAGCTCACCGATCCCATGGTTTGCCAAGGCGCTCGTGAGCACGACGGGGATGTTGAGCTGCTCTTGCAGGGCACGGCGATCTATCTCCAGTCCTACTTTGTGGGCCTCGTCGATCATATTGAGGACGAGCACGACCGGCGGGCCAAGCTCCATCAATTGCAACGTCAGGGCGAGCGAACGCTCTAAATCCTTGGCGTCAACGACGTGCACGATCACAGCGACGTCGTCACGCAATAGAATCTCTTTCGTGATCTCTTCTTCTTCGGTGATGGGCAGCAACGAGCGCAGGCCCGGGGTGTCGAGTACCTGCACCCTCACCCCTGTCCCCTCTCCCCTTAGAGGGAAGCTAGGGGTGAGGGGACCTGGGGAGAGGTCTACTGTCCCGCGCGCGACCTCAATCGTCGTGCCGGGGTAGTTCGAGACTGTGACGTATGTTCCGGTCAGGCGATGAAAAAGCAAGCTCTTCCCGACATTGGGGGCGCCCACGAGCACGACCGTGCTCGTCACGGTTGCCTCTTCGGACATCTGCGCTGTGCCTTGATAGCTCGTCATAAGATATCTTTCAGGGAGATAGACTCCAGGGCTTCTCGAAGCTTGCGATCTATCTGGGTCCACGCGCGCTTTGTCGTGCATCCGTCAGACAGCTCGCACGTATGACTGGGGGCCAGGCATGAGACCGGTGCGATATCGCCTTCGAGCACCTGGAGCAGCTCTCGGATGGAGATCGCTTCAGGAGGCCGCGCCAGCGCGTAGCCGCCCTGCTTCCCTACGCTCGCCTTCACCAAGCCCGCGCGACAGAGTCTTTGTAAAAGCTTCTTCACGAACGCTTGGGGGAGATTATGCTCGTGAGCAATCTGCTTGGCCGAGACGAAACCCGAGCTGTGAGCTAGGGCTAAGATCGCTTGCAGCCCGTAGTCGCTCCGTCGTGTGAGAAACATAGCTATCGAGGACTTTTTCAGTCCCCATTAAGAATACTCTTTTTCACAGCGCGATGCAATGATCTACGTCAGGGTGAAGCTAAGCTCGATCAATTTGACCTGCAAGTGAAGGAAAGATATAATTCAACCGCTATGGGGCGAGTTTCTATACCTTGTGATCGGTGTGGAAATGATATTGAATATCCTGATGATTTGATGGTGAGTGCTTTGTGGGGGCTTATCCCGAAGAAGTACCACCGCGTATGTTACGCTGAGCGTGAGAAAGAAGTCGTTTATCAGATTTTTTATCAAACATACCCCGTCAATTTCGGCATGGGTAATCTTGTGGCTGTTCTAAGCCCGCTTCTCGCTATCGGGTTAGCGTGGTGGGTGTGGCTGGAGATGGGAGCGCCCGCTCATCAGTTCTTTCTCAATCCGGTGAACGACTTCGTGCGCCGCGTGCGCCACCTCCACTGAGAGCCCTTCCCCAAGCGAAAAATCCTTCCCCTCGATGCCGTAGACGATCAGCTCTTTTGGGAGCTGTCCCAAAGATCGCGCCAGCTCAATTGCTTCAGCGAGGCCGAAATTGTGCGTCGAATAGCGAAAGAATTTTGTTGGAATTTGCTGATGATGCGCCTCGAAGCGAAAGATTGTCCCCGGCGTCGCCCCAGAGCAGACCGCGTCTACGACGATGACGCGCTCGGCGTTCTGAAAAGCTTCGATAAGCGCAGCGCCCTCGCCGCTCATCTCGAGAATTTCTAGGCCATCGAGATTCTTTTCGCGCAGCGCACGGGCGACGCTCAAGCCCACGGCGTCGTCGCGACGATATGCGTTCCCCACACCGATAATGAGCACCCTCATAGACGAAAGAGATGCGTCTGGCAGCGACAGTCGCTGGCGCCAAAGCCCGCTATCACTGGCTGAGCAACGCGCGCGAGCGCCTCAGCCAGAGCGCACTCCATCGCTTTCTCAGAAGTCTCAAAGAGCAGAGCGCCCTTGAGCTGCCCTATCCCAAGAAGATAATCAATATGCCAACGTCGAGTCGTGTTGCGCCCTTGTGCGACGGCGCGATGGCGCTCGACTCGCTGAAAACCCCTAGGCCCCAGCGCCGAGCCAACATAGAGATAAATCCCATCAAAGCTCTGTGGCCCTAAACGACCGACGTGCGTCTGGCCGTGCGC
>JAOAIA010000094.1 GCA_026414955.1 Candidatus Bipolaricaulota bacterium
GACATAGCCCCCCGTGACGGAGCAGCCCAGTGAGCGATCGTACTCGGCGATGGGCAGCTCCAGCCCTTGGGCGTTACACAACGTCGGAGGATCGTAGCACTGCGAGCCTTCCATGATCTTCCAGCCGTAGTTCTTCCCCCTCTCGATCAAGTCTATCTCTTCAAGACGATCCTGGCCGACGTCGCCGGCGAAGAGGCGCCCATTGCAGCGATCAAAAGAAAATCTCCACGGGTTTCGCAAGCCGTAGGCCCAGACCTCGCCCTTGGCGTTGGCTTGACCGACGAAGGGGTTGTCTTGGGGAATCGCGTAGGGTTCTCTCTCGATGTCAATGCGCAGGATCTTGCCCAAGAGCGTGTCTAGACTCTGGCCGGCGTTGAGGGGATCGCCCGCGGCGCCGCCGTCGCCCAGCCCGATATACAAAAACCCATCGGGGCCAAATTTATTCAGTCCCCCGTTGTGGTTTGGAAAGGGTTGCTCGACTTCCAAGATAACCCTCTCTGTGCGGTCGGCGATGTCGGGATTTGCGGAGACCCTGTACTCAGCGATGATGGATTTGAGCACTCCTCCGCGTCGCCCCGTGTAGTTCACAAAGAAGCGTCCGTTCTCTTTGTATTTGGGATGGAACGCGACGCTGAGCAGCCCGCGCTCGTCGCTCATGCGCGCGCCCATCTCGACTCGGTCGCGAATATCCAAAAACGGGGTCGCGAGCGTTCGTCCATCGCGAATGATCTTAATAATTCCGGCTTGCTCGACGACGAACAGGCGACCCGAGCCGTCGCCGGCGTGGGTTAGATAGACGGGGCGCGCGAAGCCCGTCGCGATCTGTTGCAGTTCGATCTGGGAGACGGTCGCAGGAGTTTGCACGCCGCACGGGTCAACGGGTTGTGGTTGATGTACGGTAGAGAGAGCGCATGCGCTAGGGATCAAGATTACGCCGAGACAACCCCCGAGAACGCGCCGCAGAGAGATGCGCATCCATATCCCTCCTCTTGATAAGCGATGGGTCTATTGTGACGAATACTCACGGTGTCTGCAAGCGCTCCCAGAAATCGCAGTAGGGCTTGCGTAGGTTCTTATCGGCTCTGATCGGGATGTCAAGCTGCAGATGCGGGTCTTCGCTGAGCGTATACGCGGGCCATGTCGGCAGTTTGCCCTCGTTGGGATCGCCGGTCTTGGCGAAGCTCGTCCAGTACGTCATCATAGAGTTGGAAAGCGCTCGCTCTTGGGGAGTCGGGTTTGCCGCGTTCCCGAAGACGAAGGGGATCTCCGAGCCGTGAAACGCCCCTAACCCCGCTTGGGCCGCCGCCCGCGTCACATACGTGAAGTGATAGAGAAACGTCTTGGGCTGATACTGTGAAACATCGCGCACGAACCTTCGCGTCGGGCAGACAAAAAAGACATCCGAGAGCAGCGCGTCGAGCGCGGCTTTGGGACTGGGATAGGGCGCCGCGGGATAGAGCGCCAGCACTTGATTGGCCAGCCCGCGAAAGAGACTGCGCACATACGCTTCGTACTGCGCGACGGTCTGAATGTTGAGCGAGAGCGTAAAGATCGAGGCTTCGTTGCCGGTCGTGCCGGCGATCAACGGCACGAGATAAAAATTTCCAGATTCGAGCGCGCGCCCCGGAGAGTCCGGCAGCGCGTAGCCATCAACGATGAAGTCCCAATTCTCGGCCGTGCTGATGATGCTCGCCTCGCCGGGGAGGGTATTCAAAATCTCTCGAATAGTCTTGGAGCGCAAGCACGCTAAGACGTCGGGAGCGTTTGCGCAGCCGATGGCGCGGGCGAAGCGCTCGCCCTGAGCCTCGGCGCTCTCGCGCCCAGGCGAATCGCGAAGCCTTCGCAAATTCAAAGGGCAGCCCCCGCTCTGGATGATCGCCCGATGGAAAAGCCCGCGAGCTACGGGCGACGCGAGCAGCGCGCAGACGCTCTTGCCGCCTGCGGATTCCCCAAAGATCGTGACGTTTGTCGGATCGCCTCCGAAGTTCTGAATGTTTTTCTGTACCCAGCGCAGCGCGAATATTTGATCGAGCAGCCCGTAGTTCCCAGAGACGTTCTGTTCGCTCTCAGCGCTCAAAGCTGAGTGAGCGAGAAAGCCCAACTGCGCTAGACGATAGTTGATCGTCACGACAACAATATTAGATGTTTCGGCCAAGAAGCGCCCATCGTAGGTCGCTCGATTGTTGACTTGCTGCGCGCTGCTCCCCTGCACGAGGCCGCCGCCGTGAATCCAGACCATCACGGGGAGTTTTGCGCTGGGGTCGGTCTTTGGAGTCCAGATGTTGAGCGAGAGACAGTCTTCGTCGGTCTCTAACTGATAGCGCAAGATCGTGCCGGGGAGTTGGGGGCATGATTTCCCAAATCTCGTCGCCTCGCGCACGCCCTCCCAAGACGGGTGCTCTTGCGGGGCCTTCCAGCGCAACTCTTTCACCGGCGGGGCTGCATAGGGGATCCCGCGAAAGACGTTGACCGCGCCAAGAGACTCGCCGCGCACGCAGCCCTTGTCGGTCATAACCGTGTTCTCGTCCAACGGGCAAGGCTGACTCGGAGAATCTGTCGTCGCTCTCGTTCGCTTCGGAGTCGCCCCAAGCAGATATTCCCAAACGGGCTTATAGACCGGCGTGCCATCGGGAAGCAGTATCAAGTTTCGATCTACGACGATGCAGCCGTGATAGTTCCCCGTGGGTGCGTCGAGATTGGATGTCAACATATGAGAGTTCTGATACGGCGGCGCTGTCTTGTCTACGTTGACGACGGGCCCGAACTTATCCATGCCGAAGGCCGGCCAGACCTGCGTGGAGAGAATAGTAAAATTGACCCCTTCGTCGCGTTGATGCGAGAAGCCGTAGAATCGTTCAGGTGGAGTCGCGTTAGGCGTGGAGCTGGGCTGGGCAATCCAATTGGCCGGTCTCCCGACACGAGCGTTATAGTCCATGGAGGCAAACATCACGACGCGCGCGACAGGGTGATACCGCCCGATGATCCCCGCGTGCCCACCGCCCTGCGAATGCCCACTAACCACAATAGACGACCATTTGATCGTCAAATCTTTGTCGAGATACTGCCCCCAGCCTTCGTTGGGGAATCGCGTGTGCAAATAGATCAAAAGCTTGATCAGACGGTTCTCGATAGAGTTCGCACGGGTGATGTTCAGCAAGGGCGTGCGATCGATGCCGTCTTTGATCTCTAGGCGCACCTTGGCGTAGCAGTCTAGGTCTGTATTGGTGCCGCCGCAGAGCGTCGGCCCGTTCACGGGTTGGTCGTTAGGATAGTTCAGCCCGATGGCGTGAAAGCCCAGATCGGCCGCGGTGTTCACGATCTGTTGACAATTTTGGGGTTTGCCTCTGGTTCCGGGCAAGAAGAGAAAGAGCTGGTTGCGAGCGGGCACGGAACGGTTGAGCACGACGTAGTGCGGCTCTAGATTCGTCGTGATCTCGCTATCGGTCTCTTTGGGCAAGACGAAGCGCGCTTGGCGCTCTTGGGTTGGGTGAGCAGCCAGTAGACCGTTCACGACGATCATCACTAAAACGGCTATGACGAGAACTCTGAAGCTCATACTCGATCTTCCTCTCAGCCTGTGTTTGGAGATACTGTATCACGGAGAACAATAG
>JAOAIA010000095.1 GCA_026414955.1 Candidatus Bipolaricaulota bacterium
GATTCTCCATCCCTACGCTGGTGGAGCTAGCGATGCGCTTACAGTGACATGCTTCATCCTGAAGACTTCATGCGTCGTGCGTTGGAGCTGGCCGAACGCGGCGCCGGTTGGGCCAGCCCCAATCCGATGGTCGGGGCTGTCATCGTCAAACACAATGTTATTCTCAGCGAGGGGTGGCACGAAGAGTTCGGCGGCCCACATGCTGAGTTTATGGCCGTGCAACGGGCGGGAGCGCTCGCCCGGAACGCCGATCTCTACTTGAATCTTGAGCCGTGCGTGGCAGCGCCGGGCAAGCGCAATCCCCCCTGTGCTGACGAGATCATCCGCGCCGGGATTAAGAGAGTCTTCGTGGCCCTGCGCGATCCCGACCCGCGCATCAACGGCCGGGGGATCGAAGCCCTGCGTCGCGCCGGCATTGAAGTCATCGAGGGACTTTTAGAGCGAGAAGCCCGCAAGCTCAATGAGATCTATCTCAAATTTAAGACGACGGGCAGGCCCTTTATCACTTTGAAGATGGCCATGACCGCTGACGGCAAGATCGCCACCCACACCGGTGACTCCCGATGGATTTCTTCACAGAGATCGTTAGAATTCGCGCACGAGTTGCGCCACCGCCATCGCGCGATCCTAGTGGGCATCGGCACGGTGCTCGCGGACGACCCCCAACTGACGACACGATATTTCTCCCCTCATCCCGTAGGGGCGAACGGCCGTTCGCCCCTACACGGCACCGAGGATGAGGGTGAGAGATCCCCCCGCAACCCCATTCGCATTGTGCTGGACTCCCACGGGCGCATCCCTGTGGATGCGCGCGTCGTGCGTTCCTCTCATCAGATAAGAACAATTCTCGCGACGACGGACGCGATCTCTCTTGACAAAGAGCGCGCACTCCAGCACGCTCACGTCGAAATTTGGAAGCTCCCCGCCTGCGATGGGCGCGTCGACCTGCACGCATTGATAGAGAAGCTCTCTCAGGAGCAGATTGACAGCGTGCTCATCGAGGGGGGAGCCGAAGTCTCTTGGAGTTTTATCAGTCAACGATTGATTGACAAGATTCTCTTGGTGATCGCGCCCAAGATCGTGGGAGGACGAGCAGCACCCGGGCCCATCGGGGGAGTTGGCTTTGCGCGCTTGAGCGAGGCGATCTCGCTCAGGGAGATCACCATCTCGCGGCTGGGGAACGATATTCTCTATGAAGCGTACGTGGACGAAGAAAGCACCGCCTCTTCATAAGTTCTCCATAATCGCTCGGTAGGATTGCACAGGCGTTGGCAGCCCTTTATAATCGCGGAGAGAATCTCACAGGAGGTTGAACCTATGAAGAAAGCTATACTCATTGTCAGCGTGTTGGCGCTGGCGTTCCTGGCCGGCGTCGTCATTGAGTGGTCGTGGCAACACCAGACTGCATCACCGACAGTACAGCAGACGCCATCGGTGACGGAGCGCCCTCAGGTGCCTGAGACGCCCGCGCAGCCAGCCCCGGTCGTCCTCGCCCAAGCGACGACACCCGAGGCCCCGAACCCCGATCTCTTCGCGCAGCTCACGAAGGAGCAGATCGAGCAGCTCATCATTGCTGCGGGGCAGAACGCCGTCAAGACGGCTATTAAGAAAGCCGGCCCTGCCGTCGTCCAGCTCGAAGTGATCAAACAGGGTTCGGTACGCAGCCCATTTGAGGACTTCTTCAATGATCCCTTCTGGCGGCGCTTCTTCGGCGATCCCTTCAGAGACCGGGGCGTCGAACGCTCTCTCGGCAGCGGCTTTATCATGGACTATCAGGGCCAGAAGATCATTATCACGAACGATCACGTTGTTCAAGGGGCGACCAGCATTCGCATTACGCTGCCTGAGGGACGCACCCTCGAGGGGGAACTCGTCGGTGGCGATGCGTTTCTCGATGTGGCTGTCGTCCGCCCGAAAGGCCCCAACGTCGAGCAGCTCCCCACGGTCGAGCTGGGAGATTCCGACAAGATCGAGATCGGCGATTGGGCGATCGCGATTGGGAACCCCCTGGGCTTCGAGCACACCGTGACTGCCGGGATCATCAGCGCGCTCCATCGGGACTTCCCCAAGCCCGACGGGTCGGGTCGGTTCCAAGACATGATCCAAACCGATGCGGCGATCAATCCGGGCAATTCCGGTGGCCCGCTCTTGGACGCCTGGGGACGGGTCATCGGCATCAACACGGCGATCGCCGTCAACGCTGAGGGCATTAACTTTGCGATCCCGATCAACGCGGCGTTGCGTGTCTTGCCCAGCTTGATAGCCTCGGGGAAGGTGACGCGGGCGTGGCTCGGCGTCGTCATCCAAGAGTTGACAGAAGAGATCGCGCCGCAGTTTGGGGTCGAGCCGTACTCGGGGGTCTTAATTGCTGACGTCCGTCCTGATGGGCCGTCGTATGGGATCTTGCAGCGCGGCGATATCGTGCTCAGCGTGGACGGCAAGCCCGTCAAGCGCGTCACTGAGCTCCAGCAAGAGATCATGTACCGCCCTGTTGGCTCGAAGGTGCAATTAGAGATCGTGCGGGGTGGTGCGCGCCAGACCGTTGAGATCACGCTTGGGGAGCGCCCCAGTGAGCAGGCCCTCCTGGGTACTACGCCGGATACGCCCACTCAGCCCATCCCGCAGGGGCAGGGCATCGAGAAATTCGGGCTGAAAGTCCAAGCCCTCACTCCGGAGATTATTCGGCATCTGAACCTGCCCAGCACTGCTGAGGGCGTCGTTATCGCCGAAGTCCAGCCGGGGAGCCGCGCGTTCTGGGCTAGGCTGCAAGTGGGCGATCTGATTATCGAGATCAATCGTCAGCCCGTCAAGAGCTTAGACGATTGGAACAAATTTGTGAGCGAGCTGCCCGACGATGCTCGCGTTGTGCTGACGATCATCCCGCGAGGCGGGGGCAGCGCGCGCTTTGTGCCGTTGCGCTAAGGGGGCGTTGCAAACTTCTCTGCGCTCGATATAATTCTGTAGTGGGGCGCACTGTGTGCGCCCCACTGCACACTCGTGCGAAGCACCCGGAGAGTGGCGCAGCCTGGTTCAGCGCGCACGGTTCGGGACCGTGAGGTCGCGGGTTCAAATCCCGCCTCTCCGACTAGAAACAGTTCCCAGTTGGACAGTGAAACTGGGAACTGCCCAACTTAGAACTGTTCTTGCTCCTCCCCCTCGCTCCCCCGTAATATCAGTGGCGTCATGAGAAAGCTCTCTTTTCTGTTTAAGCTGGGGCAGCCTGCGCGAGATCTCTTGAGCTGGGGAGATCTCGTCGTTCTCGTTCTTCTCGCGGTGCTCATCTACAGCGGAGTGCGCTTAGCTTTCAAGACCCCTTCGGTCATTGAGGGCCCTGAGATCTCTTTGACTCCGACGGCCTTGCCTTGGTACGCCCTGCTCTCGGTGGGGCGTGTCATCGCGGCGTATGGGCTCTCGCTGTTCTTTACGTTCACCTACGGGTCAGCAG
>JAOAIA010000096.1 GCA_026414955.1 Candidatus Bipolaricaulota bacterium
ACCCTGCGTGCTGTGATTGGCGACATCCCTTTAGATGATGTCCTGGCGCGCCGCGAGCAGATCAATCAGATCTTAAGAGCCAAACTCGATGAAGTCACCGACCGCTGGGGCGTGAAAGTGACCACGGTAGAGATCAAGGAGATCCTGCCCCCCAAGGATGTCCAAGACGCCATGATCCGCCAGATGTCCGCGGAGCGCACGCGTCGCGCTGTAGTCACCGAAGCTGATGGCAAGCGCGAAGCAGCGGTCAAGGTCGCTGAGGGCGAAAAGCAAGCAGCGATCTTAAAAGCTGAGGGGGATCGCCAAGCGGCGATCCTGCGCGCCGAAGGTTTTGCGCTCGCGCTGCAGAAGATCTACGACGTCGCTAGGGATGTGGACGTCAAGACCCTCAGTTTGCAGTATCTCGAAGCGCTGAAGGCGCTCGGCGCCAGCCCCGCGACAAAGTTCGTCTTCCCTATGGAGTTTGAGCGCTTTCTCGAACCTTTGAGAGATTATGCAGCGCAAGCGTTCAAGCAAGAAAAGAAGGAGGCATGATGAATAACCCCATTGTCTGGGTCTTCGTGGCTTTGGCCGTGGTCGTTGCCGTAGGATTGTTCTTGATGATGGGGGCGAGCCCGCCTGTCGGGCCAGCTCCTGAGACACTCATCCCTGATGCAATGGAGGGCTTTATCTTAGTGGCGAAAGAAGCCCGAATTGAGCCGGCCTTCCCCGGCGAAGAGTACTCGTCCCATGCGTTCTACACGCCCGCGCCTGGCAGCCCCTGGAGCGGGAAGATCGAGCGCGTGGGGCTGACGATCTTCAAGTTCAAAGACCCAACAAAGATTTCAGAAGCGCGAGATCTCTTGCTCCAAGGCGCGCAGACGGAATCCATTGATCTGGACGGGCGCACAGTGGAGCTCGCTCCTGAGCCCGATGGTGTGGGGCTCTTCTGGCGACATGGGGCGCTCTTTGTCGCGATCTTCGTGAGCGCCCCTTCGGGGAATGAAACCGATACTGAGGCTCTCAAGGGCGCGGCACTCGTGGCGGCGCGCGCGGTGCTCGCGAAGATCCCGCGCTGAACTTTGAAAACATCATCAATTTGCTTTATCCTAAAGCGAAGCGTTCACCCTCACCTCAAAGTCCTCTCCCCTCCCAAGGGAGAGGAGGAACACGTAAGGGCTGAAAGGAGACTTTATGGTGACGACAGTGCAGACACGAGAGGACGCGGTCAAACTCTTTCGTGAGATGGGATTGATCGGCGCGGGTGGCGCCGGCTTCCCTACGTATTTTAAGTATCTCACCCCGACGAAGATTCTCATCGTGAACGCTGAAGAGGGCGAACCCGGCTACGAAGCTGACAAGATCCTCTTAATGAGCCAGGCCGATGCGTTCGTCGAGGTCTTCGCGGCGCTGAAAAGAATCTTTGGCTTTGAACAGATCATCATCGGGGCGAAAGAGAAAGATAAGAGCCTGTTGGAGCCGCTGCGAGAGAAGTACGGATTCGATATTCGCTATACGCCCAGTATTTATGGCATGGGCGAGGAGAAATGGTTAACCAAATCGGTGACGGGGCTGGAAGTGCCACCGGGGAAGATCCCTCTGCATGTCGGGGTGACGGTCAACAACGTCGAGACGGTTTACTGGATGTATCGCGCGCTCTTCCAGAGCAAGCCCGTCACTGAAAAATACTTGAACGTCTACGGCGAGGTCGCGAAGCAGACTGTCGTGCTTGCTCCCGTCGGCACGTATCTGATAGATATCTTGGCGATGATCGGTGTGGACACGACGCGATACAATAAACTCGCTGTGCTCGACGGCGGCCCGCTGATGGGCGATAGAGTCAACGTGGGCGAGCACGCTGTCACCAAGAAGACTAACGGCCTTTTGGTGATCGAAGCTGCCAAGTACGTCGCTGATCAAGTGAGCCTGCGCCCACTGCCAGGCCAGCCTGCTCCAACCTGGGACGACACCCTCCCCGACGCTATGAAAAAATTGGGCTTGGAACGCTATTTAGACTGGCATCCCACGCCCGCAGATGTCTTGGACATTCGCGACACAGTGACGCGTGTGAAGATCTTTATGCACCAAGACGGTCCGAAGGGCAAGCCTAGCATCCCGACAGTCAAAGTCGGCGATAAAGTCAAGATTGGCGATCTCGTCGCGAAGCCGTTAGATGGCCCAATTAATGACTTCAATCTCTTGAGCGTCGCGCACCACGCGAGCATTGACGGGGTCGTCACCGAGGTTACTGATACGTTTGTACGTATCGAGAAGAAGTAACTCATGGAGAGACCGCGTCGCAAGGGCCTCACCTACGGGCGCTTGATGGTTGTGCTTGGAGCAGCCATCGCGCTGGCGCTCGTGATCGCCTTGGTGCAGTCGCTCTTGCTTGCTGATCACTTAGGCTTCACTGAGATCACCTTCTCTATGCTTCAGCGATCTGCTTATGAGAAGACGGAGCTGACACGCCAAGAGTTGGATCAACACAACGGCGACACCGGCAAGATTCAAGGGACGGTCATCTACGTCAAGACGAGCGAGGGCAATTACGCCAAATTAGCTATTGAATTTGGCTATCGCTTCTGGAGCCCAAAGTTGCAGTTCGTCATCTATCAAGGGACCGTCTATGACCAGCGTGGGCGTGAGCTGCGTACGCTCTTCAATGTCTATATCCCATTAACTGTGCGGTACGACGTGGATGCTGGGCTGATGGACACTGAAGGTGCGAGCGAGCACGGGGTCGATCTGGCGTTTGAGGAGCGCGGACCTGCAGAACAGATACTCCGTGCGCGCAACGGCGCAGTGTTCTATCTGCCGAAAGCCGAAGAGCTACGCCGGTGAGATGGACCCTCATCCCTCCTGGCCCCTCTCCCGTTCGGACGGGAGAGGGGTGGCGCAAGCCGGGGTGAGGGCCTTAAAAAAGCACACTGTTGAGCTAACACGCATCGTTTGCATAAGGGCTTTGGGCGACAGACTTCTTTCCCGTGACGCACGATCAGCGCGTGATATTCGTTGAAGAGCTTCACGCTTTTGGGGAGCTGCGCCATAAAAAATCGCTGAAGCTCTTCGTAAGAGATCTTGGCGCTGACAAGCCCCAACCGTGAAAAGACGCGCTTCGTGTACGCATCTATAACAAAGATCGGCTTGTGTGCAGCGTAGAGCAAGATTGAATCTGCGGTCTCTGGGCCGATGCCCCAGATGGAGAGCAGTTCAGCTCGAAGCTTTCTCGTAGATTGGGCCAGCATCTTCTGGAGATTACCGTTGTGCTGGGCGTACAGATGCCCAATGAATGCTTTGAGTTTTTTCGCTTTCTGACGAAAGTACCCTGCGGGGCGGATCAAGTCTGCCAGCTCTTCTTCAGAGAGCTTGGAGAGCTGTCTCTTATACACATCT
>JAOAIA010000097.1 GCA_026414955.1 Candidatus Bipolaricaulota bacterium
TCAAAACGCTTCGCCTCACCCCCTCTCCCCTCCGAGGGAGAGGGGGGAGGGGTAAGGGGCTGGGGGCGAGGTCAGGGGTGAGGGGACCCCCCACGAAGCTGCTGCCCTTCTCTCTTGATGAAGTCTATGATCTCTTGGGTAGAGGTCCCCGGCCCGAACAACCCCTTCACGCCCATCTGCTCTAAGATCGGCTTGTCTTCGTCGGGGATGATCCCCCCGCCCAGCAACAAGACGTCGTCCATGCCGTATTGCTTCATCAGCTCTGTAATTTTTCTAAAGATCGTCAGATGCGCTCCAGAGAGGATGCTGACACCGATGACGTCCACGTCCTCTTGGAGGGCGGCCTTGACGACTTGCTCTGGGGTGTTGTGCAGGCCCGTGTAGATCACTTCCATCCCCGCATCGCGCAGCGCCCGCGCTACGACCTTCACTCCGCGGTCGTGTCCGTCTAACCCCGCCTTGGCCATCAAAACTTTAATTGGGCGATTCATACAATCACCAGACCTTGTCTGGATTATTCGCCGTCGCCGAGGGCGAAGATGAACGTCAAGCGAAGCTTGCTAGCTCGCGATAGGCCCCGTGCACCCTCTTCAGAGCCTCCATGATCTCCCCGACGCTCGCGTATGCTTTGACGGCTTCGATGATATATGGCATGGTGTTCTCCCTGTCCCGAGCCGCTTCTTCTAAACGGTGCAACGCCCGCTCAACAGCTTTATGATCACGCTCGGCTCGAACTTTCTTCAAGCGTTCGATCTGCCTGCGCTGGACTTCTGGATCGACACGCAAGATATTCACCCTCTCGTCCTGGGGCATGACGTACTTATTGACCCCAACGATGATCTGCTCCCCGGACTCAACTTGCTTTTGGTACTCATACGCGGCTTGGGCGATCTCTCTTTGGAAGAAACCGTTCTCGATCCCCGCAAAGACGCCCTCTAAGATACTCCCATGCCCCATCTGCTCGATCTTCTGAATATACTCTAACGCTTTGCGCTCGGTCTCGTTGGTGAGGGCTTCGACGAAATAACTGCCTGCCAGCGGGTCAATCGTGTCGGCAACCCCGGACTCATACGCGATGATCTGCTGGGTGCGCAGGGCGATGCGCACGGCCTCTTCGCTGGGCAGGGCGAGCGCTTCATCATAGGAGTTCGTATGCAAGCTCTGGGTGCCCCCGAGCACCGCCGCGAGGGCTTGGATCGTGACTCGAATAATATTATTAAGGGGCTGCTGCTCGGTCAGGGAGCATCCGGCAGTCTGCGTGTGAAAGCGCAGTTTCCAGCTTTCGGGGTTCTTTGCACCGTAGCGCTCGCGCATCACCCTGGCCCAGATTCTGCGCGCTGCCCGAAATTTGGCAATCTCTTCGAAGAACGCATTGTGAGAGTTGAAGAAGAAGCTCAGCTGCGGGCCGAGAACGTCTATATCTAACCCCCGCTGGAGGGCTGCTTCAACATAGGCCATGCCATCAGCGAGCGTGAACGCAAGCTCTTGAATTGCAGTCGAGCCAGCCTCGCGAATGTGATACCCGGAGATGCTGATAAGATTGAAATTCGGCGTCTCTTTCGTGCCGAACTCGAAGATGTCTACAATCAAATCTACAGACGGGCGCGGGGGGATGACCCACTCCTTCTGGGCGATAAATTCTTTGAGCATGTCGTTCTGGATCGTCCCCCGTAATTTGTCTCGCGAGACGCCCTGCTTATCCCCAATCGCGATGTACATCGCATAGATCACCGGGGCGCTGGGGTTGATCGTAAAACTCGTGGTGACTTTATCCAACGGAATCCCGTCAAAGAGAATCTCGAAGTCTCTGAGGGTATCTACGGCGACGCCCTCGACGCCCACTTCCCCGTCGGCCAAGGGGTGATCGCTATCGAGGCCCATCAGGGTGGGCATATCGAAAGCTGTCGAAAGCCCGGTTTGGCCCTCTCTCAGCAAGTATTTGAATCGTTGATTGGTCTCTTCGGGGCCGCCGAAGCCCGCGAACTGTCTCATCGTCCACAGCCGCCCACGATACATCGTGGGATAGACGCCGCGGGTGAAGGGGTATTCCCCGGGGTAGCCGAGGTCGCGCTCGTAGTCCAAGTCTTGTATATCTTCGGGGGTGTAGAGCCGTTTGATCTCTTCGTTGGAGACGGTGATGAAGCGCTTTTTGCGCTCGGGGGATCTCTGCAAGAACGGCTGAAGGGTCTCGCGTTCCCAGCGTTCTGTGGCGCTCATGCAGCCTCCTCTTGCTGTACGAAGCTTATAAGTATTATACAATGGTCGTGCGTCGGAGGCTACTATGCGCAGAGTGGTGCTCAAGCTCGTGCTCGTGGGATGGTGCGGGTATGCGTTAGCGCAGGGGCCGACCACGCCCAAGATCGTCTGTGCCTATCCCGCTTCTGGGGCAGCTCTCCCCAGCGGGTGTCACTCCGCTCAGATGACCCAGCTTGGCATCCCCAGCAAAGCGATCACCTACGCTATGGCGGGCAGGCCGCGCACCCTCAACCCCATCGTTGCTCTCGACCGAGCTTCTGCAGAGATATTTCGGGCGCTCCACGCCGGGCTTTTGGAAGGGACAGTGGAAGACCCTGAGCCGGCTGTCGCTCTCAGCTTCACGCAGAGCGCCGACCGGACTTCAGTGACGTTTGCACTCCGGCAGGGCCTGCGCTTCTCCGACGGCACTCCGGTCACCGCCGAAGACGTGCGCTTCACCTTTGAGCGTTTGATTTACCCCAATGAAATCATGACGCCGTGGCGCGACGCCCTGCGCTGTGCCGACGGCGCCCTGCCCACGGTCACAGCTCTGAACCCTCTGGAGATTCGGTTCTCTTGCAACGCACCTCTTGGGCGCTGGCAGCTCTGGAGCATCGGCTCTGTCCCCATCTTGCCTAAGAACAAATTGCAGCAATACGAACGCGATCCGCGCAGCTTCAATACGGCGTGGTCGGTACGGACCCCGCCGAGCCAGATCGCGGGGTTGGGGCCGTTTCGTCTTGAAGGGCTGAGCGAAGAGAGCGTGAGCCTAGCGCGCAATCCTCACTATTGGAAGAGAGACATCCAAGGGACGACGCTGCCCTATGTGACCGTGAGTCTGACCGCGCTTGCCCTCTCACCGGAGCAAGCCTTGCAGCTATTTCGGAACCGACACGTGCACTTTTTCTATCCCCGTCCGGCTGATCTGCCCATCTTGTTCTCGGATAAGATCAGCGGTCGGCTTGTGTTCAACGACGATCTCTCCAACGGACAGGCGGCCTTCGGCGGGCAGTTTCTCGTGCTCAACTGGGACGCTGCCCAGGCAGCGGTGCGGGCGGTCTTTCGCTCTGGAGAATTTCGCCGTGCTCTGAGTTTCGCGCTGCCCCGTGCCCAGCTTGTGAAAGAAGCCTTGCTGAGCTTGGGGGTGGAGATGTACGGCCCGCTCAGTCCTGCGTCCCCGTATTT
>JAOAIA010000098.1:0-1879 GCA_026414955.1 Candidatus Bipolaricaulota bacterium
TGCTCACGATGTAGAGAGCTTGCGTTCCTGGCGCGCTCACGACCATCCCATAGTGAGCTTGTATCTCAACGTCACGCCCCCACACCCGTTTGTGAGCGAGCTGAACTCGCTGATTCACTCCCAAAAAGAGCAATGGGCTAAGAATAATAATTTGCATAAGACCCAACTGCGCGCCTTGGAGGAACTGCTCGCCCAAATTGAACACCATGTACGTGCTATCGAGCGCCAGCTTGGCAGAACTCGACTCTTAGCGATCTTCGCCAGCGCTGATGGCTTCTGGCAAGAGTACCGCCTTCCCGTCGCTCTGCCTAGCCAGCTCGTGATCGAGCTCGATCCGTACATCCGGCCGTTGACCATCTTGCTCGACGAGTTCGACCGCTACTGTGTTCTGGTGGCCGATGCATGCAAGGCACGGATCTTCTCGCTCTATTTAGGGGAGTTTGAAGAGCACCTGGAGGTCTTCAACGACGAGGTCCACAGCAAGGTGAGCGTGGGGCGGGGGGTGCGCGTCGGCGGGCCGGGCGTCTGGGGGGGCACCGGAGAGCTTCGCATCCAGCGCCATATCGAAGACCATTTCCATCGACACCTAAAGCGCGTTGCCGAATATACTTTTGACCTCTTCAGGCAGGAGCAGTGCGAGCTGCTCATCATCGCCGGGCCTGAAGATAAGACCCTGCCCTATCTGAAAGACCATCTGCACAGCTACTTAAGGGAGCGTCTCGCGGGGGAGTTCCATGCCCGTCCAGATATGCCCATTTCTGAGTTGAAAGAGCGCGCCCTAGCTGTCGCTCAGAGTTGGGAGCGTCGCTACGAAGAGCAGCTTATCGCCCGTTTGCTTGAAACGGCACATCGGCCCAACGGACTAGCAGTAGTAGGGGTCGAGCCAACCCTCGAAGCCCTCATGCTCGGTCAAGTTCACACCCTGGTGCTCCACCATAGCGCGCGCATCAAGGGCACGGTCTGCCCCACCGATCACTTCCTTTCGTCATATCTTGAGCGGTGTCCGATCTGCCATGAGGCTATGCACTATACCGAAGATCTCGCCGACGAGATGGTCGAGGAAGCGATTCATCAGAACGCGGAAATCGAGCACATCTTCACCAATCATGATAGCTTCACGCCTTACAACGTCGGAGCGATCTTACGCTTTCGTTAAAGGAGGAGCTTAATGGCTACCAGACTCTGCGACATCTGCGGGATTCGTCCGGCGACTGTCCAAGTCAGCATCGTGCGCGATGGCCGTAGCGAAGTGCTCCATCTCTGCTCGATAGATTATGCTCGCCTGCGCCGCGAGCGCGAGCTGTTTTCGCCGCTAGAGTCGCTCTTTGGTCGAAGTCTGTGGGAAGACTTCTTCGGTGAGCCGCGAACGCCGTGGCACCGCGACCGCGAAGCCGTCGACATTGACGCGTATCTGAGCCAACATGCCAAAGAATTGCTCCAACAAGCCGCGCAGACCGCCGTCGATTTCAACAAAGACGAAGTGGACACCGAGCACTTGCTCTACGCGCTCATGGAAAGCGAGGTCGTCCAAGAGATCTTACGACAAGTGAAGATCTCGCCCCAAGACATCAAGGGCTATATCGAACATAACGCTCCCAAAGGGACGTTTAAGGCCGAGAAGGGCCAAACGGTGCGCTTGAGCGTCTCCCCGCGCGTCAAGAGCGCGTTGGAGCTGGCGTTTGTGGCCTCTCGCGAGCTGGGGCACAGCTACGTCGGTCCAGAGCACTTGCTGATTGGGCTTGCGGAAGAGCAAGACGGCCTAGCCGGAGATCTCCTGCGCAAGTACGGGCTGACTCCCCAAGCCCTGCGTCAACAGACGGTCAAGGTCGTAGGCAAGGGGAGCGAAGAGGGCCGCGTCCAGCGCGTCTCGACCACCCCC
>JAOAIA010000098.1:1889-3226 GCA_026414955.1 Candidatus Bipolaricaulota bacterium
CCCTGCGTCAACAGACGGTCAAGGTCGTAGGCAAGGGGAGCGAAGAGGGCCGCGTCCAGCGCGTCTCGACCACCCCCACGCTCGACAAATACTCCCGCGATCTGACGGAGCTAGCCCGCCAGGGAAAGCTCGATCCCGTCATCGGGCGCTCCAAAGAGATCGAGACCGTCATAGAGATCCTCTCGCGGCGCAAGAAGAACAATCCCGTCTTGATCGGGGAACCCGGCGTGGGCAAGACGGCCATCGTCGAGGGCTTGGCGCAGAGGATCGTCAAGGGCGAAGTGACCGAAAGCCTGCGCAACAAAAGACTCGTCGAGCTCAATATCAATTCGCTGATCGCGGGCTCGAAGTATCGTGGGGAACTCGAAGAGCGTGTCAAGCAAGTCTTAGACGAGATCATCGCCCACCAAGACGAGCTGATTATATTCATCGACGAAGTCCACACGATCGTTGGCGCGGGAGCCGTGGGCGAGGGCGGCATGGACATCGCCAATGCGTTCAAGCCCGCGCTTGCCCGTGGCGAGCTCCATCTGATCGGGGCCACGACGCTCAATGAGTATCAAAAATATGTCGAAAAAGACGCGGCTCTCGAGCGACGCTTCCAACCCGTCTTTGTCGCCGAGCCGACAGTCGACCAGACAGTCTCAATTCTCTACGGGCTGAGAGATCGCTTTGAAGCCCACCACAAAGTGAAGATCTCTGATGAAGCAATTCTTGCGGCAGCACAGCTTGCCGATCGCTATATCACGAATCGCTTCTTGCCCGATAAAGCCATTGATCTGTTAGACCAAGCCGCGGCGCNAGTGCGTATAGCTTCTACATCGCGCCCGGCAGAGCTGCACGAACTCGAAGCCCAGATCCAGCAGCTCAAGCGCGAGCAAGAGTACGCGTCGAGCCGCAAACAGTTCGACAAAGCTAAGGAGATCGAAGCTCAGATCAAAGCGAAGGAGCACGCTCTGGCCGAAGCAACCGAACGATGGAAGAAGGCCGTCGCGTCTGGCTCGGCCGAGGTGCGCGCCGAGCACATCGCTGAGATTATTTCCAAGCTGACGGGCATCCCCGTGAGCGAGCTGACGACCGAAGAGCGCGACAAGCTCTTGCACTTGGAAGAGAAGCTCCACGAGCGCGTCGTCGGCCAAGACGAAGCTATTCGAGCTGTGAGCAACGCGATCCGCTTGGCGCGAGCGGGTCTGAAAGAGAAGAACCGTCCCATCGCGACGTTCCTCTTTCTTGGGCCGACAGGCGTGGGCAAGACCGAGCTGGCCAAAGCGTTGGCGTGGGCTGTCTTCGGCGACGAAGACGCCGTGATTCGTATAGATATGTCGGAGTACATGGAG
>JAOAIA010000099.1 GCA_026414955.1 Candidatus Bipolaricaulota bacterium
CTTCTGGAGAGCGCCGTGCGGGATAATCAAGGGAGCATGATAGTAGGGGGAGAAGCATTCGTCCTGGTGGAGCGCTCCGTCCTGGAGAATAACGAAAGATTTGGGCTTGGGACAGGGGCTCTTGTGCTCCAAGGGCAAGCAAGCGGCACTGTGGTGGAGAGCCGGATTGTGGGCAACGGTATAGGGATTCTTGCACAAGAGAGCAGCTTGCTGAACGTGCAGCGCAGCCTCTTCTCCGGGAACGCCACGGCGCTCCTCGCTCAAGGGGACGCGACGCTAGGGGCCATCGAAGCATCACAATTTTTCGAGAATGACGACGCGATTGTGCTCAAGGAGAGCGTACAGGTAAGCAAGCTCACGGGCAATGAGATCCGCAACAACCGGGGTATCGGCGTTCAAGCCGAGATTCCGGAAAATATTTCAGAATGCGCTGAAAATCTCGTCGAGGGCAACGAAGGGGGCAATTATAACGAGAGCGCTGCCCAAGCGTGCGCGCCGCGGAACCCATAAAGCTGCGAAAGTTTTTCCGATGCGTCGGCTCAAGCACACGCCGCAGAGTTTGTGAAGGCAGAGCCTGGAAGATCCTCACGCGCGAAAGAGCCGGTAGCGCACCAAGCTGAAACGCATATCTTCGCGCTGCTCGCGCCGATCAATGCGTATCGGCACGCCAGCATCGTCAATCCAAGTGTGCACTAACTCGTCTTGGGTAGGAGAGCGCAGGGCGAACTCTCTCACAAAAAACGTCCCGATCTCGAAGGTCTCGTGATGGTCGAAGAGTCGCGCACAACGGCACCGGAGTTGCTCCGGCTCCAAAGAGGGAAGAGAGATATGCACGAGCTGGGCCTCGGTGCTCTCGCCGGGGGCGAGGACAAGCTTCTTACAGAGCGCGAAGACGAAGAGCGCCGATGGGTAGTCCAAGAGCGCGTCCTCCCAGGCAAGCGAGACCTCCACAGGACGTCGTCCGGCAGCCTCGATCCGCGCTCGCACACAGTTTTTCTCTAGGTGATATCGCGCGAGCGTCAGATGCTGCTCGGCTTCCAGCTCGATGCGCAATCTCTGATAGCGCCATGTCGGCTCCAATTCGAGAGTAACTCGTTGCGTGTGAGGCAGGGGCCACTGGAGCACGAGCGCGCTGTGTAACTGATACCCTTGACGATGGGGCAGCTCAAAAAGCTGAAACGACTCCTCGCCCAGCTTGCGCTGGCCTTGATGCAAATAATACGTCCCCGTGGCGATCAGCCCCTCAGCGGGCGGACAACGTTTGGCGGCGATCATTCCTCTCATCCCCGGTGCTATCATAAAGAATCTTCAGCTTAAAGGCAAATCGAGCGCGCTGAGGCTCGCACTGCTATAATAACTACGTGCGCGAGCCTCTGCGTTGGAAGCTAGGAGAGGGAAGCCCGCTCACGCGGGAGCGTGCTGTAGCACGCTTCCATCTGTTGGGCCGGATGCTTCAGCATCCGGTATGGGTAGGCAGTGTGCTCTTTCTGCTGGCTGCCCCGGTAACAGAGAACCCTGTGGACTGCACCACCAGCTCGCTCCAAGCTGCTGTTGACGCTGCCCGTGACGGCGCTACGATCACCCTCGCCCCCGGAGTATGCGCAGAAAATCTCGTCATCACGAAGAATCTCACGCTCGAAGGCTCCGGGATCGAGCAGACGGTGCTCCGGGGGAGCAAGCTCGGATTTCCCGTGGTCTTGGTGCAGAGTGACTCTCCTATTACCGTGACGCTCAAGAATCTGACGCTCGCGGATGCGCCCAAAGCTTCAGATAATCCTCAACACGGCAAAGAGTGTGCGCGCTTCTATCCCGAACTGCTCTGCCCGTCGGGGCTGCAAGCGCGTGGCGCGGCCCACGTCACTATTGACTCTCTTCGCATCGCGCGTAACCCTTGGGTTGGTGTCTACGTACTTGATGGGGCTTCTGTGCTTGTGCGAGGCTCAGAGATCATCGAGAACGGCTGGGGCGTTTACGTCTCTCCTCATGCGTTCGTAGAGCTGCGCGACAGTCGGGTCGAGCGCAGCCGCGAGAACGGCGTGGAGATCTGGGGCTTTGCTTCTCTAGCAAGAACGCTTATCCGAGCCAACGGGCGCTCTGGCGTCGAGAGCGTCGGAGCTATCCAGCTCTCCGACAGCGAGATCGCCCAAAACCGAGGCTCTGGGGTCTTGCTCGTGGGAGCGTCTCACACGGAGCTTATCGCGAGCGTGATAGCTCAGAACGGGCTGTGGGGAGTAGCAGCACACTTGCGCCAGTGCGGTTATCTCTCAGATAATTTTCGCGGTTCAGCGGTGCTCGACCAAAACAGGATCTTCGGGAATAGGCTCGGTGATGTCTGCTTGCCGTAGGGCGCGCTCGATGATGCCGCCGCCAAGCACACGCTCGCCTTCGTAAAAGACAGCAATCTGCCCCGGCGTGACAGCGCGCTGAGGCTGAGCGAAGCGCACTCGTGCTCGTCTGTCATCTAATAACTCTAACGTCGCGGGCACGCGCGGGCTACGATAGCGAATCTTGACCTCAACGGCCAGGCCCTCGCCCTCACCTCCGACCCCTCTCCCGTAGTCATGAGAGGGGTGCCCGCAGGGCGGGATGAGGGCCTTGGGATAGACAAAATTCACGTCCGTTGCGATCAGCCCTTCGGAGAAGAGCGCGCGCTCGTCGCCCACGATGAGTCTGTTCTTTTCGTAGTCGAAGCCCACGACGTAGACGCGCTGCCCCAGCGCGATCCCCAGCCCTTGGCGCTGCCCGATAGTATAAAACGCCAGCCCTTCGTGATGCCCTACGACCCGCCCGGAAGTGTCTACGATCTCGCCGGGTTGCAGCAGGGCGCCGTCGAGCTTCTCTCGCAGATACGCGCGATAATCGCCCCTGGGAATAAAACATAAGTCCATGCTCTCGGGCTTGCGGGCTGAGACTAAGTTATGCTCTTTGGCGATCTGCCAGACCTCGCTCTTCAAGAGATGCCCCACAGGGAAGAGAATTCTCCTGAGCTGACTTTGCGTCAGCCCGTAGAGAAAGTACGACTGATCTTTGATAGCATCTTTGCTCGTCAAGAGATAGTACACGCCGTCTTCGAC
>JAOAIA010000100.1 GCA_026414955.1 Candidatus Bipolaricaulota bacterium
CACAATAGCATCGAGCTCCTCTTCAGGATAGGGGCCCTCCCACAGCCCAAGCTCAAATTCGTCTGTGGGCGCGCGCTCCTGCCAGCACCGCAGGAGCTCTCTGTCGAGCTCAGCAAGATTCAATTGATTCGTAAGGCTGGCTTGTCCTGGCTGCGCCCCAAGGCGCCTCATGAACGCCTCTCCCGCGGGGATCGCCGAGTCAGTCGAAGTCATGAGCAGCCGGCGCCTCTCTTGCTGAGCAATGTCAGCAATCAGTTTGAGTAAGCGTTTGGCCCAGCCCCGGCGACGCCACTCGGGCAAGACGGCTATATCGAACCACAGCAGATGCTGGTTATCCTCAGTGCGCCAGAAGCTTGCCAGCCCGTAAGCGATAATGCTTTCGTCGTGCCAGACGACCCAGCGCCGTCTCACCACAAACGGGGGCGTCGCGCGCAGATTCCGAATCGTCTCTTCGAGTTCGGTGGGCGGGTCCTCGGGCCACATCTCGGCCTGGATGCGGTTGACAAATATATGATACGCGATAAAATCCGAGTGACGTGCAGTCTGCGGATCGAAGAGCTTGACCTCAACTTCTGTCATAAGCAATTGACTCTAACAGAACTGAGCGCGGCTTGTCAAGCGTGCGGAAGAGCAATCTTCGCTATGACATTCGTCATGGCGACCCCACAATCTTTTGGGCACAATACAGAAGCACCATAAGAAGGAGGCCCTATGAAGACCCTGTGGGCTGAACGGTACGCCCAACGGACTCAACGTATTCAAAGCTCGGCGATCCGAGAACTACTGAAGCTGACCGAGCAACCGGACGTGATCTCGTTTGCGGGTGGGCTCCCCGCGCCCGACGTCTTCCCCGTCAAAGAGTTCCAAGAAGCCTGCCAACGGGTCTTAGCGGAACAAGGCCCACAAGCCCTGCAATACAGCACAACCGAGGGTTATCGGCCCTTGCGCGAGATGATCGCGCGCCATACGGCGCGCTACGGCATCGTGGTCGGCCCGGAGAACATCTTGATCACCAGCGGCTCGCAGCAAGCGTTAGATCTGATCGGGAAGGTCTTCATCAACCCCGGGGATCGCGTCTTAGTGGAGAAGCCCACGTATCTTGGGGCGCTCCAAGCTTGGAATGCTTACCAAGCCGAGTACGTCACCGTTCCGTTGGATGACGACGGAATGCAAACGGACAAGCTTGAAGCAGCCCTGCGTGTCGGCCCGAAGTTTCTCTACGTCCTGCCCAACTTTCACAACCCTGCCGGGGTGACGCTCTCCCTGGAGCGCCGCAAGAAGCTCATCGAACTCGCTGATCACTACGGCGTGCCCATCATCGAAGACGACCCTTACGGGCAATTGCGCTACGAGGGGGATCATCTCCCGGCGCTTGTCGTGCTGGATAACGAATTTCAGAGACACAATGGCGCGCCCTACAGCGGGAATGTGATCTATCTGAGCACGTTCTCCAAGACGCTGGCGCCGGGGCTGCGCTTGGGATGGATCATCGCTCATCACGACGTGATCTCGAAGCTGGTGCAGGCCAAGCAAGGGGCCGATCTGCACACGAGCACGTTCACCCAGATGGTCGCATACGAAGTCGCTCGTGGGGGCTTTCTGGACAAGCACGTGCGGTTCATCCGCACGGTCTATCGGGAGCGGCGCGACGCCATGCTGCACGCCCTCGAGCGGTACTTCCCCACGGAGGTGCGCTGGACACGTCCTCAAGGCGGACTTTTCTTGTGGGTGATCTTGCCGGAGCATCTGGACGCTGCCGAAGTGCTGAAAGAAGCGATCCAAGAGAAGGTCGCGTTTGTGCCCGGGGGACCGTTCCATCCAGATGGCTCCGGGCGCAACACGATGCGCCTCAACTTCTCCTATATGAGCCCGGAGAAGATCGAGGAGGGCATCAAGAGGCTGGGGCGGGTGCTTGAAAGAGTTCTCAGTTCGAGATACCAATGCGCTGCGTGAACTCTTAAGGGGCAAGTACGGAGACGCTCGCGTGTAGTCCCTCGAGCAAGGGGCCAGGCTGGAGCGCCAAGACCACAATAAAGAGCAGCTCCAGCAAGAGCGCTACGAGCAAGAGCGGCGGGATCTGCAAAGCCTCTGGGGGGGGGTTTGACCCGACGAGCGCGCGCTCCGGCTCATCTACATAAGCGACTTTGATCAGCCGCGCGTAGAACGCCAGCGAGAGCGCGGAGTTCACCACGCCCGCAATGGCCAAGAGCACGAGCCAACTCTGATTGGCTAGCCCGGCGTCCACGGCGCTGCCAAAGAGCACGAACTTGCTCTGAAACCCTGGCAGGGGCGGCACCCCCGCCAGCGAGAGCAGCGAGAGCGAGAGCACCAACGCGACCAACGGCTGACGACGATTCAGCCCTGAATAACTTGCGTACTCTTCTCCCAAGCCCTTCGCGGCTAAGAGGGCGACGATGAGAAAGAGTCCCGCGGTCGTGACCGCGTGGGTGACGATGTGGAAGAGTCCCCCAACTAGGCCGTACTCGGTCCCTACCGCAAAGGCGATCAGAATATACCCGGCGTGCGCAATCGAAGAGTACGCCAGCATTCGTTTGACGCTCGACTGCACCAACGCTAAGAGATTGCCAACAGTCATCGTCAAGAGTGCTAAGACCCCAAACAATAAGCCCCACTCGAGCTCGAGCGCGACGAGACTCATCAAGAAAATTTTAATGAGCGCGAGAAAGCCCATCTTTTTCGAGCCCGCGGCTAAGAGCGCCGTGACGGGGGCGGGCGCACCCTCATAGACATCGGGTGCCCAGAAGTGAAAGGGCACGACAGTAATCTTAAAGCCAAAGCCCGCCAAGACGAAGATCAAGCCCGCTCTCAA
>JAOAIA010000101.1 GCA_026414955.1 Candidatus Bipolaricaulota bacterium
AGATGTGTATAAGAGACAGCGCCGATGCAGAACCCCGTCAGCCCGAGGTTCTCTGGGTCTACTTCCGCGCGCCCGCGCAAGTAAGCAATCGAGTCCCGTAAGAGCTGCTCCATGACAGCATCAGGCGGCGTGCGCTCATAGGCTTGCCATTGGAGCGCCAGCACAGCGAAGCCCTCAGCCATCAACAAGTCGCTGATCGTCTTATATCCCGGCTCAAAGCCATTGATGGAGTGAATGAGAATGATCGCTGGGCGACGCCCCTCTCCTGTCGGTGCGACAAAGTACGCCGGATAGGTCTTGCCTCCGCTGGTGATCTCCACGGCCGTGCCCTGAGCTTGCCCTAGCTCCCGTTCAGTGAGACCGACTACAACCCCGATCAAACACACGGCCAGCAGCGATATCCGAAGCCATCGCGTCATCGCCATCGCCTCCTGTGAGAGTGAGAATGTGTGCTCTTATTATACACTTTTGTCTTCGCTGAGCCAGATCGGGTATGATCTCTGCTGGTGAGCACCTTATGAGTCGAGATTTTTCTCAACAGATCGCCCAGAGCCTCCAAGATACAGCCATGCACACGGCCCTGAGCCGCGCCAGTCTCTATTTCGATCTCTCGCGCACGTGGGCGTTCGCCGATCTTCCCGACAAAGACGCGCTCAAGCGCCGCGCTCGTCAGATCAAAGAGTCGGCTATCGAGCAGCTCGACGACTTATTAGAGCAGCTCCAAGAGAGCGTCACGCGCTCTGGCGGGCACTTCTATCTGGCGCAGAACGCCCAACAAGCGAACGAGTATCTGCTGAAGCTGGTGCGCGAGCGCGGCGTGAAAAGAGTCGTCAAGTCCAAATCTATGGTCACTGAAGAGCTAGAACTCAATAAGCACTTAGAAGCTGCTGGTGTGGAAGTCATCGAGACAGACTTGGGGGAGCGCATTATTCAGCTCGCGGGCGAGCGCCCGTTTCACATCATCGGGCCGGCGATCCACAAGCCCCGCGAAGCCGTCGGCAAACTCTTTTCAGAGAAGCTCGGCGTCCCGTACACCGATAACCCCTATGAGTTGACCAAGATCGCGCGCGCATCCCTGAGAGAGAGCTATCTCGACGCTGACCTGGGGATCACGGGGGCGAATTTCGCCGTCGCTCAGACCGGGACGTTTATTGTTATCACCAACGAGGGCAATGATCGACTCACTATGGCGCTGCCCAAGATTCACGTCATCATCACCGGCATCGAGAAGATCGTCCCGACGCTGGGCGACGCTTTGGTGCTGTTAAAGCTCTTGCCGCGCAGTGCGACGGCCCAGAAGTTGACGAGCTACGTGTCACTCGTGACGCCAACGCCCGAGCGCGACGTGCACGTGATTCTGGTAGACAACGGGCGCCGTCGGATGCGCGCCGACGCTCAGTTTCGCGAAGCGCTCTACTGTATTCGTTGTGGAAGCTGCATGAACATCTGTCCGGCGTTTCGTTCTGTTGGGGGGCACGTCTACGCGGGGCAGACGTACATGGGGGTGATCGGGGCGCTCTGGACAGCATTTGTAGATCACAACGGTCAAGGCGATCTCGCCCGCGCGCGTGAGCTTGCGTCGCTCTGTATGACCTGTGGGCTGTGTGCGCAAGAGTGCCCTGTGCAGATCGACTTGCCTTGGCGCAACGCGCAACTGCTCAGCCGTGCCAACGAGACCCTGGGGCGCACGCCCACAGATCGGCTCAAGAGCTTCGTGTACCGCACGCTGCTGCCCAACAGAAAGCCGTCTTGCGCGTGCTGTTAGGGCTTGGCAGTTGGGCAAGAGAGTCGGGCTGCCCCGGATCGTCCACGCGATTCTCACGCGCACCGATGAAGATTTCGCGCACGGGATCGAGATTCTGCAGAGCCATTCTTTTGCTGAGAGATTCCTGCACGAGCGATTGTCAGAATTGCTCGCGCACAACCCGCCAGACGCTGGGCATCGCGTGGGGTACTTTGTCAGTTGCGGGATGGATTTGCTCTATCCCAACGCTGGAGCAGCAACGATAAAAATTTTGCAGCACAATAGCTGCGCCGTGCGCTGCGCTGAAAAACATATCTGTTGCGGCGCTCCGGCGTTCTACTACGGCGACGAAATCGCTGCAAAGCAGCTAGCGCGTTTGAACATAGAGATTTTAGAGAAGCTCGACGTAGACGTTATTATCTCTGACGAGGCGACGTGTTCTGGGTTTTTGAAGAACTATCCCAAGCTCCTCAGAGACGATTCTGCGTATGCACCGCGCGCTGAGAGGCTCTCTCAGAGAATTCGCGAGCTGAGCGAATTTTTAGCGCAGATCGAACTGAAGCCCTTTGGGTCGCTTTCAGAGATTGTCACGTATCACGCGCCGTGTCACTTGGCGCGCACGCAGAAGCTGGGCGAGAAGCCCTTGGAGCTGCTGAGAAAGATTCCGGGGCTGGAGATCAAAGAACTAGAGAAATCCGATCACTGCTGCGGCGGTGCGGGGACGTACAGCACGATCCATCACCGAATCTCGCTGAAGATTTTGAACGAAGAGCTGGAGCGCTTGCAAGCGACCGGAGCACAGACGCTGATGACGCCCTGCTCGGCGTGCCTGATTCAGCACCAGTACGGGTGTCGCAGAGAGAAGCTGGGGATACAGACGGTGCACTTGTCGGAGTTGCTGGCGCGGGCGTGGGGCCTTCACTCTACTTC
>JAOAIA010000102.1 GCA_026414955.1 Candidatus Bipolaricaulota bacterium
AAAGACTGGGCGCTCTCGCGGGATCGCTACTGGGGGACGCCGCTGCCGTTGTGGGTCTGCGAGCAGTGTCAAAGAGAACACTGCGTGGGCAGCCGCCAAGAATTAGTAGACTTAGCTCTCGATAAGGAGAAGGCGCGCGCGGTCGAGTTTCATCGGCCCTGGATTGACGAAATCTTGCTGAGGTGCTCCTGCGGGAGCACGATGCGCCGCGTCCCGTATGCGATAGATTGTTGGTTTGATTCAGGAATGATGCACACCGCCCAGTGGCATTATCCCTTCGAGAACCAAGAGATTTTTCAGCAGCAGTTCCCCGCGGACTTCATCGCCGAAGGGGTAGATCAGACGCGTGGTTGGTTCTATTCGCTCTTGGTCACCAGCACGCTGCTCTACGAAGATCACCCGTACCCACACCCCTTCAAGCACGTCGTGGTGAACTTGATGGGGCTGGACGCTCAAGGGCGCAAGATGAGCAAGAGTCTGGGGAACGTGATTGATCCCTGGGATATGATCAATCAGTTTGGCGCCGATGCCGTGCGCTGGTACTTTTACTCGTCGAGCGCGCCGTGGAAGGACAAGCGTCTGTCGTTGCAAGCGGTGGCGGACTTTCAGGGGCCGCTAGAGACGCTGAAGAACGTCTATAATTTCTTCGCGCTCTACGCGGGGATTGATAAGTTCGATCCGACCCAGCACAAAGCTTCGGTGGGCGAGCGCACGCTGCTAGATCGTTGGATTCTCTCGCGCTTGCAGGCGACGATCCAGAGTGCTACGCAGTCCTTGGACGATTACGACATCGTCGGCGCGGCCGATGCGCTCAAGCAGTTCATCGACGATCTGAGCAACTGGTACGTGCGCAACTCGCGGGCGCGTTTTTGGGGCAACGAGTGGACGGCAGACAAGCGCGCAGCGTTCACGACGCTGTATGAAGTCTTGCTGGAGCTGGTGAAGCTGATGGCTCCGTTTGTGCCGTTTGTGACCGAAGCGATCTATCAAAATCTCAAGACAGCGCAGATGCCAGAGAGCGTCCACCTGTGCGCGTGGCCGCAAGTCAACGAGGGCCTGCGCGATCCCGCGCTGGAAAACCAGATGGCTGTAGCCCGGCAAGTAGTCACGGCGGGGTTGCAGGCCCGCAACAAGGCCCAGATCAAAGTGCGCCAGCCCCTGTCTTGTGCGGTCGTGCTCAGCGACGCTCCAGCGCTGAGCGCAGAGTATCAGCAGCTTATTACTCAAGAGCTGAACGTCAAACGCCTTGAATGGCTGAACGAGGCGCAGCCGTTTGCGTTCTACACGCCCAAGCTGGAGTATGAAAAATCTGCATTGGGGAAGGACTTGCGCGGCTTCGCCCCCAAAGTGATGCAGGTCTTGGAGCAACTCAACCGGGCCGAGCACGAACGGCGCGTGCAGCTTGCTCAAGAGCTGAAGACGCAGAAGAGGCTGCGTCTGAGCGTGGACGGGCAAGAGGCCGAGCTGCTGGAAGGGACCCATGTGCGGGTGGCGCTTCTCCCAAGGGAGGGCTACGTTGAGGGCAGTGAAGGCGATGTAAAAGTGCTGCTTGATACGCACATCGACGACGAGCTGCGCCAAGAGGGTCTGGTGCGCGAGTTTGTGAGACTGGTGCAAGAATGCCGCAAGGAGGCCGGCTTTGAAGTCTCAGACCGCATCGAGCTGTATTACGAAGCCGATCCGGAAGTGCAGACGGCCCTTGAGAAGTTCGCCCCCCACGTCCAAGCGGAGACGCTCGCCGTCACGCTGCAACGCAATAGCTCCTTCGAGAGAGTTGAGTTCAGCAAAGAACTAAACGTCAATGGGTACAGAGCCAAGATCGGCTTGGTGCGCAAGCGATGATCTATCACGTTGAGCGTTTTGATTCGCTCAGCTCGACCAACGATTATCTGAAGCAGCTTGCAGAATCCGGCGCGCCTGAGGGCACTGTCGTCATCGCCGAAGAGCAGACAGCGGGCAAAGGGCGCGTGGGCCGAAGCTGGACTTCTCCCAAGGGCGGCGCGTGGTTCTCCGTGTTACTCAAGCCGCCGATCCCCGTCGAGCAAGCGGGCTGCATCTCTCTGGTGATCGCCGTCTCGCTCGCGCGCGCTCTGCGAGAACGCTGGGGAGTCCCCGCGGGCGTCAAGTGGCCCAACGATCTCTATGTCTCCCATAAAAAGCTCGGCGGGATTCTAATCGAGCTATGCAGCCAAGCCCAAAAGATCGAGTGGCTCGTCGCGGGTGTTGGGATCAACGTGAATAACGAGCCTCCAGCAAACACTCGTGTTCCCGCGACATCGCTGGCTCGTGAGCTGGGGAGGACTCTCTCTCTGGAAGAGTTCTTCGACGTGGCTCTCGATGTTATCGCCCAAGACTATGAGCGATTTCTCACTGAGGGATTTGAGTTCGTGCGTCAGCAGTGGGAGAAGCTTTCGATCTTAGGTGAGCACGTCATCGTATGCTCCCCTCTCGCTTTAGGGGAGGGGCCGGGGGAGAGGTCTCAGGTGCTGGGGCTTTCTGAATCTGGTAAACTGATCGTGCGCGTGGGAGAGAGCATACGAGAACTAAGTGCTGAGGAGGTGACGCTCGTGCCGGATGCTGAAGCATCCGGCTCAGAAGATGCAAGCCCACTCAAGGGGGCTTCCAGCGTGCTTCAGCACGCTTCCAT
>JAOAIA010000009.1 GCA_026414955.1 Candidatus Bipolaricaulota bacterium
GGCGAGAAGTGCTATAGCGAGAAGTGCCCGGTGGAGCGCCGGCCCTTCGCCCCGGGGATGCATCAGCGCAAGTTTGGCAAGCTGAGCCAGTACGGGATTCACTTGCGGGAGAAGCAAAAAGTCAAGAGGATCTACGGACTGCGCGAGGAGCAGTTCCGGCGCTATGTCGAGCGGGCCAAGCGCGTCAAGGGCGTCACCGGGGATTTCTTGCTCGAACTTTTGGAGCGCCGGCTGGACAATATCGTCTATCGGGCGGGTGTGGCCGTATCGCGCGATCAAGCGCGCCAGCTCGTCACGCATGGGCACTTTCTCGTGAACGATCGCAGCGTCAATATACCGTCGTTCTTGGTGCGGCCGGGGGACGTCATCGCGCTCAAGCCCAATGCGTTGCAGAAGCCGGGCATCAAAGCCCTGGTGGAAGCGAAGGGGCGAGCGTCTGTTCCCCCGTGGCTGGAGCGGACCGATGGCCGGATTCAGGTCTTGGATCGCCCCAAGGTCGATCAATTAGAGCACAAGCTGCAGATGCACTTGATCGTCGAGTTCTACTCACGGTAAGAGGGGGAATATGCGAGCAGAGCTGGTGAAGCCGAAGATCCGGGTGGACGAGCTTGCGCCTACCCGCGGCGTCTTCGTGGTCGAGCCGCTGGAGCGCGGCTATGGCACGACGCTGGGGAACGCGTTGCGGCGGGTTCTGCTCTCTTCGATCCCGGGAGCAGCGGTCACGCGCGTGCGCTTCGACGGGAAGTACCACGAGTACGATACGATCGAGGGCGTAAAAGAGAGCGTGTTGGAGATCATTCTCAATCTCAAAGAGATCGCGTTTCGGATTACGGACGGTGAGCCGAAGCACGTCTACATTCAGCACGAGGGCGCGGGCGTGATCCGCGCTGGGGATATCGAGCTGCCCCGCGGCCTGGAAGTGATGAATCCCGATCACGTCATCGCTACGGTGGACCACAAGGGCAAGCTCGCCCTCGACATGGAGGTCGAGCCGGGGGTGGGGTATCGCCCGGCGGAGCGCAACAAGAAAGGCGATATGCCCTTGGGGATTATCGCGGTGGACTCAGACTTTTCGCCGGTCAAGCGCGTCAATTTCATCGTGGAGCCGACGCGCGTGGGCGAGCGCACCGACTATGATCGGCTCACGCTGATCGTGGAGACGAACGGCGGCGTCCGTCCCGATGAGGCGCTCCAACAGGCCTCTCAGATTCTGATCGGGCACTTTGAGCTGTTTACCTTGCCTGTGGGGGCCGTGGAGTCAGTGCCTGCGGAGCCTGAAGAACTCAATAAGCGCCTCGAAGAGCTGGATTTTGACAAGCGCGCGTGCAATCTCTTAGAGAACAAGGGCGTTCTCACCCTGAAAGATTTATTACAGAAATCTCGTGAGGAACTGAAAGACATTCACGGCTTTGGCGACAAGACGCTAGCGAAAGTGATCGAGCGGGTCGAAGAGCTAGGGTATCAGCTCAAAAGCTCGGTCAAACGGAGTTGATCGGTATGTGGCATCAGAAGAAGTTTCGCAAGCTCAATCGCGCGCCGGAGCACCGGAAGGCGCTCTTGGCCAATATAGTGAAAGAGCTGATTGATCACGGCAAAGTCGACACGACCGTGGCGCGGGCTAAGGAGGGCGCGCGGCTCGCAGAGCGTTTGATAACATGGGCCAAGCGCAATGATCTCCATGCGCGGCGCTTGGCCTTCTCTGTCCTCCAAGACCCTGATTTGACCGATAAGCTCTTCACCGAGTTGGGGCCGAAGTTTGCTGGCCGTACTGGGGGCTATACGCGCGTGTTGAAGCTACCGCCGCGCCAGGGGGACGGGGCCGATCTGGCGCGCCTGATGTGGGTGAGTTAAGCAAGCTCTCGGCTATCGTTCTTGCTGGGGGGCAGTCGCGCCGCCTAGGGCGCGATAAAGCCCTTCTTCTTTGGCAGGGGCGCACGCTCATCGAGCATATCGTCGCTCAACTCAAAGAGCTGAGCGATGACGTGCTGGTCATCACCGGTACGGAGAGGCGGTATCAAGAACTCTTAGATGTGCCCATCTTCGCCGATGAGATAAAAAATATCGGGCCGATGGGAGGTCTCTACACAGGCCTCAAGCGCGCACGCTACGAGCACAGTCTGGTCGTGGCGTGCGATATGCCCCTATTCACCAAGGCTATTACAGATTTGCTCGAAAGCGAGCTTGATAGCTCAGTGTGGGCTATCGTTCCCAAAGTGCACGGACACCGTGTGCCGACACTCGCCATCTATCACAGAGGGTGCCTGTTGACGATAGAGCAATTACTAGCACACGGGCGCACGTCTCTGCAAGCCTTGCTTGATGCTGTCCCAGTGAAGATCATCCCCGACGAGAGGGTGAGAGAAGCTGACCCAGAGCTGCGCACGTTTCTCAATCTCAACACCCTCTCCGATTGGGAGAAACTCGCTCACAGAGCACAGTGACGGGGTTGTCAGTTCTCAGGCGCTGTGCTATTATGACAGGGCAAACATCGTGAGAGTTCGGAAGCTTATATGGTTCGAGGAGATTATCGAGAAGCTTTCACGCAAGCATCGAGTCAGCCAAAACGAGGTTCGCGATATTCTGACCCAGCGCCCTCTCGTGCGATTCGTCGAGAAGGGGCATCGGCCTGGGGAGAACGTTTACGCTGCCTTAGGGCGCACATCAGCCGGACGATATGTGATTGTATTTTTCGTGCGCAAACGTGATGGGCAAGCCATCATTCTGTCAGCACGGGATATGACCAAAGCCGAACGGAAACACTATGAACGAGAGAAGAAGAACTAAGAGCACCATATCTCAAGCAACAACCTATCGAGAGATCGCAGAGTTTTGGGATGCTCATGACCTGGGAGATTACTGGGAGCAGACTAAGTCTGCTCGCATGGAAGTATCCCTGGAGTCCGAAGTAATCTATTATGCTGTGGAGTCTCAATTGGCCCGTCAGGTCGAGCAAGTAGCGCGTCGTCGAGGGATCTCTCCCGAAACGCTCCTCAATCTCTGGGTGCAGGAGAAGCTACACGAGCAACAGAGTTCGTCAAAGAGAACGTCATGAGCAAGGCGAAGCTCACCCCCATGATGCGGCAGTACCTGCGCATCAAAGCCCAATATCCCGATGTCATTCTGTTCTTTCAGTTGGGGGATTTCTACGAGACGTTCTTCGAAGATGCAGAGCTGACCGCGCGCGAACTCGATATCGCGCTCACTAAGCGCGAGGACGCCCCGATGGCCGGCGTCCCCGTCAAGCGCGTCGCCCCCTATGTCAATCAACTGCTCAAGAAGGGCTACAAAGTCGCGATCTGCGAGCAACTCCAAGACCCTGAAGAAGCCAAAGGCCTTGTCGAACGCGACGTCGTGCGCATCATCACCCCCGGCACGATCTTGGAAGAAGAATTGCTTGAGCGCGGACTCAATAATTATATCGCTGCTGTCTACCCCGAGGGGGAGTTCTGCGGGCTTGCGTATGCTGACGTCTCGACGGCTGAGTTTCGCGCGACCGAACTGAAGAGTGACGCCCTGAAGAACGAGCTATTGCGCATCCGCCCGGCTGAGTTGGTTGTCCCCAAGGGGCTTGCGCTTGAAGCCGTGAGCCAAGAAAACTTGAAACTCGCGGTGAGTCAGCTGGAGCCGTTCAGCTTCCAAATCCAGAAATTACTTGATCACTTCGGGATCGTCTCGTTGGACGGGCTGGGCCTGTCTGAGCTGGCCGGGCGCAGCGCCGCAGGGCTGCTTAGCTATCTGAAAGAGACCCAGAAAGAGTCGCTCCGGCATCTGCGGCCTCCCAAACCCTATGAGTTGTCCCGTCAGATGGGGCTGGACTCGTTCACCCAGCGCAATTTAGAGATTTTAGAAGAGCTGCGTGGCTCCGGCACCCAAGCGACTCTTTTTTCCGTGCTCAATCACACCGTAACGGGGATGGGGGAACGACTGTTGAGACAATGGCTGTTGGCTCCTTTGCTCGACCGCGCAGAGATCGAGCGGCGGCTCGATGTCGTAGAATTTTTTGTCACGCATAGTCTGGAGCGTCACACGCTGCGCCAGCTCCTCGAGCGTATTTATGACTTAGAGCGTCTGGCGGGGCGCTTGGGTGCGGGGCGTGTCAATCCTAGAGATTTACTGTCGCTGCGGCACTCGCTGGAGCGCCTGCCGGAGCTGCGCACACTGCTCACTCACTGGCTCTCTTCTCCTCCACCCTCACCCCCGTCCCCTCTCCCCAGTGAGGGAGAAGGGAGCAAAGAGGTGCGGGAAAGGTCTTCGGCAAAACTCCAAGAGTTCTCCCAAGAACTGCACTCGCTGGCGCTCGATGAGCTGCGCGAATTACTCAGTCGCGCTCTGCGCGACGACGCCCCGCTCGAACTCAAGGAGGGCAACATCATCAAAGAGGGCTTTTCGCAAGAGCTAGACGAACTCAAAGCCCAGCAGAGAATCTATAAACGAAAAATCTTAGAACTCGAGGCGCGCGAGCGCGAGCGCACGGGGATTCAGACCCTGAAAGTTGGGTTCAACACGGTCTTCGGCTATTATATTGAAGTGAGCAAGGCTGCGGCCAAGCGCGTTCCCCCACAGTATCATCGCAAGCAGACTCTCGCCAATGCCGAGCGCTTCATCACCCCGGAACTGAAAGAGTACGAAGAGAAAGTCCTCTCAGCCGAAGAGCGTTCTAAGCGTCTAGAGTACGAACTTTTTTGTGCTGTGCGCGACCAGGCAGCGCAGAAGATCTTTGAGATTCAGCAATTGGGCCGGATCGTTGCCGAGCTTGATCTGCTTGCGGCGTTCGCTGAAGTAGCGCATCTTGCTGGCTACACGCGCCCACGCTTCACCGAGAGACACCAGATCTGTATCGCCGAGGGCCGACACCCCATTGTGGAGAAGCTGCTGCCTGGCGGGGAGTTCGTGCCCAACGATCTCGTCTTTCGTGAGGGCGAATATCTGATTATATTGACAGGGCCGAACATGAGCGGCAAGAGCGTCTACTTGAGGCAGATCGCGTTGATATGTCTTCTGGCGCAGATCGGCTCGTTCGTGCCCGCCAAAGAAGCTGTCTTACCCATTGTAGACCGAATCTTTGCCCGCGTAGGAGCGAGCGATATGCTCGCGGCAGGGTACAGCACGTTCATGGTCGAGATGCTGGAGACCGCGAATATTCTCAACAACGCAACTGAGCGCAGCTTGATTATCTTAGACGAGATGGGGCGCGGGACGAGCACGTTCGACGGGGTGAGCATCGCCTGGGCAGTCGCGGAGCATTTAGCTACCAAAACCCGCGCCAAGACGCTCTTTGCCACGCACTATCATGAACTCACGAAGCTTGCCGAGCGCGTCCCTGGGATCAAGAATTGTCATGTCAAAGTGAAGGAGTACGGGAATCAAGTGATCTTTCTGCACAAGGTTGCCGACGGGGCGACGGAGGGGAGCTATGGGGTGCACGTGGCGCGCATGGCCGGCTTGCCCGAAGAGATCACGCGAAAAGCCGACGAAATCTTACAGAAGATACTTCAAAACAACCCCTTGGACGCAATGGGGGAGCTGCGCAGGAGAGACCCACGCTTCGTCAAGCAGTTGGCGATCTTCTCTGCTGAGGAGCATCCAATCGTGAGCGAGCTGAAGAAGATAGATATCAATAAGCTGACGCCCCTGGAGGCACTAGAACGGTTGGCAAGGCTCAAGCGCCAGCTTGAGCTGTGAGCAAGCACTCCGCAATCTCCAAATCCGTCTGTGTCGTGATCTTGATGTTCTGCGCTTCGCCGGGGACGATCTTGGCACGCACGCCGCTCATGGCCAAGAGCACGCTCGCCTCGTCGGTGAAAGAGCGTCCCTGCGCACACGCGCGCTCCAGCGCATCAAGCAAAAGTCTTCGCTCAAACCCCTGAGGCGTCTGCGCACAGAAAAGCTCCGAACGATCTACGTCAGCGACGATAAAGTCTTCGGCGACGCGCTTGACGCTGTCAGCAATGGGAACGACGGGCACGGCAGCGCCATGCGCCTTCATCTCGGTGATGACGCGCTCAATCAGTCCAAGGGAGACGAGCGGGCGCGCGGCGTCGTGCACCAGCACGAAATTCCCAGACGCTGCTCGCACTCCCGCCAGCGCAGAATCTTGACGCTGCGTCCCCCCGAAGACGACCCTTACGGGCTTGGACAAGTTCTCAAGCACAGCGCGGGCTTTTTCGCTGTCGTCAGGGTGAATGACGACGATCAATTCCGAGATGAGATCGCTTTGCGAGAGCGTCTCCAAAGAGTAGAGCACGATGGGCTTGCCCCGTAAGGGCAGATAGGCTTTCGGTTCGGCTGCGCCCAGGCGCGTCCCACGTCCGGCGGCTAATACGATGGCGCTGACTATTACTCCCATTTTTGGAGTTCGAGCTTGGGCCGAACGAAGAGCATCTTGCCCGCCTCGGTCTGCAGGCTCGAATTGACGATAGCGCGGATCTTCTTCCCGATGAAGCGTCGCCCGTTCTCGATCACGACCATCGTGCCGTCGTCTAAATACCCGATCCCTTGGTTGATCTCCTCCCCCTTGTCAATCACTTCGACCTCGATCTCCTCGCCGGGGATGAATCTCGGTTTGATCGCGTTAGCCAATTCGTTGATGTTGAGCACCGGCACGCCCTCGACCTTCGCGACTTTGTTGAGATTGTAGTCGGTCGTGATGATCTTGGCGTTCAGCTCTTTTGCCAACTGGATGAGCTTGCGATCCGTATCAGCCATGACGGGGTAATCTTTGTTAATAGTTTCAATTTCGATCTCATTGCTGCGACGCAGCTCAGCGAGAATATCGAGGCCGCGCCGCCCCTTGCGTCGTCGCAGATTATCTGAAGAATCGGCGATGGCGTGCAACTCGCTCAAGATGAACTGGGGGATGACGATCTTGCCCTCGATGAAGCCCGTCTTGACCAAGTCTCCGATGCGCCCGTCAATGATCGCGCTGGTGTCTATGAGCTTAGGGCCACTGCCTGGCACGGGAGGAGCAGATCGGCTCCCCCATAGCTCCTCCCACAGGTTCTCGTGGCGATAGCCTGTGATGAACCCGACGACCATGAGCGCGAGCACTATCGCCCCCTGCAGAGCGCGGAGGAGCGGGCTGTGCGCAAAGAGCAGCTCGAACGCCCATACGACGATGAAGCCGCACATGGCCCCTACCAGGCTCGCCAAGACGCTCTGGATCAGCCGGCGTGCGCCGCCCTCTTTGGTGAGCTGACGGTTCACGAGGCTGACCAGATTCGTCAGGAGGAGAGCTAATAATCCTCCGCCGAGAGCGCCCACGAGCGTCTGAGCCTCCCAGGCGTGCATCCCGCTGAGCGGCGGCGGCAGCGCGGGAACCCAGCGTTCCATGAGGCTGACGGCGATCCCCAGCGCGATGAGCGCGATGTAGACCAAGACCTTCAGCACGATCCCTTCCTCTTTCTATCCCCCTTATCTCAATTCCACCCATTGCTTTATCTTAGCACAAGCTTGACTTTGGGACAATCTTTTCGTTATGTTTAAGAGCCAGGAGCTGGTGCGGATGACTCTTCGGCAGAGCGTGCGTTGGGTGACTGAAGCATTGCAGAAGACTTCTGCTGGGGCAGCGCGTTGGGAGGCCGAACTGCTCGTGGCGCACGCGCTGAACACCGAGCGTATAGAACTGTACGCCAGCCCCGATCGTCTGCTCTCTCCGGCGGAGCAGGAGCGCCTCACAGAACTGATAGAACGTCGCTGTCGCGGGGAGCCGGTGCAGTATCTCATTGGACACGTCGAATTTTATAACTGCCGGCTCGAAGTTACTCCCCATGTGCTCATCCCCCGCCCGGAGACCGAAGAGCTTGTCGAGCGCATCATAAGAGATTTCTCACACGCGCCAGCGCGGGTTCTCGATCTGGGCACCGGCTCTGGGGCGATTGCTATCGCGTTGGCGCGCGCGTGGCCGGCAAGCTCCTTCGTCGCAACGGATATCTCGGAGGAGGCCCTGGCACTCGCTCGCAGCAACGCGCTCCTCAACGGGGTCGTCGAGCGCATTCGCTTTGTCCGCGCTGATTGGTTCCCTGCCCTTGACGAACAATTCGATCTTATCGTCTCCAATCCGCCGTATGTGCCGACGCTCTATTATTTAGAGTCGGCGCCGCGGGAGTTACACTATGAGCCGCGCCTGGCCCTCGATGGGGGCGAGAGTGGGCTTGACGCTCTCGCGCGGATTATCCGCGAAAGCCCAGCATATCTACGCCCACACGGCGCGCTCTATCTGGAGATCGGCTCTGAGCACGGGGCGAGTGTGCGCGAGTTGCTTGAAAACACTAGAGCCTTTGAGCAGATCGAGGTTCTCCAAGACTTAGCAGGGCGTGATCGCTTCGCGCGGGCGATCAAAAGAGAGAGAGTATGTCAGCATTAGTCCAAGTCTCGGAGCTGCGATTTGTCACGCCCGCAGGGAAGGCGATCTTGGAAGACGTCACTTTAAAAGTAGATCGCGACGAGTTCGTCTGTCTTGTGGGGCCGCCCTCGTCGGGCAAGACGCTCATCCTGAAGTTGCTCTACCACGAGGTGCCACCGCAGCGCGGCCAGATTCTCGTAGACGACCGCAATGTAACCCGATTGCACGCAAGCAAGCTCCCCGCCTTCCGACGGCGTTTAGGAATCGTCCCCCAAGAGCTGACGCTCCCCCAGCGCACCGTGCTCGATGCTCTCTTGTTTAAGCTGCGCAGCCTAGGGCTGGAGAGTGACGAAAGTCACAGCCGCGCCGAAGAGATTCTAGATATTATCAGATTGCCCCTAGATATGAGAGTGACCGAGCTGGAGCCGGCGCAGCAGAAGCTCTGTGCGCTCGCGTTGGCTGCCGTCCATAATCCCGTCTTATTATTGATTGACGAGCCGTTCGACGGCTTGGAGTACCAAGAAGCCGAGCGCGTGCTTGAGGGGATCCGAGCTGTTCACGAGCGCAAGCATATAGCGATCTTAGCGACGACGCGGCAGCGCCCGTGGGCGCTGCGCAGCGGTGCGCGCGTTATCTATCTGTGGAAGGGCCGCACCTACGCCGAAGCTCCCTCGGAGCTGTACGCCCCCGTCCCGGAGAGGGCACCATGAACGCATTTCTCGTGAAAGAGCTGCTGCGCACGCTCGTGACCCGCTGGCGCGTGCTCGCGTGGGGTGTGGCGATGATCCTGGCGAGTGCTTTTTTGTTCAGTCTCTTTGCGGTCTTGACGATTGCTTCTGGGGAGTGGGGAGAGAACCGATTGATCGTGCTCTTTGAGCCGGGGGTGTCCAGCGAGCAGATCCGTCAGATCTACCGTCAGGTGCGGGAGTGGGAAGCAATCTCTGAAGTCTTTTATATCTCGAAAGACGATCCCCGCTATGGGCAAGACGGGATCGAACCAGAACGTGCTCCCGCGGGGTATCTGCGGGTCACCGTGCGCTCCAGGACGGAGACTGGAGAAGTTGAGTCGGCCCTGCGCGATCTGCCCGGCGTCGAAGCGGTGCAGAGCTATCAGAAGGGCGCCTTGCGCGCGCGCCTCGTTTCTGATGCCAATGCGAGAACCCTCGTCACGGGCTTGCAGCTTGGGAGCGCTCTTATCCCGGCGCTGCTGCTTGTAGGGCTGGTTCGGCTCTTAGGGGCGGCGTGGCGCGCGGAGTTGGAGATCCTCTATCTTTCGGGGTTGCCCCCGCGCGCGGTTCGCATGGCGTTCGTCGGCGTGACCGCGCTCTGTGCCCTGGTCGCCGGGGGAATCGCGATCCTTCTGGCTGTTCTCGTGAGCAACACTGAATATATCTCGTATTGGGTGCCGGAGTTGCTCCAGCCTGGGGGAGTCGGGTATGTGAGTGTGTGGGTGATGGGGGTAGCGCTCTCTGTCGGCGTTGGGGCTGGGCTTGTAGGGGCGTGGGCGGTTCGCATCAAGTAGTGTCCAAGCGTCTTAAATGCCTGATCGCTTGCACGCTGTAGACGAGCGCCGTGAGCAGCGCGTGGGCGAGGATGCTCCAGAGCGCCCCCATCGGGACATTCGCCAAAATCCAGCCCAGAATGTGCAGATTATAGAGATTTCTTCGTCCGGCGACGCGCCGAAAGAGCTGCTCAAACTTCCCGGCGACGTCTAAGCTCATCCCTGCCGCGTGGCCGTAGCGCTCGTACACACTGCGATAGAACGCGACCAGCGTAACAATGAGACCTGACAGAAGCAGCGAGATCGAGCCCTCACGGTGTGAGAGCGCGTATCCCAGCGCGAGAACCCAACTGAACTCAAAGAGCAGATCGAACGAGTGTTCGAGTGAGCCGAGGCGCGTGACCATCCCCTTCAGCCGCGCGAGTTTCCCATCAAAGCCGTCGAGCAGCCCCACAAGAAAGCTGAGCAGCGCACCAATCAAAAAATTTTGTGTGATGAAGAGCGCGGTCACCGCCCACGCCAGCAGGTTGACAAGCACCGTGATTTGATTGGGCGTGATCGGGGTGCGCGCTAACTTCCGCACAGCCCAATTCTCGATGGGACGATGGAGAATAGCCATGAGATCGGATGGGTCTTTCTCGCTGCTCTCTAATAGAATTTTTTCGGCGCGGGCGACGTGGGCGCGGCTCTTGATCTCCACCCAATAGATGGGCACGCGGCGGCGCAATTTAGGGACATAGTCGTCGAGCGTTGCTATGTCGAAGACCGTGCACTCGTCGCATAAGATTTGGAGCGCGCGCATGGGATCTGCAGCGAGTCTATACTGAAACCGTTCGAGCACGGAGGGTTCGAGCCGGGCAATCCCGATGCACGAAGAGCCAGCGCGTCGGTCAATCGCCACGACGCTTCCAGACAGAGAGAGCAGCGCATGGACGATCCGTGGGTCAAGGAGCACCCTTCCCCACATGACGAGCGCGTCGTCGTCCACGGGCAACTCCGCGACGCCCTCACGAAGAATAGTTATAGTCGAGATCTTTTCGTGTTGGAGCATCCGCAGGGAACGCTCCAGCAGTGAGACCCCGCCGATCTCTGTCTCTATCGGGTTAAGAATGATCGCTCTCATAGCAGGCTCTCGATCTCGCGAAGGTCTTCTGGGGTATCTATATCTGCCCAAAATTTTCCTGAGAGATCGAGGGCGTGAACGACGTGCCCCTGTGCAATCAATCTTTGGATCGCTTGAGTGATCGTGAAGCTTCTTTCAGTACTCAGCTCGTGCAGCACGTCGAAGATCTTCGGGGTGAGCGCGAAGACCCCCGTGTCCAGCGCGTTCCATTCTGAAAGATCTTTCCCGATCTTTGTAACGAAGTCTTTCTCGACCCAGACGCGCGTGGCGTCGTTCTGCTGGCACCGGAGCGCCGGCGTCCGGTCTACACAAAGCCCAAAGCCCTTGCACTGTGAAGCTTTGCGATAGAATATGGGATCAACGATGTGATCGCTCATTGCTAGAATAAATCGCTCGCGCACCAGAGATTGGGCGCACAGCAGACTTGCGCCGTTCTCGCGCCACGGTGTGGGGTTGCGCACGATCTCCACCGAACATTTTCGCAGAAACTTTTCGAGCTTTTCGTGCCCGTGTCCGGTGACGACGAGCACCCGATTGGGATTGACTGAAAAGACGCGCTCCAACACGTGCGCGAGCAGCGGCTTGCCCTCCAGTGGAATGAGGGGCTTGGGGAGATCTAAGCACCCCAAGCGTTTTCCGTAGCCTGCGGCCAGCAGAACGACGATCATCGTATTGTACTGATCCCTCCCTTCCCCTCACCCCTGCTCCCCTCTCCCTCCCAGGGGAGAAGGGCTGGGGGTGAAGGTGAGGAAGGGGCTGGGGGTTAGGTCAGGCGACGCCCAGCGATGAATTCCTCAAAGAGCGCTAGAGCCGTCGCATCGGGAAACTGCTCCGGAGGATGCTTCATCGTCATGGCAGAGACAGAGATCAACGGCCCCGCGATCTTTCTGTCTAAGGCGATCTTACACGCGCGGATCGCGTCCATCACTATAGCGGCGCTGTTGGGCGAATCTTCTACGGAGAGTTTGAGTTCCAGAGTCACTGGGACGCCGCCGAAGCCCCGTGCCTCGATGCGTAAAAAGCAGATTTTATTATCTTTGAGCCAAGGGACGTAGTCGCTCGGCCCGATGTGAATGTGGTTTTCCGGCAATGGGTGCTGCAACTGCGACTGCACCGATTCAGTCTTGGAGATCTTCTTTGTCGCGCGGCGGGTGCGCTCTAAGAGATTCAAAAAGTCCGTGTTCCCACCAACGTTGAGCTGATAGGTGCGCTCGATCTGCACCCCACGGTCTTCGCAGAGTTTGGCGAGCGTTCGATGAAGGATCGTCGCGCCGAGCTGGGATTTGATGTCGTCGCCTACGACGGGCAAGCCGCGGCGCTCGAATTTGTGCGCCCACGTGGGATCAGAAGCGATGAACACGGGGATGCAGTTCACCAGGGCGACTTTCGCCTCCAAGCAGCACTGGGCGTAAAATTCTGTGGCGCGTTGGGAGCCGACGGGGAGGTAGTTGACTAAAATCTCTGCGCGCGAGCGCTTCAGCTCAGTGACGACATCCACGGGGCGCGCGTCGGCAACGCGAAACGCTTCGGAGTCGGGATACTCGTCCATGTGCGCGGGGTAGCCGTCGAAGATCTCGCCCATCTGCACGGTGACGCCCAAGCGGGGCACGGGGGGATAGAAGATCTTCGTGCAGTTGGGCGGCGCGAAGATCGCTTCGCTCAGGTCTTTGCCGACTTTTCGGGCGTCAATGTCGAACGCCGCGACGATCTGGATATCGTTGGGCTGATAATCCCCTAAGACGGGATGGAGCAGTCCGGGGAGTTGTTCGGGCGTGCTCTGGGAATAGTGAAAGATCCCTTGGACGAGGGCGCTGGCGCAGTTGCCCACACCGACGATGGCGACGCGGATCTCGCTCACAAATCCCCCCTTGTGTGGGGATTGTAACTGGATCGGGAAGAAGAGTCAAGTTTAGAAGACCCCGATCAGAACGCCTAGCAGGGTCAGGCTTGCTAATGCCATCCCATCGCGCCACGAGAACTGTGGCTGGTAGAGCCGGGTGCGAGGTTGGTCGGGATCGTAGCCGCGCGCGGCCATCGCTTCGGCGAGGGCTTCGGCCCGCAAGAGCGTGTTTCTCAGCAAGGGCACCAGCACCCCCACGATCTTGCGTGCCCGCTCGGCGATGCTCCCCTCGAAGGGGTCAATGCCGCGGGCGCGCATCGCTTTGGTGATCATATCGGCTTCGTCAAGGATCAACGGGACAAAGCGCAATGAGACGCTGAACATCAGAGCCAACCCACGCACGGGCACTCGAAGTCTTGCCAAGGGCAACAAGACGCCCTCTAAGCCGTCGGCAAGCTGAAGAGCCGACGTGGTCACGCCCAAGATCGCGCTGATCAGCCCAAAGAAGATCAGCCGAGCCGAGAGCATCGCGCCGACTCGCAGGCCCTCATCAGATATTTTCAATGGCCCCCACTGCCAGATGGGGTTCCCCGGGGCGCCGAAGAGCTGCAAGAGCGCGCTGAGCCCAATTAACACAGTCAGGGCTTGCACCGCGCGCACCAGCGGCCAGAAGCCGATCTGCCCCGCTATGACTGCGAGCAAGATGAATCCAGCAAAGATGAGATAGTCCCAGGGAGAGTGCAGAAAGAAGACCGCGATGGCGAGCACAAGCGCGGCGCAGATCTTGGTGCGCGGGTCGAGCTTGTGCAAGAAAGAATCTTTGGGCTGGTAGCGGCCGACGAGCTTGCGCAGGGTCATAGGGTCACTCTATCTTAAGGAGTTTGTCTGAAGAGTGCAATACCCTTGCGCTCTTCAGTGCGTTCCGCGATTCTAAAAAGCCCCCTCTAGAGAAGCCCAGCTTGCTCTAGCCGATGGCGAATCTCTGCGGGCGTGGCCGTCTTGCGTTCAGGCTTAGCATAGACCCACACAACCTAGAGCCTATCGTGCCGCCAGCACGTGACTAAGCGAAAGCCTCGTTCCTTGCCACCCCGAATATCGCGGCTCGCGATTTTGAGCTTACGGACAGAAGAAAGGCTGGGGATTACCGCTCCGTGATGGGGATCGGACTCTAGGCTCTCCAGAGCAGCCTGCAGCTCCGTATCGGCTCTTCGATACTGGCGTTTCAGATGCTTGACGTCTTGCTGGGCGGCTTTCGTGAGGATGACTAAAGCTCGGCCCACACTGCCCTCCACGAGCGCGTCTCCTCGGCGTGGGAGATGGCTTCGAGGCGCTGTTGTAACTCCGGCCAGAGAGCGAAATCCTCCAAAAGCTCTTCGACCTCTCCAGCGAACTGGTTCAGCACCCTATACACGTGAGCTGCCCCCTTGCTGCGCTCGCGGAGTGGCTCTAGCCACCTGAGCCAAGCGCACACGGTCTGATGAATGGGGTAGAATTGCTCGTAAAGCTGAAAGATTTGGGAAGCCTCGAGGCGTCTGCTTTGTAACTCCTTCACGAGGCGACGGAGCTGGCTGCGCAGTTTCTTCAGGGCAGCGATGAGGGGTTTGTCCAGAAGAGCCAGAACTTGTTGACGTGCCTGGGGATTCTTCACTTGGGTTACGACAAAGATGCCTTCGATCTTCCAGCGCAGTAACGCTTGGCCCCTTGTTGCGCCTTATATTGAGTGGTTAGAATAAAAAAGCTATGCGCGCTCTGGCTCTCTTGCTGATCACGCTCTATCAAAAATTGCTCTCGCCCATATTACCCAGCTCGTGCCGGTTCTATCCGTCGTGCTCAGAGTACGCCAAGCAAGCGATTCAAAAGTATGGGCTCCTGCGTGGGGGTTGGCTCGCTCTGAAGCGTATCAGTCGCTGTCATCCCGGAAATCCCGGTGGGCTTGATCCCGTGCCGTAAATCTTTGCACCAACACAAACCGCGTCGTGTTGGTGGGATCGGACTCGATTCCCTCACGCAAGATTACAAGATTATAGCATCGCGCGGCTTCGCGGCTCGCAATGGCCGCACACGTGGGATCGCCTCGCTCCGCGACAAACCAAGCTGCCCCGGCGGTGTCGTAGAAATGCTCACCAGTGACGCCTAAACTCTCCAAAAATCTCCGACACTGCGCCAGCGCTTGCGGGTGCGAGTAGACCGTGCGAATTTTCTCTATAGAACTCCCCGGCACACCCAACAGACAGTGCCGGACTCGAAGCGGCACTTCCCCGCAGATAGAGATCCCGTGCGCGAACTCGCGCAGCAGCGCGTGCGCTTCGCTGATAATTCCCGTCGTCGAGTTTTCTACAGGCAGACACCCGTAGTCGGCTGCACCTGTGAGCACTGTCTCTAGCACTTCACGGAAGGTGCGACATGGGATCGGCTCATACTCTGTAAAATACCGGGCAATCGCGGCTTCACTGTATGCGCCCAGCTCGCCTTGGAACGCCACGCGCACGGTCATAGCATTGTCTCTTGGAGCCGTCGCGACTCAGCAAAAATCTGTGAGAAGATCTGTCGGATCGCTTGTTCGTCCAGCGGCCCGCGATTGAGCGCGCACAGTCTCTGCAGAATCTGGGCTTCGCGCTCCTGGGAGTATATGGGAAGCCCACGCGCACGCTTCGCCCGCCCAATCTGCAGAGCAAGTGCCGCCCGCTCGTTCAACAACTCTAAAAGACGCTCGTCTATCTCATCTATCTGCTGGCGCCATTGCTCAAGGCTCATAGTCTCATGATTCAACCAAGTCACTCTGGCCTTGTCAAGCGAGAGCTGAGCGTTTATGATGAAAAGCTATGTCCCTGATCGCGACGGAAGAGCTGATGCACCGCTACGGTGCCGCAATAGTCTTTGAGAAGGTCTCGGTGCGCGTGCACAGAGGGGATCGCATCGGCTTAGTTGGTCTTAATGGCAGCGGAAAATCTACGCTCCTGCGGATTCTCGCGGGGTTGCAAGAGCCGACGGCCGGGCGCGTCGTGCGTGCGCGTTCTGCTCGTATCGGCTATCTGGCGCAAGAGCCACAACTGGAGAGCAGCGCCACGCTCTTCGACGAGATGCTCACAGTCTTTGAAAACCTGCGCGAGCAAGAGCGCGAGCTGCAGCAGTTAGAGCACGCCCTCTCCCGCGGAACACCCAGCGAGGATCTCTTGCGACGCTACGACGAATTGCTGGAAAATTTTCGGCGCGGCGGGGGCTATGAGTACCAGAGCCGGATCCACCAAGTGCTCGCGGGGATGGGGTTCACCCCCGATGACGAACAGAGGGTGATCACTCACTTGAGCGGCGGCCAGCGGGCACGCGCGGCGTTAGCGCGGCTGCTCCTCGAAGAGCCGGACGTGCTCTTATTAGATGAGCCGACCAATCACTTGGACGTCGAAGCCCTGGAATGGCTCGAGGAGTATCTCTCGCACTGGAAGGGCGCGTTTGTTATCGTGTCGCACGACCGCTACTTCCTCGACAAGTTGGTGCACAAAATTTGGGAGCTGGAGTTTGGGCGCCTGTATGAGTATTCAGGGAATTACTCTCAATACAGTGCGCTGCGCCAGGAGCGGCTGGAGCGCCAGTGGAAGCTCTACGAAGAGCAACAAGAGTTCATCAGAAAATCCGAAGAGTTTATCCGAAGGAACATCGCCGGTGGGGACTTTCGCGCCAGCCAAGCGCAAGCGCGTCAGAAAGTTTTGGAGAAGCTGGAGCGCATCCCCAAGCCCATCGTCCCCAAAAAGATTCATCTGTGGATGGACGTAAAAAAGCCCAGCGGCGAGCGGGTGCTGCGCGCTCGCGATCTGGTGATCGGCTACCCCGATGCTCCGCTCTTCCGGTGCAAGAGTCTCTCGCTGCAGCGGGGCGAGCGCGCCGCGCTCCTCGGCCCCAACGGCTCCGGCAAGAGCACCTTTTTGAGAACTCTCGCGGGCGAGCTGAAGTCGTTAGAGGGCACGCTGGAACTTGGGCACGGCGTCGAGATCGCATATTTTCGTCAGAGCCAAACAGAATCAGAGGACGCCGACAAGACCGTGCTCGACGTCGTTGTCCAGAACAAAGCTCAGACGATCAGCGCGGCGCGGGATTTCTTGGGGCAATTTCTCTTCTCCGGCGATGACGTGTTTAAGAGAATTGCGGAGCTGTCAGGCGGGGAGCGGAGCCGTCTCGCCCTGGCGCTGCTCGCGCAGCTTGGGGGTAATCTCTTGCTCTTAGACGAGCCGACCAATCACTTAGACATAGACTCGCGCGAGGTCCTCCAAGAGGCTTTGAGAGAATACAAGGGCACGGTTGTGCTCGCCTCGCACGATCGCTATCTCATTCAATCTGTGGCGACGCAAATCTGGGAGATCCGCGATGGCGAGCTGAAAGTCTATCGTGGGGATTATGAGCAGTATCGGGCGCAGAAAGACTTCTCCCCCAGCCCCTCCCCGGCACGGGGAGGGGAGCTTTCCCCATCTTGGGAAGGAGACCAGCGAAGTAGGTCTGAAGAGAAGCCTAAACGCATCTCTCCTGGGAAAGAACAACGCCTGCGCGAGCGCCAGCGGGCCAAGCTCGCCGCCCGCGAAGCCGAACTCATGGCCGCTGTTACAGATTTAGAGAGCGAGATCGCTCAGATCGAGCGCGACATGGAAGCCGCCAGTTACGCCGGGGATCACCAAAAGTTGCGCGAGCTGACGGCGCTCTACCGACAGAAGCGCCAAGAGTTAGACGCGCTCGCTGAGCAGTGGGCGCAGGCTGCTGAAGAGCTTGCCCGAATCGGCGACTGAAGTCGCCATCTCAGCAGATGGCAGCGTGCTGAAGCACGCTGAGAAGCCCCCTTCAGCGGGCTTCTCTCTCTCAGCCGGATGCTTCAGCAGCCGGCATCTAGGGCTGATACAGCTTCGCGGCGTCGGCTTTGAAGCTGACCTTGCTGTGCGTCCCGTCACACAGGGGCTTACTCTGAGATTGCCCGCAGCGGCAGAGCGCCACCCACGGACGGTCAATCAGAGTTTCTTTCCCTGAAGCGTCCACGAGCTTGAGCGGGCCTTTGATGAGATTGGGGCCGTCTTTCTTGGCTTCAATGATCGGTTCGCTCATGCTACCCTCCCGAGAGACGTGTGTCATTGTAGCTTCCGCTTGCAGGGCTTTCAAGCCCTCGATATAGCTCTTCCAGCCCAGCCCGCACACCTGCGCGATGCAAACGTCTTTAATGACAGAGATCTTGCGGAACGGCTCGCGCTGGTGAATATCCGAGAGATGGACTTCGACGGTGGGCTTGCCCACAGCAGAAATAGCATCACGAAGGGCGTAGCTGTAGTGCGTGAGCGCGCCGGGGTTGATCACGATCCCATCGGCCCAATGCCGTTCGCTGTGTATCTTGTCTATGAGCGCGCCCTCGTGATTGGACTGAAAGACCTTCAGCTCCAGATTGTGCTCGACAGCGAACTCGTGGAGCTTGGCATTCAGCTCAGCAAGCGTCAGCGAGCCGTAGATCTGCGGCTCGCGCTCGCCTAGGAGATTCAAATTCGGCCCGTGAATGACCAAGATGCGCTTCATAGGCTCTCATCCTCGGCTCCTGTGGGAGGGGCGGGTTTGGAACCTGCCCCTACAAAGGTCTGCAGGATCTGCTGTAGCTCGGCCTCGGTGACGCTCTCGCAGAGCATCGGCTCGCCGATGGCGCGCAGCAGCACAAACTGCACTTTTCCGTCGCGCACCTTCTTGTCACGGCGTACTAGCTCGAGCACTCGTTCGCGATTGATCTGTCCCAAAGATGGCTTGGGAAACCGCGCTAAGAGATTTTCGATGCGCTCCAGCTCCGACGCGCTCAGCCCTGTCTTCTGATGAGAGAGCCGCGCGGCGACGAGCATCCCCCAGGCAATGGCTTCGCCATGACGGAACTGATACGCGCTCGCGGCTTCGAGGGCGTGTCCGACAGTATGCCCGAAGTTTAAGAATTTTCTCAGCCCGCTCTCGCGCTCGTCCGCGGAGACGATCTCGGCCTTGATCGCGCAGCACCGCGCGATGACGTCCGAGAGAGTTTCGGGATGCTGCGCGAAGTTCTCCAGCTCAGCCTCCAAGCGCGCCAAGAGCGCCGGATCGCGAATCAGCCCATATTTGATGACTTCGGCAAGCCCAGACCAACGCTCGCCCTCAGGAAGAGTACGCAACACCGTCGGGTCAATGAAGACACACCGAGGCTGATAGAACGTCCCGATTAAGTTCTTCCCCAAGGGATGATTGACCCCGGTCTTGCCCCCGACGCTGCTGTCCACTTGGGCCAGCAGCGTTGTGGGAATCTGAATATAAGTAACGCCGCGCAGGAACGTCGAGGCGACAAAGCCCGCTAAATCCCCGATCACGCCACCCCCCAGCGCGATGACCGTCGCCTGGCGATCTAAGCCCGCTTCGAGCAGGCGCGTGTAGAGCATCTCTGCTGTCTGTAAGCTCTTCTGCTCTTCGCCGGGAGGCACAGCTAGCAAACAAGACTCGATGCCGTTCTTACGCAAAGAATCGGTGACGAGTTCCCCGTAGCGCCGAGCGACGGTCGTGTCGGTAATGATCGCTGCCCGTGGGCCGAAGCAGTAGCCCCTGTACAGTTCGCCGATGTGCTGGAGCAGCCCTGGCTTGACCCAGATGAAATAGCTGCGCTCGCCGAGCGCGACGGGGATGATCTGCACTAAGCTCTCGCCGAAAGACTTACAGATTGCTGCGACGGCCTCCGCGGGCGTCCCCTCATTCTCAACGATAGAATCTGCTTGCTCGTAGCGCGCTCGCCGACTCTCTAAGATTTCAGAGATCTTGCGCAGACGCTGTTCCGGCGTCAGCCCTATTAGTAAAGGGCGCTCCCACTCGCTCTCCAACCGCTGGGCAAGAATCTCTGGGCGCACCTTGAGATAGATACTGACGCCCGTCTGCTGAACAAGCTCCCAGTTCTCGTCTCTGAGCACGGCACCGCCGCCCAGCGCGATCACTCTCTCGTGGTGCTGTGCGACCTCGCGCAGCACAGCACTCTCGCGCTCACGAAACCCCGGTTCCCCTTCTACTTCAAAGATCTTCGAGATCGAGCACCCTGCGCGCGCGACGATCTCTTCGTCTAGATCGAGAAATTCTCGCTCTAGCACGCGCGCCAGGAGCCGGCCCACGGTGCTCTTGCCCGACCCCATGCAGCCGACAAGATAGATATGAGACCTACTCCCTGTCCCCGCGAGTCCCCCTCTCTCTTCAAGAGAGGGGCTAGGGAAGAGGTCTCGTGCCCGCTTTAAGCTCTCGGACATAGTCCGTTATCGTCTCAGGCGAAGCGCCCTCGGCAATCCGCGCTGCTAAGGCGCTGCCCACGATCACCCCGTCCACACCGGCCCGCACGACCATCTCGATCTGCGCCCGCGTCGAAAACCCAAAGCCCACAGCTAATCGCAGATCTTGAGGCACGAGCGGCCTCACCCGCTCGATCAGGGGGATCGCCGTAGGGGCCAGGGTCTCGTGTGCCCCCGTCGTGCCGTACCGCGAGACCAGATACAGAAACCCCGACGCGTATTCGCATATCTTCTTGACGCGCTCGGTGTCGGTCTCCGGTGTGGCGAAGAAGACCCGTGCCAATCCGTACTTGCGCGCTTGATTGACCCATGACGTCGCTTCTTCGATGGGCAGATCGGGGATGATCACGCCATCTACGCTGGCCTCGCTACATCGCCGCGCAAACGATTCTTCACCGAGCCGATAGATCGGGTTATAGTAGGTCATGAGTAAGATGGGCAGCTCGGAGCTTTTGCGCAGCTCGCGCACGAACTGAAGCGCCGTGTGCACGGTCACCCCTTGACGGAGTGCGCGGGCGTGCGCCGCTTGGAGAGTGGGGCCGTCGGCGATGGGATCGGTGAAGGGCACGCCCAGCTCCAGCACGTCCAGGCCGCCGGCCTCAAGGGCTTTTATATACTCTAAGGTGCGGGGGAGCTGGGGCTCTCCGGTCATTATATAGCCGATGAGCGCCGCCTCGCCTCGGCGGCGCACCTCCTCAAAGCGTTTGTTCAGGCGTTGGCTGAGTATCATAGCGTACCACCGTCTCCAGGTCTTTGTCACCGCGGCCAGAGAGCGTGATCACCATGATCTGATCGCGCTTCATGCGCTTGGCCCGCTGCACTCCGGCGTAGACCGCGTGCGCGGCTTCCAGAGCTGGCAAGATCCCCTCCAGGCGCGCTAAGAGCCGGAAGCCCTCCAGGGCTTCCGCATCGCTCACGGGGACGTACTCTCCTCGCCCGAGCTTCTTATACAACGCGTGCTCCGGGCCTACGGCTGCGTAGTCTAATCCCGCCGCGATGCTGTGCGTCTCAGCAATATGGCCGTGCTCGTCCTGCAAGACGAACGTCTTGGCGCCGTGCAGTACCCCGATAGAGCCGCGGCTGAGCGAGGCTGCTCCCGCAGCTTCTACCCCTAAGAACTGAACTTTCTCGTCGCTGACGAACGGGTAGAACGTACCGATGGCGTTGCTGCCGCCGCCCACGCACGCCACTAAGAGATCGGGCAAGCGCTGCTCGCGTCGCAAGAGCTGGCCCTTGATCTCGTCCCCGATGACGCGCTGAAAGTCGCGCACGATCATGGGGTACGGGTGCGGGCCGATGACTGAACCCATGAGATAATAAGTCGTGGGCACGTTGGTCACCCAGTCGCGTAACGCTTCATTGATCGCGTCTTTGAGCGTCTGGGAGCCGCTGGTGACCGCGTGCACCACCGCGCCCAATACTTTCATGCGTTGGGCGTTCAGCGCTTGGCGCTCGATGTCCCGCGCGCCCATATAAATCTCAGCGTTGAGGCCGAGCACCGCGCAGGCCATAGCGACGGCGACACCGTGCTGTCCTGCGCCCGTCTCCGCGATCACGCGCCGCTTGCCCATCGCGCGCGCGAGCAATGCCTGCCCGAGCGCGTTATTGAGCGTGTGTGCCCCGCCGTGCACCACATCTTCGCGCTTGAGGAAGATGCGAGCACCTCCGGCGTGCTCGGTGAGACGCTTGGCAAAATAGAGCGGGGTGGGGCGCCCCCCGTAGTCGGCGCGCAGCGCCTTCAGCTCGCTCTGAAAGTCAAAGCGCGCCGTGATCTCTTTATGCGCGCGCTCTAATTCTTTGAGAGCCGGGATTAAAATCTCCGGGACGAACTGCCCGCCAAACTCCCCAAAGTGTCCCTCGTGGGGTAGCTCACTGAGTTTGGTTGTGCTCTGCTTGCTGGGGGCTTTGGCAACCATGAGCGTTCACCCTGCTGATTATACTGCTGAAGCAACAGCTGTCATTATACCCGATAGCGCCGGGACTTGTCTGGGCGATCTCTTGGGTGTACAATCCCAAGCGTGAGGGAACAGATCGAGCGCCTGGCCCAGATGCTGCGTGCAGCTCACTATGGCGTTGCTCTCACCGGCGCGGGGGTGAGCACCGATTCGGGCATCCCCGACTTTCGCAGCCCTCGTATAGGGCTTTGGGCGCAGTATAACCCCATGGAAGTCGCTTCAATTGGGGGCTTTCGCAGCAACCCCGTGCGCTTCTACGAGTTCTGGCGTGTGCGCTTCGCCAAGCTCGCTGACGCCCAACCCAATATTACCCATATTACGCTCGCTCAGCTTGAAGCTCGCGGCTATCTCAAATGCGTCATCACCCAAAACATTGACGATCTGCACAGGAAAGCCGGCTCCCAACGGGTGCTCGAAGTTCACGGCAATTACACGCGCGGGCTGTGTATGGGCTGCAAGAAGCCTTATACGATCCACGAGATTTTTGAAAAAGTCGAGCGCCATCGCGTCCCCTTGTGCGATGAATGTAGCGATCTGCTCAAGCCCGACGTCGTGCTCTTTGGCGAGCTACTCACCCCCGATTTTGACAAAGCTCTCGATGAGATCGCACGCTGCGATCTTCTGGTTGTGCTAGGCACATCGTTAGAAGTCTACCCCGTCGCTGGGCTGGTGCCGCAGGCGAAACGCCGCGGCGCTCAGGTCGCCATCGTCAACCGTGATGAGACGCCCTTCGATCCCATCGCCGATATTGTTATTCGGAGCAAGCTCCACCCGGTCATGGCAGAGCTGCAGCGTATCCTGCTCCCGTGAGCGTTTGCATTGGTGCGAGCTTCTCTGCTAAACTAACAATACGCTCTTTATGGATACTGTGCTCATTCTCGATTTCGGCTCGCAGTACACCAAGCTCATCGCCAAAGCTGTCCGCGAGCAGGGGGTCTATGCTGAGATCGTCCCCCCAGAGATCTCTCCCGAGGAGATCCAGCGCCGCGCTCCCAAGGGGCTGATCCTCTCCGGCGGGCCAGCCAGCGTCTACGCCCCCGATGCCCCTCATATAGATAAGCGCATCTATGAGCTGAAGATCCCGATCTTGGGGATCTGTTACGGGATGCAGCTTATGGCCCACGATCTGGGCGGGCAGGTGCTCCGAGGGGAGAGACGCGAGTACGGCCCCAGTACCCTCCAAATCATTCAAAGAGATACGCTCCTTGAGGGACTCTCTGAGCACGAAGAGGTCTGGATGAGCCACGGCGACGAGATTCGCGCACTGCCCACCGATTTTGTCTGCTTAGCAAAGACTGCGAACATCGCCCACGCGGCGATGAAGAGCCGCGACGGACTTCTGTACGGGATTCAATTCCATCCTGAAGTCGCGCACACCCCCAAGGGCACAGCAATTCTCAAAAATTTTCTCTTCAAAGTCTGTCGGATTCACGAACGGTGGCACCCCGCAGATCACGTCCAAGAGATCATCGAAAGACTGAAAGAAGAGCTGGCGGGCGCACGGCACGTGCTCATCGGGGTCTCCGGGGGCGTAGACAGCAGCACGGCCGCGGTGCTCGTCCACCGCGCTATCGGTGATAGACTGATTCCCGTCTTCATTGACACGGGGTTATTGCGCCTAGGCGAAGCCGAGCGCACCACGACCGTCTTTGAGAGATTAGGATTGCACTTGCGCGTCGTAGATGCGCGCGCGCGCTTCTTCTCACAACTCCGGGGAGTGACCGATCCCGAGGAGAAGCGCCAGCGCATCGGCGCAGAGTTTATCAGGGTCTTTGAAGAAGAAGCCCAGAGGCTCGCCCGAGAGGTCGGCGGGATTGACGTCTTAGTGCAAGGGACAATCTACTCGGACGTGATTGAGAGCGCGGGCGCGCGCGGCGCCGATAAGATTAAGAGCCATCACAACGTGGGTGGGCTTCCCGAACGATTGCGCTTTAAGATCGTTGAGCCGCTGCGAAACTTCTTCAAAGACGAGGTGCGTCAGATCGGGCTGCGCTTGGGAATTCCCGAAGAGATCGTCTGTGAGCAGCCGTTCCCAGGGCCGGGGTTGGCCGTGAGGATCGTAGGGGAAGTGACCCCTGAGCGCGTGAACGTCTTACAGAGAGTGGACGCGATTGTGCGCGAAGAGATTTACAGAGCGGGGCTCGCCCGCGCGATCTGGCAGTACTTTGCTGTGCTGCTGCCGGTGAGAAGCGTCGCCGTCTTGGGGGATGGGCGGGCCTACGGGCACGTCGTCGCCGTGCGCGCGGTAGACAGCCGCGATGGCATGACCGCTGACTGGTTCCCTATCCCCTATGACATATTAGAAAGGATTTCGAGCCGGATCACCAACGAGATCGAAGGGGTCACCCGCGTGGTCTACGACATCACGTCGAAGCCCCCAGCGACGATAGAATGGGAATGACAGAGGGGATCGGAGAAGATGAAGGTCTGTCTCTATCTTGAGGCGGAGAACGTCGTGGCGCGCTCGGGGTTCCGCACGGCGTTTGCGCAACACCTGCGCGCCCTCGAAAGACTAGGCGTGCCCGTGACCACCGATCCCACGGACTCGTTCGATATTTTGCACGTCCATTGGTTTGGCCCGCGCTCGCTCTACTATCTGAAGCGTGCCAAGCAACAGGGCAAGATCGTGATCGCCCACGCCCACAGCATCGGCACCTATGACTTCAAGGACAGCTTCACGCTCTCGAATACTTTTGCGCCGCTCTACGAAAGATATCTGCACTATTTTTATGAGCTGAGCGACGCGATCTTCACGCCCTCGGGGCACGCGAAAAGACTTCTTCAAGCGCAGGGGATCTCTCGGCCTATCTATGTCGTGAGCAACGGCGTGGATTTAGAGAAATTCAAATTCGATGCTCAAGCGCGCGAGAAGTATCGGCAGCGCTTCGGGCTGAAACGCTTTACGGTCTTCTCCGCGGGCAATATCATTCCCCGCAAGGGGGTCTTGGACTTTCTCGAGGTCGCGCGACGCTTGCCCCAGTTTGATTTCATCTGGTTTGGCCAGGCCTGGGGGCGATTGCTGGCATTTGACAGCGAGATGCACCGGGCGCTCGACGAGCGCCCAGCCAACGTGAAGCTGCCCGGCTTCATCGAAGACGCGCCCGGGGCGTTCTCCGCGGGCGATCTGCTCTTCTATCCGTCCTACGGGGAGACGCACGGCCTGGTGCTCTTGGAGGCGGCGGCTTTGCAGCGCCCGCTGGTCATGCGCGCCTTGCCGGAGTACACGGCTGCGGGATGGCGTGATGGAGAGAACTGTCTCACAGAGAAGACTATTGATGGTTTCTGCGAAAAGATCGTGATGCTCGCTCACGACACAGCCCTGCGGGAGCGGCTCGCTGGCGCGGCGTATCGTCTTGCAGAGGCAAACTCGCTCGATCGGGTGGGGCATCACCTGTATCAGCTCTATCAGGCGTTGCTGGCGATAGCGCGAAAGGGGGGATAGCTATGAAGATCTGTCTCTATCTTGAGGCTGCAGAATTGGTCGCTAAATCGGGGTTTCGCACAGCCTATGAGCAGCATCGCAAGGCGCTGCAAAGGGTTGGCGTGCCTGTTACCGACGACCCTGACTCCAAGTATGATCTGCTGCATCTGCACTTCTTTGGGCCGAAGTCGCTCTTCTACTTGAAGCGCGCCAAGCGCCTGAAAATCCCCGTGGTCGTTCATGCTCACAGCATGGGCGCGCATGACTTTGAAGACAGCTTTACGCTCTTCAACTCCATCGCCCCCTTGTACGAAAAATATCTCTATTATTTTTACCAGTCGAGCGACGCGATCTTCACGTGCTCGCAGTACGCCCGCGAACAACTGCGCATCCAGGGGATCACCAAGCCGATCTGCGTCGTCAGCAATGCCGTTGATCGGGAACGCTTTCGCTTCTCTGCAGAGGGACGTCGCGCCTATCGAGGCCGGCTGGGGCTGAAAAATTTCACGGTCTTTTGTGCGGGCAACGTCATCCCCCGCAAGGGGATTTTAGATTTTCTCGAAGTCGCGCGCCGGCTCCCCCAGATAGACTTCGTCTGGTTCGGGCACATCTGGCCCAAGCTTTTGACGTTTTATCCGGAGATGCACAGAGCTGTTGAGAACAGACCTCCCAATGTTCTCATGCCCGGCTTTGTCGAAGATACCCCGGCAGCGTTCTCTGCGGGGGATCTCTTGTTCTTGCCGTCGTTCCGTGAGAACCAGCCGATGGTCTTGCTCGAAGCCGCGTCGCTGGGGCGACCGTTGCTTGTGCGAGATATTCCCGAATATCGCGGTTGGCTCAAAGATAGAGTCAATGCTCGCATGGGCGCGTCCATGGAGGAATTCGTGCACATTATTTCAGAGCTGGCACAGAACCCCCACGCATGGCAACGGCTCTCTCAGGCTGCCGAAGAACTCGCACACGCGAGCAGCCTGCCCGTCGTGGGGCAGCACCTCAAAGACCTCTATGAGCAGCTCTTGCAAGCGGCGGTGCCGGCATGAAGATCTCTGTAGCCATCCCCGCGCACAATGAAGAACTGTATATTGGGCACTGTTTGCGATCTTTAGCGCACCAAGATTTTTCTGGGGAGTTAGAGATCGTAGTCTGTCTCAACCTGTGCACGGATAAGACTGAAGAGATCGTGAGGGGTTTTGCCCACAACGCGCCGTGGCCGATCAGGATCGTTTTCGAAGGGCGCAAGGGAGCCGGCTGGGCGCGCCAGACGGCGTGTCTGGCAACGTCGGGGGAGATCATCGCCAGCGCTGACGCCGACGCGATCTATCCTCCTGAGTGGGCTGCTGGCATCGCCCGTGCATTCGCTGAAGACCCTCGGCTCGTAGTGCTCTACGGACCGGTGCGCCTCCAAGGCTTTGGGAGGTTCTGGAGGTTTTTTCACCCCATACTCAACGACACGATCACACACGTGGGACGTCTCTTCGGCTGGCACAACGTGATTGCTGTCTCTTATACACATCT
>JAOAIA010000010.1 GCA_026414955.1 Candidatus Bipolaricaulota bacterium
GCGATCTACCCATCCGATTGGGCGGTGCGCATCGTCCGCGCGTTCGAAGAAGACCCGCGGCTCGTGGTGCTCTACGGCCCCGTGCGGCTGCGCGGCTTTGGGGCTGTGTGGGGATTTTTTCATCCGATACTCAACGACACGATCACGCACGTCGGGCGTCTTTGGGGGTGGCACAACGTGATCGGGTCGAATTTCGCGATGCGCCGCGAGGCGTTTTTCGCTGTCGGGGGATTCAACACCGCGCTCAAAGCCCTCGAGGATCACGAGATCGTGAGGAGGCTTCGCCGTCTGGGGCGCGTCCGCTACGATGCAAATTTAGTAGCATACGCGTCGGCGCGTCGCTATAATCGTCTGGGAGTCTGGAAGACGATGCGCTTTTACGCGCGCAATGCGATCCGCGCGTTGATCTTCAAAGGGGAGACCGAAGATTTGGAGGATTTATCACCCTCACCCCCGGCCCCTCTCCCCTCCGAGGGAGAGGGGTGCAAGGGTGAGGGGAGGGGCTAAGGCGAAGAGGGCAGAAAAGAGGTCGTGTGAGCACTCAAAAAGTCATGGTAATCGCCCTTGACGGGGCGACGTTCGATCTCATCGAGCCGTGGGCCGCTGAGGGGCATCTGCCCCATCTCAAGAAGCTTCTCGATTGCGGGGCTGTAGCACGGTTGGAGAGCACTCAGCCGCCCATCACCGGAGCTGCCTGGACGAGCTTCCAGACCGGGGTGCAGCCGGGACGTCATGGCATATTCGACTGGCTCACTCGCAAAGACGGGAGCTATCAGCTTGTGCCGATCAGCTCCCACAGTATCAAGCGAGAAGTTCTGTGGGAGTATCTCAGTCGGCACGGCAAGCGCGTCGGCGTGATGGGCGTGCCCGTGAGCTATCCCGCTCGCTCGGTCAACGGCTTTTTACTTACGGATCTCCTAACCCCCGACGGGGTCAATTACGCCTATCCTCCTGAACTGAAGGACGAGATCGAGCGCGAGATCGGGCCATACCCAGTTATGCCAGAGCACTGGCGCGGGCGCTACGCCGCGCGCCACTGGCTTCACAATCTGAAAGACTCTCTCACCCGTCGCGTCGAGATCGCCCTCTCCCTGATGCGCAAGAACCCCTGGGACTTCTGTATGCTCCACATCATGGAGACCGATTCCGTGCAACATCAGATGTGGCATCTCTTAGATAATATCAAGCGTCCGCGCTACCACGGGGGAGACTGTCCGGGCAACCCGATCTTGGAGATCTATCAGCGTGCCGACGCAGCCATCGGGCAGATTCGCGCAGCACTCGACGATGCCACGGCGTTGTTTGTGATCTCCGATCACGGCTTTGGCCCGCTCTACTATAATATCTATCTCAACTGCTGGCTCTACGAGCACGGCTATCTCGTGTTGAAGAGGAACGTGACGACGCTGCTCAAGAAGCTCATGTGGCGTGCGGGGCTGACGCCGGAGAACCTCTATGTCTTAGCAGAACGATTGAGACTGCTCGATCTTGGGGCGCGCTTGCGCCACGGCAACTTGCACGACCTTCTAGGACGAGTTTTTCTGTCCACTCAGAATATAGATTGGCCCAGGACGCGCGCGTACTCCCACGGCAATGTCGGGCAAATCTATCTGAATTTACAAGGGCGCGAGCCGGAAGGCTGCGTTGCCCCCGCGCAGGCCGAAACGCTCCGCGAGGAGATCATAGCCGAGCTGAAAAAATTTACGAACCCTTACACGGGCGGCCCGATCTTTGAGAGCATCTATCGTAAAGAAGAGATCTACTGGGGGGAAGAGATAGCGCACGCTCCAGAGATTCTCGTAGTTCCCAAGGACGGCATCATGGCTGTGGGGACGACGGAATTTCTCTCCCACAGAGCCATCGCGCCGACGTATGCGGGGTCGGGCTGGCACCGGATGGAGGGGATCTTTCTCGCGTGCGGGCCGCAGATCCTGCCTGGGCGCAAACAGAAACTTCAGATCGTCGATCTCTTCCCGATCTTAACGACGGCGCTTGGTGTCCCGCCTCCCTCAGATATAGATGGTCGTGTTCCGGAGGAGCTCTTTTCGCGAGTTCAGGAGTTCACGAGTTCGCGCGTTGAACCTTCGAACCTTCGAACCCGCGAACCTTCAAACCCCCGCTGGGAAAAAGAGATCCGCGAGCGCCTGAAGGGGTTAGGATACGTCTAGTATGCTGCGGCGCCATCTCTTTGTGCTTGGCTCTATTGTGCTGGGGCTGGGGATTTTGTGCTGGGTTTTAGTCTATCTTGGGGGGAGCAGCGTGCCGTCTGGGGGGATATGCGCACGATTTCTCGCGGGCGTGGGGGTCATCGTGCAGCAGATCCAGATGTTAGGGTTTATGGGCTTTCTTTCTATGGCGGGGGTGGTGTTGGCCACGCTCCTGTGTTGGTCTATAGGATGGTGGATTATTCTGCGGGCTTATGGGGTGCGCGTGGGATGG